>NZ_JAYXBQ010000049.1:0-152197 GCF_039668335.1 Mycobacterium sp. SM3041 | reverse complement strand
CACGAGGCCACTACCGCAACGATGCCTTCGGCGGCCATGTAGCCCAGCGAAATCCAGGACAGCAGTTTGGCTTTGCGTGCGGCGGCATGCCAGGCCGCGTCATGGCCGGGGACCGTGACCGGGACGCAGCAGTCATCGGCGCAAGCAGGCCCGCGCTGGCAGTGTGAGGCCCGCTCGGCCGCTGTTTCGTCGATGCTTTTGTCGGTCACGGTTGTCCTCCGGTGCCGTAGGTGGGGCAGAGTTCGACGGCGTTGCCGGTGGCCGCCAGGACCGTCTCGGCGGCGGCGAGCACGTCGATCAGGGCGGGCTGGGCGAGCTGAAACACCGAGGATCGGCCTACCGGATCGGAGGTCACCAGGCCGCAATCCCGAAGACAGACAAGATGTTTAGAGACCGTCGACTGCGCCAGCCCGACCGCGTCGACGAGGTCGGCGACCCGCGCGGGCCCGGCAGACAGCCGTCGCACAATCGCCAGCCGCGTGGGATCGCCCAGCGACCGAAACAGCGCCGCCGCCGGAGCCAGCTCGATGCGCTGCATCTCAGCAGGAACAGTATTCATCGCCACAGAGCGATTATATCGTCCGTGGCCTAATGGTCTGAATACCCGCGGGTTGTCAGTTTTTCCGGGCGGTGACGCGTTCGACCAGCCCGAGGTGGAAGCGTTGCACCTGGGTGACGGTCAGTGCCGCGCTGCGGCGAATCAGGGTGAGCGGGCGGCGCATAAAGTGTTCCCCACCAAGGGGGACAGTGACGCCCTCGAGTAGTCGTTGGACGATTCGCACTGGAGCAGAGCTGCTTTCGATGTGATCGACGAGGATCAGGTTGCCGCCGGAGCGCAGGACTCGAGTCATCTCGGCGAGAGCTTGCGCGTGGTCGGGGATCGCACAGAGCCCGAACGTGCACACCACAGTGTCGAATGATGCGTCGGTAAACGGGAGATGGTGAGCGTCGGCCTGGCGTAGATCGACCGTGCGGCCGAGGTTGGCGGCGCGCTGTCGAGCCAGGTCCAGCATTCCCTGACTCCAGTCGATTCCGGTCACGGTGACGTCATCGGGATAGAAGGTCAGGTTGAGCCCGGTGCCGACCGCGACCTCCAGGACAGCGCCGCTGGCCTGGCTGCAGGCCCATTGCCGGGAGTTGCCGAACAGGTGTCGATCGAAGAAACCCATTTCCCGGTCGTAATTGCGGGACTTCTTATCCCAGTACCGGTTCCACCTACTCAAGCGATCATCAGAAGCGGTCATGTGCCGTCGCCTTCGGTCTCATTTATGCACTCCATGTTCCGGCGTCTGCAGGCTGTACCAACACCGTCGCGACGCGTCGGCGCATCCCGGGGCGGCGTTAGCGCGGGCCCATCATTGAGCCTGGCCCCATCATCCCCCCGAACCACCCATCATGGCCGGCATGCCGTCGCGCACGAACCCGCTAACCTCGCGGGCATGGGCCCGGATCGCCTCGGCGAGCTGGGGATCATCAGAGGTTTCCTCGGCCACCACCCCGGCCGCGGTGAACGTCAGCTGGCGGCGGTACCCGCGTGCGTTCTGGAACAAGGTCGGCAGGCTCTCGCTCATGCACATCACTTCCGAGCCCTGCGCCAGGTGGCCGTACATGCTCGACACGTGGGCCTTGAGCTGGGCGGCCAATTCCGGGGCGTCCGATTCGGTGGTGGTGCGGACCCCGCCGGGAATGTCGTCAACGGTGCGGCGTAGCTCGGTGTGCCGGTTAAACATCTCCATGTACCGAGCCATGTCGGTGCCGCGGACCCCCATCATCGAGCCGCCGTCGGCCAGGCGCACCGCCGACCGTGGTGATTCAACCAACCCGCGCAGCACGTACGCCGCCGCTGCGACCACGCCAGCACCCATCGTGGCCAGCGCCGCCCGCCGGCTCAGGTGACCAAAATACATGGGACTCACCGCCCCAGGTTCGGGATCGGGTTGCGGAGACGCGCATCATCTGCGCACTGCGTGTCACTGATGGCCATGCCCGGTACCGCCTGTCCTTGGGTTGTGGTGGTTCCTCGGTCGAACGGGGGTGGATGTCTACATGTACATCGGTGGTTGGGGTGGTTACCCCATGCACAAGCTCACGCCGGTAGCCGCCAGGGCACCAATCATCACGGGCCCGAGGCCCGCCAGCACGATCGCCGATACCAGCGCAATCTGGGTGGCGACGCCAAATGGTGCGCGCGGCCCAGCGAGACGCTCTGCGCGATCGAGCACCGCGACATCGGCAGCACCGAGCGCCTCGGCGGGCGCCGCTCCGCACAATGCGATCAGCCCGGACAACAGTGCCGCACCGCCATGGCGCCGGGCCGCTGCATCGTCGGCGCACATCTCCAGCAACCGCGAAACCTGCTGTGCGCCTTCAGCCATCAGCGCGACACCCGGAAACACCCGGGCCACGGCACGCAGAAATGTCATCACCGCGAGGTGGTGCCCGGCCAGGTGGGCGCGCTCGTGAGCCAACACCGCCGCCCGCGCCCGCTCATCGAGCACATCGAGCGCCCCGCTGGTGAACACGATCGCCGGCGGGCTACCGGACACACAGTAGGCCGCCGGCCGCGGCACATCGATCACCACGACGCCGTCGTCAGAGGTACCGCGCCCCACCAGCCGCACGTCCTCGGCGTGCTGACGGGCACGCCGACGCAGCACACCCACGGCGCGGACCAGCCGTATCGTGGCGACGACCGCAGCCACCGCTGCCGCGGCCAGCACACCGCCTACGACCGCCTGCCCCACCCCGCTCACGCCACCGCTAACCGCACGGCACAGCCACGTCAGACACATCACGATGAGCCGATCCAGATGGCCCCAATGGCCGATCAGTTGGGCTGCAATAATCGCCGTCGTGGCCGCCCACGTCGCGAGCACACTGACGATCGCGCTCAGCCAAGCCGCTACCCCGAGCCGGGGAGCCGGTCCGCTTGCGGTCAGCCGCCGCAACACCGGAGGTCCGAGAACGAGGACCACGAGGCTATACCCGAGCAGACACACCACCGTGCTCACTGCGTGGCCGTCCGATTGGCCAGACGCCGCAATGCCGCGCGTAGTCCTGCAGATTCCTCAGGACTCATCTGTTCCACGAAATGCGTGAGCACCAATTCGCTGCTACCGCCGCCGTCGAGCGCGTTGTGCATCATGCGCGCCGTGTACTCCTCACGCGTAAGCGCCACCCAATAGTCATAGGCCTTGCCCTGACGCTTACGGGTCAGCCAGCCCTTAGTGTGCAGGTTGTCCATCGTCGACATGACCGTCGTGTAGGCGATGTCCCGCTCGCTGGCCAGCTCGTCGAACACCTCACGCACCGTCGTTGGCGCGCCCGGGTCCCGATTCCACATACGGTCCATGATGACCGCCTCAAGTTCACCGAATCCTCGCACCCGCACGCTCGCCCCTCATCTCCGCTCGCGGTGTCAGCGATCAGCGTTGCACCTCAGCCTGTTTCCGCTGCCACTATCTACGTACCTAGATAGTAATCGTACCCGTGTGCGGACAGTACGCCTGGGACTTGCACTTGAGCGGCGGCATTGAACACTGTCTGGCGTTCGTCGATATCGTGACCAGCTCGGTGGCCCACCCGGGACCCGAATAGCTGTTGCACCGCTCGATGATCACTGTTGGTACGACAAAGTCGTCGTTCTCTGCGCTCATTGGGACGCACTGCAACAATCCAAACTGGCGATAGAATGTTCGCCGACGATCTGCGCGAGGATTTGGACTTGCCATTTCTCCCGCTTCCGTGGACCGTCGACCAGCTGGCGCCGGGCTTCACCATCTCCGATACCGCCCGCGGCTGGCGCACCCTGATCCGCACCGGGCACGGTTCAATCGGCGCCGCACCTGACCCCACCTTGAGTTTGGTGACGCTGGTCCCACTGTCGCATCTGCTGCTGTGGCCGGCCGCGGCCGTCAAAGCCTCTTTCCTGCACGAGACCGGAGAACCCCTGCTACACAACGGCGGTTACGCGCCGGCACCATAGATCACCCGGCATGCGGCGGTGCATTATCGTCGTATGCAGATGCAGTCGGTATCGGCTGTTCGTGAAGAAGCCTCCCTCACTGAGGGGGGCTTCCTTGTTTCTCTGACATAGACCGGATTGCGGCCTATCGGGACGCCGTTGTCGCACCAGCGGCCTAGTCTGTCGGCCATGGCGGACGTCGACGTTCATCAGCAGTGGGTTGACCACGTTGTCACCCGACACGGTCAGGTGATTCTAGATCGCTTCGACCCGGCCCAGCAGCCGTCGATGTCATCGAATGCGCGGGCGTGATTGCGATGGAATCCAGACGATCCTGACGTCGCCTGGGCACTGGACCATTTCGGCAGGGGCGTGCACCGCGCCGACCTCGCCGAGCTCGCTCGCGACCTCGACACGGTCGCGGACCGGCGGCGGGCGTTCGTGGTCACGCTGTTGTGGGGTGTAGGCACCACCAACCGGTATTACGGCCGGCATTCCCAGGCGCTGGCCAGCCCCGATCTGGACGCCATGCTGGACCGGTCCGCAGCGGCCATCCGCCGGGGAGACCTCGCTGAGGGGTGGTCGGCCATCTATCGCTTACCGGGCCTGGACTTCCGGTTCTTCACCAAATGGCTCTGGGTGACGCGATGACCACCACCTCTGCCCTCGACGATCACCGCCGAACCGCCCAAAAACTCGCCAGCACGCTAGGCCACCCGCAGCTCAGCAGCTCGGTCAGGCCGGCGTCAGCACGAACAGCCTGGCGGTCTTGCATGACCACACAATCGGGCGTCGCCCTGTCCCTACCGGCTGGGGCGTGGGGCCGACGTGGTTGAAGGTGCCGGCGGCCAGAACCTGTCTTCGTAAAGGTATGTGGTGACCTCGACGCAGTGATTGTCGTCGGGGTGGTCGGACACCTCGCCCATCTCGTTGGAGCCGTACGGCATCAGTGGTCCCCCGGCATCAAACCTGCGGTGGTTGGCTTCGTAATCGAGCCGCCGACGCAGGTAGTAGTTGTCGATCCGCGCTGCGGCAAGTACGGCATCGGTGGGCGAGGCAAAGCAGTGAAGGCCTGGTCTAGCCAGACCACTCACTGAGTCAGCTGGTGACTCGATGCGCGTGGTACCGGCCACGGTCTGGGGAGCCGCGCTGGTGGTCGGTTGCGGTGATGTTGCCGGAGTGCAACCGACCGCGCAGATGCTCAAGGTCAAAACGAATGTCGCGACCGACCCAGCTTTCAGGGCTGCGGGCATGGCCTCCCTCTCTGCCTAGTTAAGTTCTCAGCATAGAGAAAAAGGGGGGCCTCCCATCATTTCCACCGGTGGCTAGCTGCCGGTGGTGCCCCATCACCCATCTTGCGGGAATGTCGGGGAGGTCTCTCCGGTCGCCGGCCGCCGCCTGGCTTAGGAGACCGCCGCCAGACTGCCGGCCACCGATCTCAAGCGGAACAAACCGTAATCCCTGGCGATGCCCTGCGTCCGCGCGCGACGGTTCTCTCGAGCCCGAGTGATATGGAGTATTCCAGTTCCGGTGGCCCCGTTGCCATCACGCTCATTTGATAAGCCAGTTCATCATCAGCGCTGAGCACCTGGACGATTGGTGTCGACGGCGGCGACGCGACGGGACGATCGGGGCCGGGGTCGCGGCGGCCACCGAGCCAGGCGCGCCAACCTTGCCGGTCCACGCGGTACGCGGCGATGCGTTGTGCCCGTTCCTCGTCGAGACGGTATTGCTCGGCGACATCGTCCAGTGTCGTCGGACCGACATTCACGCAGCCGTGCACACGGCTGACTAGCCCGAACCGGGCGAGCTCAGCGACGCTGTCATAGGTGGAGCTCAAGGATGTTCGTGCCGCCACGGAAATCTCACGGACAGAATGCAACCCGGCCTCGGTGATCGTCTCAAAGATTCGCCGGTGCTGGTAACCGATCACAGCCCATGCGGGGTGCACATCCACCCCCGCCGGCCGACCAGAGCCGCCGGGGGCAGGGTCCAAGACGTCGGGCTCAGTCAGTGCGTAACGGTCAGCGGTAAGCCCCGACCCTTTCGCCACCAAGAGCACAGGCGAGCCGGGCATGTCCCGCAGCAAGCGCAGCACCGCCCACACGGTCGATTCCGACATCAAGCCCGAGGCGATCGACAGCGACCGCCCCCCAACCGCAACGGCAGCAACGCCATTGACCACCTCACCAGCCCGCGCGGCCGATACCGCCAGCCCCTGCAAGACCGCAGCCACTTTCCAACGCTGAGGATGAGCGCGCAGGGTGAGGTCGCACCACCAGATGGCGTGCGCGAGCCACCGTTCGTGCAGGGGCCAGTCTCCCCTACCCCCTGTGTGCTTTGTCTTGTGCGTGTCAGCGTGGAAAGTGCTCAACTGCGCAGCGACCCATCGTTGAGCTGCCTGCCAGTCACGGTGCAACGCCCGTTGTGCCCGGGTTCCGTAGCGGACATAGGCAGCGCCCAAACCGTCGGCCCATTGGTCTGCCATCAGCTGCTGAATGTCAGCCAGGGTCGCACCGCGCCAGACCGCATGAGCGAGAACCGATTGGCGCGCTTCAGACCGACTAGGCCAACGGCCATCCGACGCCATCGCCCCGGTGCGTGCGAACTGCTCCACAACGGCAGGGATCGGGCTGTGGCGACGGTAGGCGGGCCTCAGGACAACGGTGGCCATGTCCTCTCCCTCGAAGGCCTCAGACAGCGTCGGTGAAGGCGCCAACCGGGTCGACGAGGCCACAGCGGACGGCTGCTCGGCGCCGAGCAGCGCGCTCAGCGCCCCAACGAACTCGAGGCCGCTACGGCGCGTGAACGCCTGCTCGGCCTGAGCGACACTGCCTTTGAGCACCCTGATTCCGCCCTCACGGCAGACTGAACCCGGGACGGTGATGCAGCCGGTGACATCGTTGAGCATCGGCGTGGGATCAAGGGTCGGACAGCGGGCGGCGAGCGCATACAGAAGCGGCCGAAGTTCGTCGACGGTGGCGGCGCGCTGCAGCGGGATCAGGATGTGCGCGCCACCGGAAGTGGATTGATCGACGACAGCTGAGCCATCACAATCCTTGACCCAGCACAGGATTCGCTGAGCGTCGCGGGCAACAGCTTCTGGCCCCAGCTTTTTCGCATCGAGGTCCAGAGCGAGGAGTCGACTGCGGCCACGGTTGTACAGCGGAACAGCCGCCGGCCGCTCTGGCACTTTCCGCGTCAGCGCGTAGGCGTGCTCAAAGCCTTCCTCGGCAGTCCACAGGCGCATGGTCGGTCGGGCTGCCATCAAGGGCGCCAACGACTTCCACACACTTTCGCCTGCGGTCGTAACACAGTCGTGTCCGACGCGCGGGGTCACAGCGACGCCGGCTGCATGCGGGCATGCGCTATCATCAAGTGTCCCTTCAGGGGAAATGGATATGCACCACCGGCCGAGCGGGAACTCGGCTCACGAAGCCTTCGGCCTGCCAGCCGGGGGCTTCGAACTTTTAGACAGGTGGATAAACCTCTTGCCAGTCATCAAGCGGCAGAGGTGAATTCGGCATCTGGATCACACTGAGCGGTATCCGGTGGCCTTCGAGGCCGATGCACTCATCACGCCGTAGCGTGTGCGTGAAGTGTCAGGCATGCGCCTGGCTGCTGGCCGCCTTCGGTTGGCGGCGTACTGACATGTGGACCTCCCACTCCCTCAAATCGAGTCGACAGACTTAGGGAATGGTCGCATGCGAAAACGCGGTCTACCGCGATAGACACGCGGTAGACCGCAAACTGAAGTGACGCCTGTGACTACAGGGACAGCGGCTTACGAGGCCGTCGCCAGCGCCCCAGGCTCGCTGTTAGCCGAGGCCAACGCGGCTTCAAGGTCGCCGGCCAAACGGTGCCTCGCCAGGTCGTTCGCGTTCTTGAAACCAAGCCTGACCGCGTACGCGTCCAGGGCGTCACCCACTTCGTCGGTGCCGATACGGAACGACACCACACGCTTCAACTTGCGGTTGTTCGATCCGCTGACGCTCCGTCGCGCCTTCTCCGGCCCGCTCTGTCGTGCCATCGCCCGGCTCCTTATCCGCTCAGTCCGAAAACAAGTCATCGACGACCTGCGCAAATGTTCACTAATAGGACGTTGAGAGAAGAATAGGGCGCTACCTAGCCTGCGCGGTGTACCGCGTGCGGCGTGTCGCTCACTAAGTGGGCATTTGAGGTCTTCTTACCGGACATCGGTGCACGTCAAGCCGCTGCCGAAATCATGCCACTGACGGTACGATAAGCAATGCTCCAAATTGGAGCCCACACCCTCACTCTCGGACGGCGGCATGACACTGGAAGCGAGCCCACAACCGGGCCGACCAGCCATGACCGCTCGCGAAGCAGCCCGAACTATGCGCCTGGACGTGCGCACCGTCCGCCGCATGCTCGAAAGCGGCGAGCTCGCCGGGTACGTCCAACAGGGCTCCAAGCAGCGGCGCTGGTACGTCTACGCCGACCAAATCACCTCAGGCCCCACTGCTGGCGCCGCCGCTGCCCGCAGCGGAGACGCCGCCCTTGCCGCCGAAGTGCAACGTCTCCAAGCCGTCAACAGCAGCCTCGCCGACGCCAACACCGAACTGACCGCGAAACTTCTCGCCGCAGAGGAAAGCAACCGAGTTCTGTTGGCGGCCCAAGCCACCCAACGCGAAGCCTTCATCCAGTACCGAAAGTCGGTCGACGACATCCTCAGCGGAGTCGCCGGCTACCGGCAAGCAGCCGAACACTTCGAACGCGCCACCGCCGGTCTACAGACCACCGGAGCGCTACTCACCAACGTCATAGACAACTACAGCGAAGCGCTTACCCAGCACGGCATCCCAGGCCATCTCGGCGCGCTCATGGACGGCCCGTCAACCAACTCCTGACGATGAACGTCAATTGCGCACGGCATGGCACGGTACGGCGAATCTGGCGTCTCTGATGCGTGTGATTGCGGTGCGCTCGAGTGCGGCAGTTTGCGGCGTCAGCCGTGAGAGACTGCCCAAGCGACGGCGAAGTAGGTGAGGATCAAGCCCATCCCAATGAGCAGGGGCCCGATACGGTAAGCGGCGGTGTGAGTGTGAGCCTTGTTGATGCGGATGTAAATCAACGGAGCTGCAATCAGCCACAGGACCACCGCAACATAAGAGCCGATATGCAGGGCGTAAAAGGAGAATCCCACCGCGGCCAGGATAAAAGTCACAAGAAACCAGAATCCAATTCCGGCGGCGAGACCTATCGCTAGGAACCCCATCCACTGAATCCGGTTCTTACTCATACGTTCATTCTACGGCGCCTGCCCGACACATATTCGCATGAGTGGTGCGAATCTCATCGTTTGACCGCAGAATCATTGACCTGGCCCATAAGTAACGTATCCCTTGGCATTAGCAATGTTTCGGGTCAAGTTGTCTATGTACGGCTGCCACACAGCATGAGCAACGCCTGTGTACCCCGACCTTAGCGCGGGGCTAAGGATTGGAATATCTTCTGATCCCGGCCCTTGCGTGATGAGGCCATGGGTGGAGAGGTGGAGTTGACCGCCCTGTTCGAAGAACCGGAAATGAATGATGCTGTCAGGCCCATCGACATGGCCGGGAAGGGTCACAAATTCGATATCGATTGCCGACGCAGTTCGCTGAACTTCGGTCACACGCACCGGAAAATCCAACAGTTTCTGCCCGGCGGTACGAATTTCGAGTGGGAGCTCGTCACCGACGTTAGGGAACCCTTTCGGCGCTCCCCCCATGGGAAAGTTGCAATTGAAACAACGATGGAGTTCGTTCCAGACATCGTCGATCGATGCCACCGAACCCGCGTTAACCGGCAACTGACCGTTTTTGAATGCTTGGATTTCACTGGTGAAGTCAATGTTGTACTGCCACGGAGTTTCCGGTAGCGGCTGCTGCGGGCTCAACGGAGCCGTGGTGTAGTCCACAGCTTGGGCTCCTGTGCCCTTCGGCAACTCGTCGCCACCGGCGCCGGCGTTCATCGCTTTCAAGCCAGCAGCCTGCTCAGCTGCCACGGACTCCTCCACCGTCGCCGCTGACCGGCCTTGATACTTGGAAACAATCTCGATGATTTGCGCCTGCCCAGCCGGCGAATCCGGATCGGGGACTGCAGAAATTTCAGCGGCCTCCATCCGCGAGTTCCCCAAGATCGCGGCCGCACCCTCGACGTTGATCCGCCTACTGGTGTCTACAGCCTCGGCGCCGGCATCGAGCATCT
This sequence comes from Mycobacterium sp. SM3041, assembly GCF_039668335.1. Lineage (NCBI taxonomy): Bacteria > Bacillati > Actinomycetota > Actinomycetes > Mycobacteriales > Mycobacteriaceae > Mycobacterium > Mycobacterium sp. SM3041. The sequence goes on along the minus strand of NZ_JAYXBQ010000049.1, from coordinate 142,020 downwards.
GCGCAGCACGCTCGAACGGCAGATGATCCGTACTGGTTGCTGGGACATAGGACCGCAACACCGCATCGGAGAAATCCGTCCCGATCACGCCCGCGCGGACACCGAGAATACGAGGGATGAAATCGCTGCGGACCCCGGCACTCAAATCGCGTAGACCCTCACCGCCTTCGGCATTGGGCCCAAACATCTCGAAGTAGCGGCGGTGCTGTTCCTGCGAGGCTTCGACGAACGCATCCAACAGGGCCACCGGCCAAATCTAACGCACGCGACACGCCCATCAGCAACTTGCCGGTCCTGGCCGGCTAACTTTGCTTTCAGCAGTTCCGACACTCGGCGCCGTCACCCCTCCCCCAAACACAGCAATGCCCGCAGGTTGGGGAGCCCGCGGGCACCAAGCTCCCGCGATCGGCAACTGGGCTGAGCATGTGATCCGCAACTGGGACGAGGATTTCGTGTCTTGGCCTCAGGCCCAACGCGAGGAGTTGGACCGCGAGGTCTGTGCCCACATCCAGCGGGCCACTGTGATCTACCGATTGCCGGATATCCGCGCTACCGCTCAGCATGATTGGGGTGACATCGTCGGTGGCGACGCCGGGTTCCACGAGTTCGTCGTCATCGATCGGACCGCGGGCGAGTTGGCGCTAGTCGTCGCCAGCGACGACTAGGTCGATGGCGGCCTGCTGCGTAATGCAGCCTGCATAACCTCAATATGCGATTTCATGCACGACGCGTGATGCTGTTGTTGCAGCACAACATAATCCGAACCGAATACGGCGTATGTCGTTGTTAGACAACATGTTTCAGTACCGCGCAAGGTCAGTAAAGCAGGAAAGGTGCAGGCGGGACGCCAACGTGAAAGTACGCGTGGGACCGTTTCTATGCTTCGCCAAAATGACGTCCGCTTCACCAGCGCGGGGACTGTCTCTATCGTAGGCATCGGGGCGGTGGATCAGAAAGCACAGGTCGCAGTCCTGTTCCAAATTTCCGCTTTCGCGAAGGTCGGACAGTTGCGGCACCTTGTCGACTCTTTGCTCCGGCCCACGGTTGAGCTGGCAGACCGCGATCACCGGGATATCGAGTTCCTTGGCCAAAAGTTTGAGATTGCGGGAGATTTCACCCACCTCGGCCTGGCGTGAATCGAAGTGCTTGCCCGAGGTCATCAGCTGCAGGTAGTCCACCACGATCAGTCGAAGATCGGTTTTCTGTTTGAGCCGGCGAGCTTTGGCGCGGATTTCCATCATGGTCAGGTTCGCCGAGTCGTCAATGTACAGTGGGGCCTCGCTGATCTCCCCCATCCGCCGCGCCATCTTGGCCCAGTCATCATCGCTGAGCCGACCCGAGCGCATATCGCCGAGTTTGATCCGCGCCTCCGCCGACAGCAGCCGCATCACGATCTCCGACTTGCTCATCTCCAGCGAGAAAATGATGCTTGGCATCCGGTGCTTGATCGAGCACGACCGCATAATGTCAAGGGACAGAGTCGATTTCCCGGCACCAGGGCGGGCCGCGATGATAATCATCTGCCCGCCGTGCAGGCCGGTGGTCAACTCGTCGATATCGGCGAACCCCGTCGGCACACCACCGCCCAGGCCGTCACCGGACTGGATCGCGTCGAGCTCGTCCATCGTCGGCTGCAGCAGATCGTCGAGCACCATGAAGTCTTCCGAAGACCGCCTCTCGGTGACGTCGAACACCTCGGCCTGGGCACGGTCGACCACCGCGGCGATATCGGCACCCTCAGCGCCGGCGTAGCCGTACTGCACGATCCGGGTGCCGGCCTGCACCAGGCGCCGCAGTATCGCCTTCTCCGCAACGATCCCGGCGTAGAAGCCGGCGTTGGCGGCTGTTGGCACCATCGAGATCAGGGTGTGCAGGTACGGGGCACCCCCGATCCGCGTCAGCACACCGCGCCGGTCCAGCTCGGCGGCCACCGTGACCGCATCAGCCGGCTCCCCCGACCCGTACAGATGCAGGATCGCGTCGTACACCGCGGCGTGGTTGGGCCGGTAGAAGTCACCGGGCCCCAGCTTGGCCAGCACGTCGGCGATCGCGTCCTTGCTCAGCAGCATCCCGCCCAGCACCGACTGTTCGGCGTCCAGGTCGTGCGGCGGCTGCCGATAGTCACCGGGCTCCTCGGGCGCTTGCTGGCGGCGCCGTGTGCGCGGCGGTGGGTCGTCCAGGTCGGTCATGCCGGCATCCATTCCTCGAGGTCGCTGGCCCCGTCGAGCTCGGCGGCGATGACCGGCCAGCACTGGTCGCACACCATCGATTGCAGCGGCAGCTGCGGCCGCCGGGTCGCGCTGTGCGATCCGCACACCACGCAGTCGCAGTTGCCGATCGCCAGGTCCATCAGCAGATCGGTGCTCAGCGACGTGAACGCCGGAACCTGCAGCGCCGCAGCCGATGCGGGCTCCTCACCGAGCACGTCGGTAGCCCACTGGGTCAGCGCGTCGGTCAGCGCCAGCTCGGGGTACAGCCGAGCAGCCCGACGCCCGGCCCCGGCGATCGCATAGACCTCGTCGACGACGGGACCGACCGTGGCCTTGTGGGCCTGCAGCAGCCTGACCCGCTGGGCTTCGGTGGTGACCGTGACGACATCGGCGTACCAGCGCGCTGCGCGGGCCGCGGCGCTCTGACGGGTTTCACCGGTGGCTTCCTGGGCCGTCGAGGCCTTCCGGGCCGCCCGCCGTGCAGCCAGGCCACCAGGCTCGACCACGGCGGGTCGTGTCGGCAGCAACTGCAACCGCGCCAGCAGGAACGCTCCTGGCCGCTCGACACGTTTCGGCGAGTTCCACCCCCGGGCTTTCGTGTCAGCATCCAGCGCCTGCATGAGCGACTTGCCCGTCCAGGCAGCCAGGTCCAGGCCGGAAGCCATCAGCGCATCGCAGATTTGGCCGATGTGACCGTGCCCGAAGCTCAGCGGCGCCTCACGGACGAGGTCGGCGGCCAGCAGCTGCACATGCAGGGGCCGCGGAGCGCAGCGACGCTGGCCCCGCTTCGGTGCTGTTTGGGGGGGATTGGATTTGGGTCGCCGCGCACGCTCGCGTGCGCTTGGTGAGGAAGATCTTTCTGGAGATACCCGCCTATCCCTACGGGATGGCGGTAGATCGCAAACCGCCCGTGCACCGGCCTCTTTGTCTACAGGCTTCGGGCGGCTCACCAGATGCCAGACGGCGGGCCGCCATGCCCCACGGGCCGAGTCCGGGGAACCGTGCCCCTGCCGAATCAGAACGGCAAGGCCGGCAGTGCTGAGCACTTTGCGCACGGTCGACACGGTGCGTTCGGAGCACCCGGCGCCCTGGGCCACCGTGGCATTGGTGACCGCGCAGTGCCGGCCACTGCTGTGGTCGGCGTGGGCGGCCAGGACCATCGCTGCGCGCAGCACACGGTCGGGCCGGATGTGCAGGCGTGCGCATTCCGTCAGACCGTCCTCGGTGGCCAGCCATGCGGACAGTTCGGTGAGCCAGCCTTTGCGGCTGGTCCACATGGGTAGCGGCGCCTCGTTGGCCTCGTCGGCTTTCTCGCTGACGCGGACGATCCACTCGCGGCGCGCGTGGCGAGCCTCGGCCCGCGCCGAGCGTGAGCACGCGTACTGCAGCGTGATCTCGCCGTCGGCGAAGACGACGCGTTGTGTGCCCGCGCCGCGTACCCGGTTGCCGGGTGCCGCGGTGTGGGATGCGGACCGTCGTGGCCCGCGCGCGGCATCAGAAACCTGCCCGCGGTGGGGGGTGTAGCAAACTTCCGGAGCTGTAATTTCACGGTCACGACACGCCCATGAATTCTCTGCGTATCCGCAGTTCACAGGGTGTTTTTGTGAAAACCGGCTCGAATGTCTTGAGCTTTGCTCAGGGTAAGGGTTACCCTGAGAAGGACCTCGTTGCATTGGTCTTCCCTCGGTTTACCGGGGACTTGAGAAAGAAGTTGGCGCTTCGATCTCACAGAGACTTCGGAGTTGGCGCTCCGAGGTTCGGCTCTTAGAAACTCTCCTTAGACATCCCCTTCGGGGGATGTCTGTCTGGATGTCCGGAGTTGGCGCTCCGTTGATTCGTCTCTCAGAAACTTGTCTGGATGACCCTTTGGGGTGTCCAGACCTCTTAAGTCCCGCTATCCAGTTGTCAAAATCTCCTCAAACGGAGATGGTTAGTTGAGCTGTGTAACCTCCTTTACCGAGTCGTTACCCTCCATCCGACCACGCCACTGGCCAGCGGAAGTGAACCGACACGACCGGTCGGCAGTGTTGCCAGCACCACCAGGGCCGATGTCGCAGGAAGCGACACCTGTCACAGCAGTCACAGGTAGCGAGCGCGCCAGGTGCCCAGCGCCCACGCCAACGATTCATCGGTCAACGACGCCGCGATATCGCGGTCAAGCGCCAGGTCATCACCGACCCGCGCGCCTGGCAGCACCGCCCGTCGCCCCCTCCACGTCGCTGCCTTGCTGATCAAGCGTTTGAACACGGTTCAGTCCTTTCCGGAGTGATCGGACGGGGTTTGATCACTGCTGACACCGCCGGCGGCCAGCGCCCGCCGCAACAGCGCCGCATAGGCGTTCTTGGTCATCGGAGGCGTCATCGACGCGCCGAGCTCGGCCAGCGACCCGCCAGGGTTGGCAATGCGGTGCTCCAACGCCGCGATCCACCGCTGCACGTGTGCTTCGGCCTGTTGCTCAGCCAGGGCCGCTACCGCGCGGCGCGCCAGGGCGGCCTGCTGCCGGCCGGCGTGGCTGGCACGCTGCGCGTTGATGTCAGCGCTGATCTCGGCCCAGCGGGGGTTGTTGGCCATCAGGCCGCTCCCCACGCGCTGTCGAGCAGCTCGTAGTACCGAGCAGTGGCCGCCAGTACCGAACACGGGGCGGTGACGACGCACTCACCGGTGGTCAAGCCCTGACGCTCGCCACCCCATGGCCCCGCGGCGAACGTGCACGACGCGCAGACCAGCGCAGCATCTGGGCACGCGGTGACGCCCGCGCCGTGGACGTCAGCCATGCTGTGCCCCTGTGCGCAGGCTTCGCACACCGCCACCGTCGGGCGGTGCCGGGCGACATGGGCCAGCAGATCCGAACGGTGACCGGGCTCGGCCGCGGCCCCCGGCGGCAGATCAGCCAGGATCGCGGTGAACACCTGCCGCAGCAGGCCGTGGTCCGTGCCGCCGGCGGCCCGCGTGTACAGGTCGATTTCCTGCTCGACGGTGCCCATGTTGAGGGCCACCACCCACCCGCACCGCTCGCACCGGCCCTGGCTCAAAAACTCACTGTCGTAGGTGAATTGACCCATGCGACGCATGTACTGGGCGCGCGTGCCACACACAGAGAACACCTCGACATCAGAGCGGCGGGCGCCCCTGGCGACGGCCTCAGCGATACGCGGCCCGTGCCGCTTCAAATCCACCGCATGCAGCAACCGCCACTGCGCTCCCCCGGCGCCGATACCGAACCGGTACTGCGGAAGCCGCGTGCCTCCAACAGATTCCACCGACGGTGCTCTCCCCCTACTCACGCAGTCCTCCTCACTGCTTGCGGCCGCGCGGCCTGCTGCAAAAACTGGGCGGCCAAACGCTTGATCTGCTCGTACTTCTCGGGCGTCATCCGCTCCGGTGCCGACTGCCCCACCGCGTCACCGGCACCGGTGATGAGGGCGTCGGCCTGCAACTGCTTGATGTCGAGCGTTTCGAGCATGATCGGGTCGGATCCGTAGTCCGTGGTCGCAAAATAGGCGCGCACCGGTTTGGTCTGACCCGGCCGCCCGGGCCGACCCATGGCCTGCTTGTGCACCGCCGGGGACCAGTCCAGCTCGCCAAACACCAACGTGTTCACCACTTTTTGCAGGCCGTCGATCCCCGCGCCCGAGCGCAGCGACATGATCAGGACCCGCGAGCGGCCGGCCATGAAGTCATCCAGGGACCGCTGTTTCTGGGTGTTCGTCTCCCGGCCCGTGTACATCGCCGGGCGGTAGGCGGACAGTCGCTCGGCCCAGATGTCCTGCACGGCGTGGTGCCAGCCCAGCAAGATGACTCGCATCTCGGTCTGCAGCAGCAGCTTGACGAAGTCGGCGACAAATGGCGCTTTGGCGAGTCCGGTGTGCTGGCGCATCATCCAGTCGAATTGCCCTGCCGCAGACCAGCGTTGGTGCGGGTTCGCAGTTTGGTCCAGGATCAGTCGGGCCAACGCCACCGCGTTGCCGTCGAGTTCGCTGAGCACCGTGGGATCTGAGGGCACCGACTGCTCGATCGGAATGATCGGCGGCACCTCGATACCGACCTCTTCGAGGGTGCGCCGCAACAGCAGCCCCTGTGAGATCAAGTGGGACCGCAGCGCCGTCGGGTCGTAGACCTGCGTTTTGGTGTCCAGCCCCGAGGTGTGGCACCACTCTCGCGCGAACTCGCGTTGGTCGCCCAGCGCGCCCGGTCGCAGCACGTCGATGACGTTGTAGATCTCGCCGCCGTAGTTAAATAGCGGCGTCCCCGACAGGCCGATGCGGTAGGTGGCAGCTCCGGCAACGGTTGCCGCGGCCTTGTACCGCTCGGAGTCGTTTCGGCGTAGCTCGTGCACCTCGTCGAAAATGACTGTGCGCACAACACCTTTGAGATGGTGCTGCCACTTGGCCAGCTTGGCGTAGTTCATCACGATCAGGTCGGCGGTGCGACCGCGGCGCTGCAGTGAATGAATCTTCCCGGTCTTCACTTCGATCGAGGTCAACTCCGGGTAGAACTCGGCGAGCTGCCGCCGCCACTGCTTAGGCATCGCCCCGGTCAGCGTCACCGCCAACGCCGGCCGTGCCCGCGGATCCTCCAATAACGCCAGACCGGTGAACGTCTTGCCGGCGCCGAGTTCGTCGGCAACGCACACTCCGCCGGTGGCCCACACCAGGTCCCGAGCGGTGCGCTGGTAGCTGCGCAGCGGAACTGTCGGCGACACCCAGCCCGGCCCACCGGCAACTGCCAGCTGTCCGCCGGCCAGGACGTCCTGCACGGTGCTTTCCTGGCGCCGGTGCTCATGGGCCATTGCCCGCAGTCGTTTGCGATCCTCGGCTGAGGCTTTCATCGGCCACCGGTCGGTCAGCCACTCCAAATCACGCGCCACTTCCAAGGTGCCGCTGAGGGTGACGGTCCCTCGGGTGGTGGCATCCACCCGCGGGAAAATCCGTTTGATCCGGATCATCACGTCCGGGGCGGCATCGATCTCCCAGGCCTTTTCGGGCAGCCACCGATACTGGCCGACAACGCGCGCCGTCACAGCGACAGCCCCGGCCCGGGCAGCGCCACCATCCGCACCGGCACACCGAGAATTTCGGCTGGCATACCCGACAGCGACGACAACCGCGGTGTGGCCACTACGAGGGCCTGCACCCGGTCGTGGGCGGCGTACCGCACCAACTGGCTCAGCACCGCCGAACCGCTGGCCCGCATCTTCACCTCGACGGCCACGCAGCCATCGACCAGGAAGTCGGGCCGGTCCCGCCTGCTCAGTCGGAATTCGCGGTCAACCCGAAAATCATGCTCCCGCAGCACCTGCTCGATGCCGTCCTGCAGCGCGATCTCCCGCGCCGCCCGGTACACCCGCCGCCCCAGGACCGCCACGATGTGGTCGGCGATCGCCGCCGCCTCCAGTGCGGTGCGCGGGGCCCGCTGCGGCGCGCTCACCGCGACACCCCACGCGCCGGGCTGTCGAGGACGTCCGAATCGGTCAGCAGTGCCACCCACCGCGGGTCGACGTCGACGAAATCGGGGTGCGCGTCAGCGGTCAACGTCGACAACTGTGTGTTCTTCGACAGCCGGGACGGGTGCCGCGGCTGACCGTCGGCCGTCCACCCCAGGCAGGCCACCGCCCCACCGGTGCGACGGCAGATGTTCCACAGCCGGGTGGCCACCGCCCGGGCCCGGGCCGGGTCGGCGTTCGAGCCCCACGCGAACACGATCAGGTCATGTCGGGCAGCTTCCCGGTCGAGGTGCTCGTCATTGATCGAGCTGATCGGATCGGCAATGCCCGCAACAGCTTTCGGGTCGGTCATCACGACGTCGCTCAAATTCAGCAACCTGACCGCGTGATAGCCGAACCGCTCGGCGAAATCCATGTCGCGGCGGGTGGTCTGGTCGTCTTTGTGTTCGTCGGCATCTGACGGATTCAGCGACACAAACATCAGCGCCGGCCCCGAGCCCCACCGCCGGGTCAGCCAGTACCGGTACCGGCGATCGTCGGAGAACTCCGCGTCACGATCGACGTGACCCCACACCGGCAGGTTCAAATCCAACGTCAGCGTCATCACAGACCTCTTTCATTGGTAATCAACAGCTTTCGAGCGCGGGGGAACTCGTCCCAGATTTGCCCGTCGAGCTCGCGGCCGGTCTTGTGCTTGCCGAGCTTCCACATCCCGACCCAGTCCCCGCCTTCGGTGGCGCGCTGCTCGTCGGCGACCTCACCGGTCGCGGCGTTCACCCAGGCGTGCGGCTCCCACAGACTGGGGTCGGCTGGGGTGGCCGTCCACTGGCCCCACTGTTTGAACATGAACGGAACCCCGAACTGCTCGCACTGATCGCGCAGGCTGCGCGCCCAGTCCGGGTGCATCGGCCGCGCTGTGTGGCCGGTTTCCCCACCGACAATGACCCAGTCCAACGCCGGCACGTCGGCGCACGGCCGACCCATGTCGGTGTTGCGGCCGGTGAGCGCGTTGATCTGATACATGCCGGCCGCGTGCGGGTAGCCCTCCACGTCCAGGTGGGTGAGGTCGATCGGGCCCAGCAGCGGCTCCAGACTGACCCCGCGCACCGCCGCCGGGGTGTCCAACAGGGCTGGGATCCGCAGCCGCGCATAGTCCTGGTTCTCGGCGCTGACGAACAGCTGCACGTGTGGCAGCACGGCGAAGTTCCCGCGAGCGAACCCGTCCAGTGCGGCAGAGATCACCTCGTCGGCGATCTTCCACCGATTGCCCTGCGCCAGAACCGCATTGATCGCCATATAGACCAGGCCACCGAACCGATCCGAGTTCAGCAGCGAATGCATCCGGCCGTGTCGCTTGGTGAAAATCAGGAAGGTGTGGTGCGGCGCGAGGGCCATCATTGCCCAGACCTCGGCGATGTATTCGGCGGGCACCTTGGCGTGAAACAAGTCCGACATCGAGTTGACGAAGATGCGCCGCGGCGGTTTCCAGCTCAACGGTTTGTAGATCTTGTCCGGGCGCAGCTGCAGATCGAACCCGTGCTCGAAGTAATGCCCAGGCTTTCCTCGAAATCGTTCCGCGAGCACCTTCGCAAAGCACGAATCGCACCCGGGGCTTACCGCGTCACAACCGGTCACGGGATTGGTGGTCGCACCGGGGCGGCCGTCATCGCCGCGGGTGAACTCGATTGACGTGCGATCAGACATGGCTCACCTCGCCAATCCAGATGTGCTGTTCCCCTGGATGTTTCGTGTCGATCTGAGCCATCACGCCTCCCCCATCTGCACGCGGCGGGCCACGGCGCAGTCGTACGCGGCGGCCAGCAGGGCGCCGGCTTTAGCCAGGCTGCGCAACTCGTCGTCATTGGGCCGGAACGAATCGAGTTCCCAGGGCCAGTAGGACTCCGGGGAATCGGCGCCGACACCCTGGCCGTCGGCGGCCGACAGCTGGTCCTGAGCCTGCACGGTGTACGCGAGTGCGGCATCGATGAGGACCTGCGGGCGCAGGTGCGCGTCGTACTCGCGGGTGTAGCCCTCGTCGGTCTGCTGGCGTGCTCGCTCGGCCGCGATCGCGTCGACGCCACTGATGTTGGTGGCTGTGTGAGTGCTCATTGGTCCTCCAGTGCGGCGGCCAGCGCAGCGAACGCGTCATCGCTCGCAGTGCGGATGTATTGCCAATGCACACAGCGACTTCCGCCGTGTTCGATCAGATGCTGGTGCAGCGTGCCGTTGAGCGTGGCCTGCCGGATGCTCTCCCGGTTGGGGTAGCGCACCCGCGCGATCACTCCGTCCTTCTCCAGTGCACGCAGGTGCGGGTACACCGCGGTCGCCGTCGGCGGGGCGGTAAGACGATGAGGCCCGTCGCCGCGGCAGTCGACGATGTTGTGGCCGGTCCTCTCGGCGTACGCATGCACCGTGGCGCACAGGCCAAGGCAGCTGTATTCGACCCACGGAAGTCCCGACAGCTCGGCCAGCTGCGGCGTCATCAGCGGCACATCGGACTCGCGCAGGGCCGTTGCCAGCTGATCGCGTAGGGCCACCGTGTGCGCGGCCGCGGTGCGGCTCATTGCGCCACCGCCAACGCTCCGGCCGTCAGGGCAGCCCCGCCCGACACGTCCTGGCGGGATGGGCTCGTGGCAGTGGTGATGGTGCGGGCAATCTCGTTGGCCACGATGTGCGGCGCCTCGTGCAGCAGCATGTGTCCCGCTGCCGGCAGGTGCCGGTGGGTGGCGCCGGCGATACCGTCGGCCAGGTCCCGCGCATGGGCAGGCGGTGTCAGCAGGTCCGCGCCGCCACTGATGACGGTGGTCCGGGCCGTGATCGTGGGCAGCACGCTGTACGCGTCGTAGGACTTCAAGCTGGGCAGGAACCCCACCGCGGTGGTCAGCGGTGTGGTGTACACGGCGTTGGCCACCGTCGCGGTGAGGGTGTCGCGGTCGGCGTCGCACAGGCCGCACACCCTGCCGACGGTGCGGCACACCGGACGTACCAGCGTCCGGACCGCCTTGTCGCCGTGGTGGGTGTGCTCGACAACCTCCGCGAGCGCACCCAGCAGCGGCAGACCGAGCAGGCGGCCGGCGCCCCGCTCGGCCAGACGACCGGCCGCGGTCCCGACCAACACGAGCGCATCAGGGTCCACAGGCCGCCAGCTCGTCGGCAGCTGCAGGTATTCCAGCAGCGCCATCCCACCCATCGAATGGCCCACCAGGGTGCAGGTCCCGCGCCCCCCGATCCCGGCGAGCACGGTGGCCACGTCGCGGCCGAGCTGGGCGATGGTGTAGCTGGCCATCGCCGCTGAGCCCGAATGTCCATGACCGCGGTGATCGACGGCAACCATCCGCACCGCATCGCCAAAACGGCGTCGCAGCAACGTGATCTGCGGCGTGAAGGCCAGCTTGCTCAAGCACAGCCCGTGCCAGAAATACACCGTGTGTTCGGCATCGGCGGAGCCGTACTCCTCCACGGCTAAACCCACCCCGTCAGCGGTGGTGATCGTGTGCCGGCGCACCTGCAGATCGGCGGCCATGTCAACGGCCCACCGGAACTACAGCGCACACCGAAGGCTTGTCAAAGGTTGATTCGGAGAACAACATCGCACGCTTCTTTCTCAAAGACCGTGGCGTTCAGGCGGTTTTCGCGGGGAGGGCGCGGGAGCGGGCGTTGCGGGAACCGCCACCGAAACTGCGGGCGCTCACCAGAATCGGCTTGCCCGGAACACGACGGTTCTTGTTGTAGCGCAACATGATCGCGGTTGCGGTCCGCACACCGGCGGTACCGGTAAGACCCATCGCCTCCTCCAAGGCCGCGACATGCGACTTCAACGACCGCGGGGTCACATCAAACAACGTGTCGATCAGCCGATGCGGATCGATCCGATCACGCAGGTGGTGCTGAATCAGCCCGACAGCATGCACAATCGGCGCGTCGAACGAATCGACATCCCGGTCCCACACCTCGACGATCAGCTTGAGCGTTTCGCCGACCAATTTGGCGCCCCCGAGGGCCGCCAGCTTCTCCAGCGTGGCGGTGCACCGCACGTTGCCGGCCCGCGGGGCCGGATCGATCCGCAGACCCAATCCGGTCACGACGTTCTCGATCGCCACCACCAACGGGTCACCGCTGGCCTTGCGGGCCCGCCAGTGATCCCACGTCGAGGGCCGCCGGCGCTCACGGTTGAGCCGATCGAACAACCGCGCCTCGTCCGCCACCGACAGGCCTTCATGGATGCTGGCCACCAGCAGAGACGCAGGCTCCCGCAGCAGGGCAGCCTGCCACCGGTGCTGTCCGTCGATGACGGCGAACCGGGGCCGCACACCCTCGCCGCGATCGCTGACCTCGATCACCCCGGCCAGTCGGCGATCCCAGTGCGCGGCGTAGTACCGCGCCCGGGCCAGGTCCACCGGCCGCTGGTAGCTCTCGTCGACAAACATGTCCTCGACGGCGATCGCGTCGATGTAGGCGCCGGCGATCGCGGCTGAGGCGGTCGCACCCACCGCGGCGTTCATGCCGCACCCCGCTCGTCATCATCGACACCGACACCCTCTGCGGGGTAGGCGGCGGCACCCTGGCGGACCATCCGGGCCCGCTCGTTCGCGGTCAGTGCTCCCCACACCCCGCGGTCCTGCAGCCCTTTAGTCAGCCCGTAGGTCCGGCACTGAGCCAGCACAGGGCAGTAGGTGCACACGGCCTTGCAGTCGGCCTGCATCGTGGTGCTGCGTGTAGTCCAGTCCAATTCAGGAAACGAACCGCACGCACCGCGGTAGATGAAATCCTTGAGCTCGACCTCCGGCTGCGGGGGCGGCGGGCACGGCAACCCCAGATAGCGGGTCACTGACCGGGTGGTGACCCGAAGGTGGTCGGCGATCACATCGATCGACTGACCCCGCTCATTCATCCGGTGGGCCGCGATCCGGTTAGCGATCCACCGCGCCTCCGACTTCGACTGTCCAACAAGAGTGTTCATGCGTTTTTCCTCACAACATTCGAGTCACGAAGCTGCTGATACGCGTCAGCGACTTCTGCGATACCGAGCCGGTCGAGGGCCGCGGGAACGTCGCCGGCGCTGATCGCGGCGCGCGGTTCCCCCTCGGTGGGCTTGGCGGTAATGCCCAGCCGCGTCATCACCGCGGTGAGCGTCAACATCATCGGCGTGTTGGGGCACGCCACTTTCAAACCTTGCTTGTTGAAGGTGCCGGCGGCATGGACCGCGCCGCGGCTGATGCCCAGCGCAGCGCCTATCCCCTGCCCGAACACCCACCGGCCATCCCGAAAGCCGTAGGGGCCCAACACCATTTGCGGGTTGGTGACCACGATGACGCCGCCGTCTTTACCCACCTCGGCAAGTTCGACGTCCGCTTTGGGCAACACCCCGTAGGCCCACATGGCGGTCGACCCATCCTCGAACGTGATCCGCATCTGGTTTGCGGAGCGCTCCACGGTGGGGGTGAACGCCAGCAGGGCGGCGATGTGACGGTTACGAACCGCCTCGTCGTCCCGAGACGCCTTGCACAGATGCAACCGTGCCGCGCTGGCCACACCGGAAAACCCGGTCTGCCGCGGCCGCCGGCGCACCGGGGCGGTGCTGTCGGCGATCATGCCGACACCCCCAGGTCCTGCGCGGGCCGCGCCGCGGTACCGGCGATGAGCTCCAGGCGCTGCATCGCCGCAGCCCAGGCCTTGCTGTTACCACTCGACCGCTCGGGAACCCAGACGCCGGCATACATGCCGGCCTGTTCTTCGTTGGCCACCGCCTCGGCGGCGCAGTCACGCCGGACCGGGCAGCGCTGGCACATCCGCTCCAGATGCACCCGCACGGCGAGCGCCGGCTTGCGGTCGGCCTTCCACAACTCCGGAGCATCAGGAGTCTCCAGGAAGCAGATCGCCCGCCGCTGCCACTGCGACCCGGTCACGGTGATCATCGGCCCGACACCGCCAATGCCGCACGGGCACTCGTGGTTTCGGCGATGAACCGCACCGAGGCGGCTCCGACCCGCGCGGCGAGCTCGCGGGCCGGGTCGTCGAACCGGACCGCCGACCAGAGCGCGTCGAATTCACGCTTGAGGAACCCGATCCCCTCATGACTCGAGGCCAGCGCCCGTCCCCGCGGGCCGACCAGCGGCCCCACCAGGTGCACCTCGTCCGCGGCGATGCGGCCGCGCTGCAAGGGGTCCGGCGAGTGCTCGTACAGATCGGCGATCAGCCGCAGGGCCATCGCGCCGACCTGGGCAGCTTCCTTCTGGGCGAGCCCAATGTGGTTTGCGCGGACCTCGTCCCACACCTCGTCGATCTCTTCGGCCAGGACCATGGCGCCCTCTTCGAGGCTGAGCCAGGTTCGCGGGAATACGACCAGGCTGCGGGCGTATTCGTCCCAGATCGCGTTTTCGGCGTGACCGTGACGGGCGTCGGGATCGCTGGCGGTGCAGGCCGCGGCGATCAGATGGGGGATCCTCATGCCGGCACCGCCCACGCCGTCTGCAGGCACTGCCTGCAGGCCTCGTCACCGTGCACGCAGGGGTCCCCGCACACCAGGCACGAACCGGTGCACGAACGGCACGCCATCTGCCCGTCGACGCGGACCGGCTCGACCGGCTCCTTGCCGCACATGGGGCACTCGTCGAACGTCGCTCGCCGGCGCCAGCTATCAGGGGCAGAAATCGGCGCGATCGACGAACCGCCGTTGCTGCGAACACTGTTCGCGCAGTTCTGGGCCGTAGAAAGAACATTTAAGGCCGGAACACTTGATTCAGGTGAGGCGTAGCCTCTACCCTGAGATTGACCGAGCAAAGTCATCTCTCCTTAATTGGGGAGACCCGGACGCGAAGTTCGCGCTTCCCGTCCAACCCCTTTGGAGTGGCCCCCTCACGGGGGCTTCTCTGCTTTCTGGGGTAAGGGTCACCGCTATGCAGATGTGCTGAATGTGGGCCGCGGTCGGCGGCCGCGGCGTCAAAGCTGCAGGGCTATCACCACCCCGCGAAACCTGTACGCGCCGGCCATGATCAGCTCACCCGGCCTTCGCCGGTGACGGTGTCGCCGATCAGTTCTGCCACCAAACGCCGCTGGTTCTTGTCCAGCCGTGAAAGGTGTTTGGCCAATGCCGACGCCTCGGTGTGATCGGTGGGCATGTTGCCCGGGTAGAGCACCAGGTCCCGTTCGCCGTCAGCGTTCGGAACCTCGGCGACGAACCCACCGCGAGCGATCGGATCGCCGCAGCCGTAGAGCTTCCAGCCGTGCCGTTTGAGGGCCTGAGCCCACCAGTAGGCCATCCGCACGCCTCGGTCGGGCTGGGTGAGCCATCCGGGGATGAAGTCGGTGCACTGCCGCACCGGGGCCGGGGTAACGATCAGGCCCTGCTGGCCGAGCAGCTTGATGATCGAGAACAGCTCGGCGGTCCAGCCCAGCGCGCCCAGGCGCCAGATCGCCTCGGCGATCAGTGACGGAAGGTCGCTCGGCAGCGCGGCGGCGATGTCGGCGCGGCGCACCACAGTCACCGACTGGTACGAGGCCAGGCGCACGGTCACAGTCGCGGCCTTGGCGGCGATGTCGAAGCGGACGGCGGTCAAGATGTCGCCGCGGCTGCGCAGGTCGCGTGCCCACCAGTACAGCGGGCGCAGGCCCTCGGTGGGTTGGGCGTTCGTCGAGACAGCCGAGATGGTGTCGTAGCGGGGCTCGAAACCGGCCAGTTCCGGCATCACGGGCATCGGACGCTGCGGCAACAGATGTGGCAACTTCACCGAATCCCTCCTCATCATGCGGTCCTGCCGATACCATACTCTAAACTAAGACGAAAAAGTAAGACACCAACATTGACAGATTTGAGGGGCGTTCGGTGAACCTGTCTGACTATGACCCGATCCGCAGGCCGCGCATGACGCGCCGAGTCCTGCGCGGATTCAGCGCAGAGGCCTTCGCCGAGGCCCGCCGCAACACCAACATCAGCGTGGCCGACCTGGCCCGCATGACCGCCGTCTCCCAGGCCTCCCTCTTCAACTGGGAGCGTGGCAAGGGAACCCCGCAAATCGACCTGCTGGCCCGTGTCATGGCCTACCTCAAGACCCCCATCGAGCAGGTCGTCAAAGTGCCCGTCGGCGAGCGCTACCCCGGAGACTGGCGCGTCATTCGAGGCATGACCCAGCCCGAACTGGCCGCCGCGGCCGGCATCGCCACCAGCACCCTCAAAGGCATCGAACGTGCCGACTCCGCGCTCACCGACGCCAACGCGACCACCCTTGCCGGCCTGCTGGGCATCAGTCCTGCGGAGTACCGGGCCGCCTACGAACGGGCTCGCCAACGCCCGCCCGGAACGACCGCGTAGCCCATAACGGAACTCCAGCAAACTCAATGAGCTGGAAAACCGCAGGAAGGTACGAATTCCGCTACCACAGCCAACGTGTACAGGGGCATGGTCCGGCGCGCCAAAAAGGCCGCCAAAAGCCCAGTTAGCGCGTGGATTCACCCCCATAACTCCTCCCATTGCTCAACGGTAAACCCTCCCAAGGGGAGGTCCTGACACCAAAATTCCAACAGGCAGGCAAGGGAAAGTCACGAAAGTTGGCAAAGGCAATTCCGACAGCCAAACCATAACGATTCGATAACGATTGCCTGGTGGCGCGCCGAACGCACCGGCGCCAACCCAACACCCCTACTTGTCGGCCCCACCCGGCAAGCTGAACCCATGACCGCCAGTGACTACGTCGTCGTCGATGTCGAAACCTCCGGCACCGACCCCCAAACCGACCGGGTCCTGAGCATCGCCGCCCTCACCCTGCGCCCTGACGGCACCATCGACCGCACCCTGCACACCCTGCTCAACCCCGGCGTCGACCCCGGGCCGACCAACATCCACGGCCTCACCCCCGCGATGCTCGCCGGTCAACCCGACTACCCCACCATCGCCCCGGCCCTCGCCGACCTCCTGCGCGGCCGAATCCTGGTGGCCCACAACGTCGCTTTCGACTACGCGTTCCTGGCCGCCGAAGCCCGCCGCAGCACCACCGAACTACCTGTGACCACCGCCCTATGCACCGTCGAACTCGCCCGAAGCCTCAACCTCGGCACCAACAGCCTCAGCCTGGCCGCCCTGGCCCACTACTGGGGCATCACCCAAACCAACCCCCACGACGCACTCGACGACGCCCGCGTCCTGGCCGCCATCCTGCGCCACGCACTGACCGCCGCCGCGCACCGCAACATCGCGCTGCCCCTGCGCGCGCCACACACCCTCGCCACACCGGTCTTTTCCACCGCTCGCCACGCGGCCTAGCACCACCAGAGCGCAGAAAACCGTTGCTACGCAAGACATTGGCCACCGTGTCCGACTCCGGCGTTACCGTCGGCCGATGCAGGACATCCACCCACAGTCTCAGCGGAACCACCCGGTTCTGCTGATCGCCAGCCGCGCGGCCTCCGCGATGGCCATCGGCCTGTGCGCGGCCCTTCCCGCTACCGGCATCGCCTTCCTGATCGCACTGACCGCCAGCTGCATCAGCACCCACGGCTGCGAAACACCCACCGTCGTCGACACCTTGGTGCCCGTCGTTGCCATCGCCGTCTGGACCACCACCACCCTGGCCGCCGGCTCACGACAGCTCCTGGCCGCCCGGTCCGCCGACCATCACCGCACACCGAAAGGGCTCCGACCATGACCATCACCCTGTCCGACGAAAACCGCGGCCTCTACGCCAAATACATCGTCACCAAGGCCGACGGAACCCCCGTGCCCGGGCCGCTGTTCATCCTGCGCTACGGCAAGGACCCCCACGCCCGCGTCGCGCTGGCCGCCTACGCCGACTCCTGCGAAGCCACCCACCCCGAGCTGGGCATCGACCTGCGTGCCCAGCTGGCCAAGCTCCGTATGTCGGCCAACGGCACCGACTGCCGCAACGCAAACCCCGACATCTGGCGAATGACATTCGCCAACCACATCGAGGCGGGTATTCGCTTCGCGGACCTCGCCGGCGACGACTTGAACACGGCCCGAGGATTCGACCGCGACCTCACCCGCGCATTCAGCGTCTACCTCAACAGCACCGAGTCCGACCGCGAACGGCAATTCCTGGTGCAGATCATCACCATTGCCGCCCGCGCCTACGCCTTCTACGTGCAGCTCGACCACAAAGAGATGGCAGGGCTGACCTACCGCATGATGTCCGACCTCGGTGGCCTCTCCGACGTGCTCGCCCGCCGCTGAACCAACCCCCTCTGTACGAAAGGCCTCCATGTACCGCCTCCCCATCACCCTCACCGCCGCCGCGGCCGCAGCGCTCGCCCTCACAGGCTGCGCCGCCGGGCCCGCCCAGCACGGCTTCCAGGTGATGAAGGCCGCCGGCAGCCAAACCGCACCCACGCCGGCGGGCGGGCAGCTCGCCGTGGGGCCCGGCCCCACCAACTACACCGTGCAGCCCCAACCCCCGGCCGGCAGCTGCCACTACCGCTACACCCCTGCCGGCGAACCACTACCGGACCCGCGCTGCACCCCCGGCGCCATCAGCCCCAAGGTCACCCAGGACACCCTCGCCCACACCGTGTGCCGCGCCGGCTACACCAAGTCGATCCGGCCGCCCGTGGAAATCACCCGCGCCGAAAAGCGCGCGAACGCCCAAAGTTATTCATTCACAGGCGATATGGCCGACGCCGAATACGACCACCTGGTCAGCCTGGTCCTCGGCGGCGACCCCAACGACCCCCGCAACCTCTGGGTCGAGCCGCCCAGCCCCGGCCACAAGCCCAAAGACGGTGTGAACAACCCGAAAGACATCGTCGAAAACAAGCTGTCCGCGGCGGTCTGCTCCGGCCGCGTCCCCCTAGCCGACGCCCAGACCGCGATCGCCACCGACTGGACCACCGCCCTCGACCGACTGGGCGTGCGATGACCACGACCCGGCCAACCCGACCAATCGGATCGAAAGACGTTCTCTGATGCGCGAATCCGCCCCACTCGTCAAGGTCCTCGCGGGCAGCACGGTCCTGCTCGCCTTGATCACAGCGCTACCCAAGATATTCGCCGAGGCGGTCAAAGGTTCTGCCGATGCCCCGGCGGCACCCGCGCCACCCGCCCAGCCCGTCGACATGACCAGGGTGGCCATCGTCGGCGTCATCGTCCTCGCCCTCATCGTCGGCGGCGCCACGATCTACGTGCTCCGCCGCCGCCACACCGCCCGCGCCATCGAGCAGCGCACCGAGCAGTCCCGCCTGGCCACCCAAACCGAACTGTGGCAACAAGGCGTCGAGACACTGACCAAGACCAGCGAAGCCCTGATGAACTTCGAGACCGACCCCGAGTCGGTCTACTTCACCCGCCCGCTCCTCGCCGACGTCAACGAACCGGCCACCGCCGCGTTCTACACCGCCTACGACATTGCGCTGAACCTGCGCACAGAGACCACCCCCGCAGACAGCGACATCATCATCAAGTTCGTCGACGCCGCCACCGCCGCCCAACGGGCCTTCGGCAAGGCCGACGAAAACGCCCGCCGCAAAGCACGATTGGGCATCAGCCACGGCGACCAGTGGCTCACCCCCGACGAACGCCGAAAGATCGGCCAGGCCCAGAAACTGATGCGCCAGGCCCACGATCCCGCGGTGACCGAAGCGGCCGCCCGCAACGCCCTGACCAAGGCGCTGAGCCTGCTCGACGCTGCCGGTGTCATCGTTCCCGAACGACTCACCGCCAACGTCACCAAGAGCATCGCCGGCATCCATCGCCGAGCCCTGACCAGCTGACCCACCAACGAACAGGACCACACCGATGCTCCGCGTAGCGCACGCCAGTCACACCGGCACCCTGTACCTCGTCGATCTGCGACCCCCCGAAGGCATCATCGAACTGGTCCGCGACACCCAGCTGGAAACCTGCACCACCGCCGACCGCATCGTGTTCTGGTTCACCCGCAGCACCAACCGCGCCTTCATGCGCCCCAACGCCGTGGCCACCGAGCTCCTGCTGGTCACAACCGAATTCACCGCCCGCGACGTTCCCATCTTGCGCGGGAACATCGTCATCACTGGCCGCGACGGCGCCGGCGAACCCGCCGCTTTGACCACCCACCAGCTCGACATGCTCAAACACCCGCTCCTGAGCAACCGCCAGAAACACACCCTGCAGCGCCGATTCGCCCGCGACCTCCGAATCCAGCGTCGCCAAGCGATCGCCGAGAACGCCGAAGCGATCCGTCGAGCCCAACAACCCTGGACCAACCCCCAAACCTGATGGCTACCAACCTGAGCACCCACGCCCATGACCTCGCGAAGGCACTGCTCGCCACTGCTCTACCCACCCGCTGGGCACACACCATCGGGGTCGCGACCACCGCCCGCCAGCTCGCGACGACCCTGGACCCCGACAACGCCGACCGGATCGAAGCCGCCGCCTGGCTGCACGACATCGGCTACGCACCCACCCTCGTGCACACCGGATTTCACCCCATCGACGGCGCCGCATACCTCCAGCGCACCGCACCCACCCTCCTCGAGATCACCAGCCTCGTCGCCCACCACACCGGCGCCCACTTCGAGGCCCGCCAGCGCGGCCTGGCCGCCGAGCTCGCCCGCTACCCATACCCCACCGCCGGTATCGACCTGGCGCTCCTCAACTGCGCCGACCTATGCACCGGACCCCACGGCGACCCCGTCGATCCCGATGCCCGCCTCACCGAAGTGCTGCACCGCTACCCACCCGGGCACCCCGTACACCAGGCGATCACCATCACCGGGCCACTGCTGTGCGCCCAAGCCGCCCTGGTGCTCGATTCCGCTAGCCGCGCCACCTACCCGAGATGAAAGACTGAAATGCCTGATCGCACTACCAAATACAACGCCGCCACCGGGCTGACGTAGGGAGGCGGGGATGGAATCACGAGATTACGCACTCGGCACCTTCGGCATATGCCGGCGCTGCGGTACGGCGATCATTCTGTCTTCCAGGCCTATCGACCCCAACGATGGCGCCGACGTGTGGCTGCATTTCGGCGTCGGCCCCAACCACTACGGCAGACCGAAGCCGAGCCTGCGTGACGCTGTGACAACCCAGTAACTCGTCGAGTAACTCGTGCGCCACTGCACACGCGTTAGACCTCTACCCCGAAACCTCGAAAGAGCCCTCGTCGGTGTAGTCAGTCTCGTCCAAATCCCATTCCTGGCCACCACAATCGAGCACGACATCATGCTCACAATCAGGGCACCTGAACGCTGACATCATCCCGACCAGGTGGCGGCCGCCCTGTAAACGTGCCCGGCCGATCGCCCTCGGCGCAGTCGACGCATCCGTCCACACCCGACCCGTACAGATCAGCCGCGGCCGCGTACTACCGCATGTTCCGCATCGAGCTGGCTTTTTCGGCGGCGGGCAGATGAACATGCGGCCGGTGTCGTCCCAGTCGCCCCATTCGACGACCAGCCCATCCCAGCGCGGCGGCAGATCGTGCTCACGCGGCCACAACTCAAACCCGAGCTGATCCCCACCGGCCGGCACGACCGTCTACTCCGAGTCCGCGGCTGCGATCGCCGCGGGATTGCGCTGCTCCAGCGCCGGCACCCGCGACAAGTGGTCCCACGACGCCGGCACGGTCGTGAGCTTGCTCATCTCACGGGTGATCGCCCCAATCAGACTGGGCCACATCGGTTTCGGTGTCGAAGGGTCAGCCAACTGGGCGGTCAGCGCATGTAGCCGCCGCAGCGCCGCCCGCTCGGTCGGACTACGGTCAGACAGCCCGATTGCCAGGGCGTGATCGTTGGCTTCGCCCCACGCCATCAATGCCGCTTCCGCGGCCTGCTCCGCCTCATCGAGTTCGGCGTCCGTGGAGGACTTCCCAAGTCTCTCGGCCAGGGTCCGCAGCTCATACAGCGCTGACCGGTAGGCCGCGGTCTGCTCCACGGCCGGGTCGCGCAGCAACGGCTTGGTGAGGTAGTAGGCATCCAAATCCATTTCGTACGAGAGCCATTCGGCGTCCAACTGGGCCAGGGCCGCCTGTACCCCGGCGATCGTGACCGCCCGCTTCTGCCGCCTTCCGGCCAGCTCATCCGTGTCGATCTCCGGCGCGACTGCGACTGGCCCCGGCACCCACAACGATCGCCGCGGTGCACGACTCGATGACACGGCCCGCACCACCTGGCGGCACAGGAACGCGCCCGCGGCTAACGTCGCCGCAGACGCCGGCCCCGGCGGGCCAACGACACTGGAAAACTGCCCTGCCAGCAGATCGCCGGCATCAAGGCCGGCGTGGTGCGCCCACACACCGAGCTGCCGCACGCTGAGCTCACCGGTGGCCACCGTGAGGTCCCGTGTCACGTACGCCATTCCGTAGAGCATCAGCGCCACCGTGTTGAGCCACATCACCACCCACAGCCCGGCGCTGATCGGCCACCAGTACACCTGCTGCCACGTGTACCCGTAGCGCGGGATCGCGATTTCGCGCATGGGGTCCGCCGGAACCTGCCGGCCCGCTTCCCTCGCCCGAGCTCGCTGCCTGCCATTGCCCCGACCGAAGACCGCGTCGAAAACCTCGGCAGGGGACTGAATCTGCTCCATGGCCTCATGATGCCCGCTCGGTGCGACACCATCGCCAAAGTCTGACCACCCCCGACTAGCACCGAAAACACGAACGCTAGGTCGTGTCCAAACCGCGAGGCACCATCTGGCACATGCGATTCATCGGAACCCCAAGGGCTACCCGCGGCCACGCCCCCACCCCGGGAGATGCCCGATGATCCACACCACCGTCTGCTTCGAGGCCCGCTGCGACGAATGCGACGCCGGGTTCGGCGGCTGCGAAGACGACAGCGTCATCGTCCACTACCCCGACGCCAAAAGACTCGAGGACGACCTCACCGCCAACGACTGGACAGTCACCGGAACCAGAGTGCTGTGCCCCGAGTGTCAAAGCCATATCGGCTGCATCCTCGTCGGCCACGACTGGACGCCCTGGCAATCCCTCCAACACCTGTCCCTACCGGGCCAGATGCGCAGCTGCAAGCACTGCAGCACAACCGAATTCGACCCACCCGTACAACCCACCACGGACGAACCCCACGACAGATTCACCCACGTGCCGTGAGCACCACGAGGAAACACCATGAGCATCCACCCGATCACGCAGCGCGTCCGAAACAACATCGTCCGCGTCTTGTCCGACGCCTACCCCCAGGCTCTGTCCACACGAGAAGTGTTGGCGCAGTTGACCAAACAGTACGGCTGCAACCACACGTTCCGCCGCGACCACGACAAGACACGCTTCGTCCCGACCTCCCTCCCCAAGGGCTGCACAGCACCGCCCGAATCCGATTGCACCCACGCGTGCTGGTACAGCCAGGCCTATCCGGGTCTGCGTTCCCTGGCCAACCAGGGCAGTGTGGAATGGATCATCCGGTACGGCCCGAACCGCGGCGCCTACTGGCGGTATCAGCCCGACCCTGACCCCGACGTCACCGACCACCCCGGACCCGACGCTGCCGGCGCAACACACGGACCTGAATTGGACGTCCCGCCCTACTGCGGCGAGATCGTCGACCTCGACGCACCCCGCCAAGACACCGCCGGCGGACAACTAATCGATGCCCACAGCCGCTTCACCACACCGCCCCGTCCTCAGCAGCCGCGCTGCCGTGACTGCGGCGAACCCGGAATCCACTACGTCATGCCCCACGTCGATCACCGCCGCCGCAAGCCCTGGCCCCAGCCATACTGGCTCTGCGCCGCCCACGGCGACTCAATGCCCGGGGCGCAACAGTGACCGCCGCGGGCAATCCGATCCCGGCCGGCACACGGACATGACTTTCGGGCCAGCGCGCCGAAACACCGAGAGGCTCAAAACATCTGCTCACCTTCCATAGGAGCTCCCCATGTCCAGTGTCCGTAACGACCCCGCCTATCCGTGCACCAGCCCGCCCCCGATCAGACCCTGGAGCGGATTCGACATCCACCGCGAAACCGACTGCGCCATAGCGACGCGGATAATCGCCGAACTCCTGGCCGATGACCGATGGCACATACCCGACGAGCTCGCCGATGAGCTCAACTACGAACTCGACTTCGATGCCGAGCGCACGCGAAAACTGCTCACCCTCATCCAATCCCACGGCGACATCAGAAGAGACAACGTAGGCAACTACCGCATCACCACACGTTGGCGCAGGTACCCACACCACCACGGCACCGAAGACGCATGAGAGTTCAACGCGGCAGGCGCCTGCGGACGGTACCTGAGCTCGGCCACTACGAAACCCACGTCGGCGCACTCAACTCCACCCACATCGGACGCTCCATCGCCGTGCACACCGGCGAGGCAGTCGTTGCCGGCCGACTGCATTCGGTGTACGAATCCGCCCTCATGGGCAAGGCCAGACTGGTCGTGACCATCTGGTGTGGCGGCACCGTCGGTGGTCTCCAACTCGGACTGCACCCGTCGCACCCCGTAACCGTCCTGCCCCGCGACCACAAGCTCACCCTCAGCATCACACCGAAAACCCAGGACTCCTAGTGACTCTGCTCACCTGCCCGAGATTGCTGGTGGCGGGGCCGGTGATGGTTGACCGTGTGGCCTGTTCGGCTGAGCGTCCAGCTAACGGGCTGTGCCCAGCACCGAGACGCCATGCAGCGGCACGCCATGTCCGGGCAGCAGATGTTGGACGGGCAACGCGCGCAAGCGTTGTGCGGTGCGCGCGGCCGCGGCGGCGTCCACGATGTCGGGAGCCCAACGTGGGTGCCCGTTCATCGTGATGACTGCATCACCGGACAATAGGGTGCCAGAGTCGTTATGCCAGAGCGCGATACCGTCGTCGGTGTGGCCGGGTGTGGTGATGACGGTCCATGCCGATGCTCCAGGTACCGGCGCGCCATCGTCGAGCGTGCTGGTCGGTTCTGGCCCTGGCCACAGCATTCCGCGTGAGGTTCCGAAACCTACTGTCGCGCAGGCGGTGACGTAACCGACTGCGGCCTTGGCGTCGAACGGCTGCCCGAACAACAGCGGCCATGTGCGGGCGAGTTGGGTGATGCTGGGTGTGCGGGGTGCGGCGCTGCCTGAGATGTAGGAGTGCGTGGTGGCGGCGATGTGGATGTGGGACCCGTAGCGGGTTGCGATCGCCGGTGCGCCGCTGAGGTGATCGGGATGGCCGTGGGTCGCGGTCACGGCGACCGGGTGGCCTAGCAGCAGTGGTTCAAGGTCGTCGACGATCTTTGGCATGAAGGCGTCGACCACAACGACGTTCCCGTCGTCGCCGTCGATGAGGTAGCAGTTGAAGCACCATCGCGATACCCGTGTCACGGGTGAGTCCGGTATCCGCTGAACGATCGGATCGGCCACGTCGCCCCCCTTCATTTCTGGTTGCAGGCTACTGGCGGACAGCGACCGCTCGGCGGCGACTAGATGACGTCTTATTGCAGCGCTGGTGGGGCGGTGATGTCGCGCGGCTGGCGCTCGTCGTGTTCGCCGGCGAAGTGGAGCACCGACACAGTGGCCTCGGTCCGGCGTGGGCGCTGCGCGCGTTCGATGTTGAGATATCACGCGTTGCGATCGGCAACGATGCCCGCATACCGACTGTTTATCCGTTGTCCCACTCGTAGTGGACGTTGGCGAAGTCGCACCGCAGCAGATCGTCGGGGCTGATGGTGAACCGGCCGGTACCCAGGTCACCCCAGAGGATGCGCCACCGCGAAAGAGGCTCTGGAGGATCCGAGTCGAGCTGGAACAGAAGCACATGCCCCTCGGGGATGCTCCGGGCCTGGTTGAAATTCGGGTAACCCCCGATGCGGTGTCCACGAATGCCCCCGAACACCGCATCAGCGGCCGGTCGCTGAGACACAATCCTGCCCGCCACACCGAACTCGGCCGCCGGGTCCACCAAGGGTGTGAATTCCTCAACCGGCCACGGTGATCGATACCGGGACGTGCGCGGTGTCGGCGGCCGCCAGGGCGGCAGATCACCGGGATCACGGGCCCAGTCTTCCGCCACGGTCGGGTGGTAGAGCACGGTGCAGTCGGACACATCAGGCATGGTGCTGATGAAGAACTGCAGCAGCCCCGACTCCGGATACCCCAGAAGATTCGGCAGGTCGGAAAAGTTCAGCTGCGCGATGAACGACAAGGGGTTGCCGTGTTCGTCAAGTGGGTGTTCCTGGGGCTGCACGAGATACGGCGTCCCACCGACCTTGGACGCCCACGGAACTGGGGGTGGTTGGTCGGTCAGCACGAGCTCCACAGAGGACCGATCGATGGCTGCCGTCATGGATTCCTTAAGTTCGTAGTTGCAGTTACTTCGTATTGCTGAGCGTTACGTTGGGCTGTGACCCGGGTGGGTCGGGTATGGCTGCCATGGTGGTGCCGGCCCTGGTGGTGCGGCTTGAAAGGACTGGCCGCCCGGCCTGCCTGGACTTCCTCGGGCCGCTGATTGAGATCTGCGATGTGATCGCTTGTTTAAGGAAATGCCGGCGAGGTCGTCCTTGGGGATTCTGTTGGCAGACAAGCGAAAAGAGGTCCGGTGACCGAAAAGCAAATGTGGGCTGGGATCGACGTCGGCAAAGAACATCACTGGGTGTGCGTCGTGGACAGCAACGGCAACATGGTGTTCTCGCGCAAGGTGGTCAACGACGAGCGCACGATCGGCGACCTGGTCGCCGAAATCGACACGCTTGCCGGTGAGGTGTCCTGGACAGTGGACTTGAGCAACGTGTACGCCGCCCTGGTGCTCACGGTGCTGGCCGATGCAGGCAAGACGGTGCGATACCTTGCGGGCCGGCAGGTGTGGCAAGCATCGGCCACCTACCGCGGTGGTGAGTCCAAGACCGATGCCAAAGACGCCCGGGTGATTGCCGATCAATCCCGGATGCGCGGTGCGGACCTGCCGGTCCTGCGTCCCGGCGATGACCTGATCACCGAACTGCGCATGCTCACCGCCCACCGCGCCGATCTGGTGGCCGACCGCACCCGCACCATCAACCGCCTGCGCCAACAACTGCTGGCCGTATGCCCGGCACTCGAACGCGTCGCCGAACTGACCCAAGACCGGGGTTGGGCGGTACTGCTGGCGCACTACCAGCGGCCGAAAGCGATTCGCCGAACCGGTGTTTCGCGGCTGACCAAGGTGCTGGCGGCGGCCGGGGTGCGCAACGCCGCCACGATCGCGGCTGCCGCGGTAACTGCTGCCAAGGCCCAGACCGTCCGCCTGCCAGGTGAGGATGTGGGTGCCGGATTGGTCGCCGAGTTGGCCCAGGGGGTGATGAACCTCGATGAGCGCATCAAACACACCGACGCGGACATCGAGGAACGATTTCGCCGCCATCCGCTCGCTGAGGTGATCACCAGCCTGCCCGGCATGGGCTTTCGGCTCGGCGCCGAATTCCTTGCCGTGGTCGGCGATCCCGCATTGCTGGAATCGCCTGACCAACTCGCTGCCTGGGCCGGATTGGCGCCGGTATCCAAAGATTCCGGAAAACGCACCGGCCGGCTGCACACGCCCAAGCGCTACAGCCGACGGCTGCGCCGGGTGATGTACATGTCCGCGCTGAC
Organism: Mycobacterium sp. SM3041; assembly: GCF_039668335.1. NCBI lineage: Bacteria > Bacillati > Actinomycetota > Actinomycetes > Mycobacteriales > Mycobacteriaceae > Mycobacterium > Mycobacterium sp. SM3041. Next base: position 114,877 of record NZ_JAYXBQ010000049.1, on the reverse strand, counting down.
CGCGATCCGCTGCGATCCCACGTCGAAGGCGTACTACCAGCGCAAACGAGACCAAGGCAAACGCGCCATCCCTGCCACCATCTGCCTGGCCCGCCGACGCGTCAACGTCCTCTACGCCCTCATCCGTGACAACCGGACCTGGCACCCCGACACGCCCCAAATCGCCACGGCGGCGGCTTGACACGGTCATTGAGAGTCCTTTCGTCGAGCACCCAGCTCGCTGCAAGCTGATGCTACGGGCGCAGAAGTGTCGCTATGTCCAGCCCTGCTCGGTAAGTTCGACACGAACATCGTGGGCCGCAATACCCGCCTGGTACATCGCTTCCCAGGTGTCTCGGTCGAGCCAGACGCTGACGGCATCGTCGCCGCGCTGGAGTTTCAGGAAGATCGGCGGGCCGTAGGCATTGCTGGCGGTCGGCTTGACGGTCACGGTCGCCGGCACGGCCTTGTCATCGGTGTACGACCACGAATCGTCCTCGGGTGCCTCGACGCCTGGGGCGTCAACGCTCTTCACATCGGAAACCGCAAGTGTGCGTGAGTGTTTCATCGGTCGTTCTCCTTGATCTATCGGCATGGCTGTTAGCGGTCAGGGCTGTGCTCGGCCGAGCATGATGGTCTCGGACCAACCATTCGGGACGATCCCGGCGCGCCAGTGCGCAGGCTGCAGACGGTGGTGCCAGGTTCCGTTGGTGGCCACGGTGCGGGCCACGCCGTCGGTGACGGTGAAGTCAATGCCCAGTTCGGCGAGGCTGCGGGTGTCGCGCACGAACGGGACGGTGACCAGAATCAGCTCCCCCATGTCGTGGATGCGGCCCGGGTCGGTGCGCCAGACGTTCGCCGGAGAGATGGTGCCGAGCTCACAGTGCAGCCATCCGGTGTCGGGGTCCCGCCAGATTTCGACCGAGGATTCTGTTGACGTCATGAGGCGATCGCTCGGGGGCCGCTGGTGAGGGGTGAATGCACCGGTCGGTGGTGCACAGTGGGGTGCAGAGCTGGATGTGCCAGCCGGTGAGGAACGAAGCCAGGCGGACGTTGAGCCCGCGAGCGCCGATGGCCCGAACGTACGGCGACGGCCGGCCGGCGGTGGGAGTGGTGTCGAAAACGATTCGCGCATGGCGCTCGGTGGAGTCGGTGATTGTGACACTCAGCGGTGTGATGTTATGTGCGCCAATGGCGTTGGCCAGGTAAGTGGTGGGGTCCTCGCTGTAAGTGACGATCGACATCGAATCCAAGTCCAAAGTGGTGGCGGCGGCCCGCACGCGGAAGCCGCCTTTTCCGATGCACACCTGTGCGGCGTCGACGCCGAGTTGGCTGGTCTTCACCGAGACTTTGCAGCGGGTGTCAGCAATCGCGACGTGGACGACATCGACGATGCCGAAACCGATCTCGGGGACGTGGCGTGCGAGTGCGTCGATGACAGCGGTGCGGCTGATGCGGGGCATGGGTGCCTTTCAGGGCAGGTGTAGGCGTTGGGTGATGTCGGTGAGGTGCTTGCTGATCTCGGTGGTGGGGTCACCGCCGAGGGACCCGATCGCCACGAGTGCGCTGAGGGCGGTGGCGGTGAGATGGGCGTAGATGTCGTCGAGGGTGATGCCGTCGTGGGGGGCGGCGCCGGTCCATTGCAGGTACGCCTGCACAGCTTGGCCGCTTCCGGCGGCGACCTGCAGGACGCGGACCGTCTCGGGGACGTGGTGATCGTCGTTCCAACGCACCAGTGAGTAGATGCTGGTGGGGCTCAACGGGATTGAGTCAGTCATGCCGGGTGCCGTTGCCTGGGGCGGGGGCTGGTGGGGGTGTTTTGCGGCGGACGATGACTTCGAGGTCGGCGTCATCGCCGAATGCCCGGATCATGCGCCCGATGGTGGACGCCGTGTCGTTGTAGTCGGCGAAGGTGGCGGCGAATTCGCTGTGATCGGTGACGGTGGAGCGGTAGCAGAAGATGTGCCGGGGCCGATCGGTCGGGGTATGCGGCAGGGGTTCGGAATAGAGGAACTCAGTGCGCACAGTAATGACGGCGGGTGCGGTTCTGTCGGTGTGCCAACGATATTCGGGGGCGGGGCGGCGGTAGTCGGTGTCCTCGGCCATGGTGCTCACCTCAGCTGTCTTGGGAGCCGGCGGCGTGTAGGCGGCGCTGCTGGCGGAAGTAGATGACGGTGGTGACCAGTGCGGCGGCCACGGCGTAGAGCCACACGACACTGATGATGCTGGCGGCCCAGACCCAAGCGTCGGCGATCCCGTCGGTGACTCGGTTCGGGTGGATCGGCATCGGGTCGCGGCTAAGGCCGGTGGAGGCGACCAGCGTCGGAAGGAGCGGAACGAGAGCAGTGAACACTGCGCCGATGCCAAGAGTGGGAAGTGCTTTGACTGCCCTGCGGTCGATGAGACCAGAGCGTTCCCGGCTGTAGGTCAGCGCCAGGGACGCCACCGCTGAAATGGCGGTGATGGCGAGCGCAACCCACATGGTGACGACGTTGACGATGATGGTCACCGGTGACCCCTTTTCGGTATTTCGACGTTTCCCCTGTTGATGTGAGGCTAAGCCCGAGGTCGGACACGATGGCCAATCTCTCGGCGTCAGCCGCCCCCCGGGGCCCGCGCAAAGGTGACTGCGGGAAGTCGGTCGTCGCCGGTACAGTCCCGACAACGACCACGTTCGGGGGACAACCATGGCGCACGATACGAAAGCCGATATCGAAGCCGAGCCGACGCTCGAAGGGCGGCTCGCTGCAGCGGAATCCGAGATCGAGACGCTGAAAACGCAAGTGTCGCAATCGAAAGACGAACTTTTCCAAGTCAAGGTAGTGGTGATCGCCATCATTTTTATGGGGATCGCGATGCTGGTGGGTGCCGCGTTTCTTGACGGCCGGCCTGGTCCGATGCCGTCGAATCATGATGCGTCCGTTGAACAATTGCTGCGCCCGGGCGTGCACTGCTACGACTCCGCGCAAGAGCGCGGCGCCGCACGACAGCGAGCGCTGGAAGCGATCGACCGCAAGCGGTGGGAGTACGACTGGGCGTTGGAGCATCCGCCCGTCGGCGGCTATCCCCTGTCGGCGCCCGGGCCGGCCCCGGTCAAACAGCTCGAGGTGTGGGATACGCCGCGGGGTGCGTCGTGGGATGCGGCGCTCTGCTTTGAGATCGTCCAACCAGCATGAACCATCAGTACGTGTGCGGCGCAACGCAAATGGGTCTCGCTGCGGGTTCCACCTACTCGGTGGCGGGCTGCTGCAGGAAACAAGAGAGGGTGCAATAGCCGGCGGTGACGGCGTACGGCTTGCGCAGTGGCGTGCCGCAGCCGCGGCATGTGCCGGGGTGGGGGCAGCGGCATTGGTCCGGCCAGGCCCGGGAGCAGCCGGCGCATTCGAGCGGTAGTGGGTGGTCGTCGGCGGCTGCCACGCGGCGGGGGCTCACGTGATGTCCCGGCTGGCGATCCAGGTGAGTCGATCCGGTGGGATGTTGTGCAGCGCTTGGATTTCGGGGTAGCCGCTCATGACGTGACGGGTGTCGATGCCGGTGAGGTCGACTTCCCATAGATCCCAGGTGGCGCTTTCGGTGCTGAAGCCGCCGACGGCGAGTGCATCCCCGGACAGCCACCATGCCTGTGACGGTGTGGGTGACAGTGATACCCAGGTGCTGCGGTAGTCGTTGCCGCCGGCGGCATTGACCACGGGCGGGGAGCCGATGATGAGACCGGTGTTGCGGATCGCGGTGTGCCGAGTGCGGGGCGACCAGTGGTAGCCGATCACGAGCTGGTCGACGATGTTCATGGATCAACGGTAGGTGGCGCAGGCGACACGATTGGCGAACTCGTGTGGCGCAGCCGGCGAGACCCGCTGGCGCGGTCGGGATTGGTGCGCCAGCGTCGTGGCGCACGGGTGGCGCACCGATATGCGCTGGTGGGGCGGTTGCGGCGCTTGTTGGTGTGATCGGCCTGTGATGCAGGCTGCATATGCGGGGGGCTCCAGAGCCAGCCGTCGAGTTGGTCGGGGCGAGCCTGGATCAGATCGAGCCCAACGCATCTCGGTCGGCTGCGCAGGGTCCCTGGTGAGACGGGACACCCCTCACCGGCAATCCGCAGTCTGTGGTCGGCACCGGGGAGTCGGTTGCGGCCGGTTGTGGTTGTTCCCGGGACCTCCGGAGTTTTTCGTCACGTGACGGCTGCGTGTGGGCGCTCGCTGGGCGCTGTACAGGGTCGGCTGGGGTTCGGCGGCATCACGCGGGCCGGGGGTTTGCACCCCGCCATGTGAAAGTTCGGCGTACTCAACCGGAATGTGTGGCGCCGTCCACATGTATCCGGGCGCGCTCGGTCGGAGTCGAAGACTCCCCCGTCGAACCACCTGGAAGGGGGCTGGTCTTCGTGAAGATCACCGCCATCGTCATCCTCACCCTGTTCATCTTCGTGTACCTGGGGCTGTGCTTCTACTGCATCGCCAAGACCGGGGCCACCACCGGACTGGCCGCTATCGGGGCCACCCCGCTCGCCGCGGCGATCGGGGCCTTGGTGTGGCTGGTGCACAGCACGTAGGCGTGATGACGTGGTGTTGTGGTCGTGACCGAGCGGTGATGCAGCATGCATAACCGCTTAGCCGAGCAGCTGGCGGGTCCCCTCGATCGCGTCGGCGAGGGTGGGCGCGGTCTGCAGCTGGTCGAGCAGCACCCACAGGCGTGCGGCCCGGTAGTTCTTGCCGGTGGGGATCGGATCGAAAGGAGGAATGCGTGGCCCGAGGGTGTACATGGCGTGCGGGGTGGTGGTCACTGCGTCAGCCGGTACGTCCGGAAAGCGGTGCAGCAGTGAAGGAATCACCTCTGCGTGCGTGATGCGGTGGATGCGGTGCACGTGTCCGTCCCAGCGGAACGCCATGAAGTTCGGCGGGTCGGTGGGCCATCCGTTGCCGGCGCCGTACGGGTGAAAGTAGCAGTGCTCGTCGGTGACGTACTCGAGGAATGTGCGCGCGCCCCCGCCTCCGGGTCTGGCCTGGTTGAGCACGACGCAATAGGTCTTGCAGTTTTCTGGGTTGCGCATCCGGATCACCCCGTTCAGGTAAGCGTGCAGTTCGTCGAGCCAGACGCGTTCGGTGCCCCGGCACGTGCGGCGAGCAGTGGTGATGTCGTCGAGGGCATCGGTCCACGGCAGGTGCACGACGGGGATGCCGTCGATGCTGGCCGGCAGGCCGGAGGCGGTGGCCAGGTCGCGGGAGGCTTGGGACAGGGTGACCAGCACGCCGCCTTGGGGGTGCGCGGCGATACGGCCGGCGTACTTGGCGAGTTGGTCGGCGGTGGGCACGATCCAGCCGCGTTTGGCCTCGAAGATGACCAGCGCTCGGGGTAGCCGCATCTCCAGGTCGGTGCGGCCTTCGGCGTCGCGTTCCTCCAGGGCCAGGGTGGCGTCGTCGGTGGCCGGCGCTGTGGTGGTCGGCCAGACCCGGTGCACGATGCTCGCGCGCAGGGCGGGGCTGCGGGCGAGGGTGTAGCCCAGGGCCGCGGTGAGATCGTTTTCGAGGGTGCCGAGAAGTGCGTAGACCGAAGGCACGGCTGTGCTGTGGCGGGTGAGTTCGGTCATCGACCGATCATGCCGCAGGGGTCGGTTGCGGCGTCGATTTTCGACGTCAGCACGTCGAGAATCGACCCCCGCGGGTGGGGTGCGGTGCTAGTTGGTGTGGGTGCCGTCGACACCGATGAACTGAATCTCACTGATTGCCACAGTGGTGACATCATCCGATGTCGGGGAGGCTGATTCTTTTGTAGGGGAAGCTGATTGGGGCGGATCAGACGTCTCCGCGACTTTGATCAAGAGTTTGCTGACAGTGGCCGGTGGGCTGATGTTCAATGGCCGCCAGTCACGTTCGCCGTTGGTCACGATCGTCATCGGCGGCCGGTTGAGCTCCTTCGGGAAATAGACGATGTATTTGGTGACGATGCGGCGGCCGGGCTTGGACCACTGGTCGGTGCCGTCGGGTGCCGCAGCGTCGTAGCCGCTGGTGAAGCGGAGTTGGCTGAGCGTGACTTGCCGGCCGAAGTCGACCTGGATGTTCTGGCCGTCCTTGTTCTTGACTCGCGTGCACACCCAGGCGGTGCTGAAATCCCCGTCGAATGCCCGGTTGACATCGGAGTAGTTCGCGTCGCGGGGGCAGATGTCGGTGGCGTGAACGCCGTTGATGATGGTGTCCCGGTTGATCGGCGGCAGGCTCGGTGCCGGCGGCTGGGTCGCGGCCCCGCTGGTGGTGGTCGGGGTCTGCGGGTTGACATCGGACGTCAGGTAGTCGACCCCGGCGATGGCGACGAGCAGCACCACCAGGGCCGCGGCGGTGAGGATCGCGGTGTGGGCGCGCCGGTTGGGCGGCACCCGCTTGTTGAACTGGCGGCCGCCGGCTGCGGCCGCGCGGCCGACGGCACGCAGTCCCCGGGTCAGCAGGCCGGGTTTCTTCTCGCCGGCGGCGTCGTCGGGGAAGAGTTCGTCGGGGACGGCGGCCGCGCCGCGTCGGGCCGGGCGCGTGGTGGTGCGCGGCGCGAGGGAGGCCAGGATCAGCTTGCGGTTGTCCCAGGCGTGATCAGTCTGCTGATCGGGGTCACTCATCGTGGTGGTCATCGTGTCGAGTCGTCGTCGATGTCGACGTCAATGATGCCGTCAAGGATTTCATCGCTGGCGATGCGACCTTCTGTTCGACGGGGCAGGGCGGTCAGGGTGTAGTCGGGGCGCATCGGCGCGCCGGGCTGCGGGGGCATCCCGTTGTAGTAGTGGTGGTGGTTGATCTGGGTGATCTGCGCTGGTACGTCGCGTGGTGCAGCGGTGGCGCGCGCTGGAGCGGGGCGGGGCGCAATGGCGCGGCCGGTGCGGCGACGAGGCCGCAGCCGGCGTAGCAGGCACCGGGTCACGTATCGCAGGGGCCGGCGCAGCACGGGCCACAGGTACCAGCCACCGACGCAGAGTACGAAGGCGTAGCCGACAGCGGCGTCCAGGGGGACGTCGAGGTAGTGGGTGGCGGCGCCGGCGATGAGCACCGCTGTGATCAGTGCGCGTATCACAGTGACCCTCCTGGGTGGGTGGTGGTGATGTGGTGGCGGCCTGCCGCCTCGGTGAGTTCAGGGTCGTAGGTGATCAGGGTGTGTAGTTGGGGGCCTGCGGTCAGCGCTGCGGCGATGTGCAGGGCGTCGAGGGTGCGCCGCGGCGCCGGCGTGAGATTGGCGGCAGCGGTGACCAGGCGGTCGGTCATGGCGACGGTGTCGAGACCGTCGAGGATGTGGCGGGCGTGGTCGGTGGCGTCGGGCTCCATCGTGGCGGTGGCGCGCAACAGCTCGGCGCGGGCCAGTGAGCAGGTGAACCACACGGTGTCGGTGCGGGCCTGCAAATAGTCGGTCAGGGCCGGGGTTTCGGGCTCGTGTGCGATGAGTTTGAGCATGGCCGTGGTGTCGAGGTAGATCACCGCTCGCCTCGGCGCATGTCGGCGAGGTGGGCGCTGGCTGGGGTGTGGAAGCCGGCGGTACGGCTGAGGATGGCGCGCGGGCCGGTGCGTGCGGGGGTGACTTCCCCGCTGGCGATCAGTGCCGCCCACGGGGTGTTGACGGGCGGGATCAGCTGAGCGACCGGATGCCCGTTGTTGGTGATGATCACCGTTTCGCCGTTGGCGACTTCGCGGAGCACGTCGGTGGCGTTCTGGCGTAGCTCCCGGACGCCATAACTCTTCATGTAGCACAGTGTATCCCCCATGTAGCACAGCGTGTACACAATCGATGGCCAAATGCTCCTGACAAGTAAATTTTTCCCAGCTTCTATCGTCTTAATCTAGTGTCTTAATATAGAGTACGGGTGTTCTGACCCGCCCGGTCAACCCTCTTTCAAAGGAACACACCCCATGACTCATGCCCGATCCACCGCCCGTCCCCGAATCAATCCGGGTATCGCTCTCGGCGTCGCCGGAGCAGTCGCGTTCGCACCACTGCTCGCCGGTGCCCCCGTGCACCCCTCAACGATCTCCCTCCCCCACATCTCCACACCCGCGATCACCCTCTCCGCGGTGGTCAACCCAGCCGACATCGACGCCCTGATCGCCAACCTCAACGGCGCCCTGGACTCGGCGGGCTCCACCGTCGCCGGCGTAGTCGGGATACCCGGACAGACCCTGGCCTCAGTACTGAACACGGCCGCCGGACTCAACAACTCACTGTGGAGCCAGCTCACTTCAGCCACCCCCAACCCCGTGCTGCGACAGGTGCTCACCGCGCTGCAGGCCTCGTCCAACGGAGGGCTGACCAGCCTGGCCGCCACCGTGACCGACGTCAACACGCCCCTGACCCTGACCACCGGTCAGATAGCCGACCTGCTGAGCTCGGTACTCACCGGCTCACTGAGCACCGCGCTGCACGCCGTGACCAACCTGCTCAACAACCCGCTGTCGGTGTCCAGCTACCTCGGCCTGCTGGACGTGCCGATCAACGTGCTCGGCGGGGCCGTGACGAACGGACTCAAGGCACTCGGTGATCTCAGCGCCAACGGGCTGTCCCTGGCGTCGACGTTGACCACCGCGGTCACCAGCCAGATCACCAACGCACTGACGGCGTTCAACGGCCTCGTCGACGCCGCCAAGACCGCAGTTCCCATTGACGTGTTCGACGGTGCGCTCACCGCCGTGCAGGGCATCGTCTCCGCTCCCGTCACCGCCGCGGTCGCCCTCATCGGCGGCGGCGTCCCTGCCATCGCACACGCATTAGGAAGCACCATCGAGCGCGTCGCGGACGGGGCCGCCCAAGTGGCCGGCACGTGGCTGGGCGACGGCACCCACGCCGGTGCGCTGGTGAACGTCCTCAACACCGTCGGCAGCGCCCCGCTGGACCCGGCGAGCTACGTCAGCGCCCTGAGCATCCTGGCCGGCGCGGGAGCCACCACCGGACTGCAGCTGTTCCACACGGCAGCATCACTGGCCGCGGTCCCGGTCGTGATGACATCAGGCTTCGTCAGCACCGGCGCCAACGTCGTCACCAAGCTGGCCAGCTCAGCCGCCCAGGTCGTCAGCGGCCTGATGCAGATGGCCGGCCTCCCGAGCTACGTCCGCAACCTGCCCTATGCGATGGCCAACGTGTTCAACGCGGCGGTCAACACCGCCGCCACCCTCACCGTGGCGGGACTGAACACGATCGCCACGGCCCTCGGTGTCGCGACCTCGATCGTGGGAACCGTCACCGGAACCAACACCGCGGCCGCTGTACCCACCGTGAAGGTCAGGACGCTGGCCGCGACCGCCTCCACCACCGAGGCACCGGCCGACGAGAACTCCGGCACCGCCAAGACGCCTGTGTCCAAGCAGGCCACGGAGACCGCCGCAACCAAGACGGGCAAGCCCACGGACAGTAAGACCACGGGCACGACACCGGCGACCGAATCCAAGGGTGAACCCACGGTCGAAACCGCGAAGGCGGAAACCGGGACCACCACTGCCGAGGGCACCACTTCGGCCGGCGCTGCGGCCGGCGGTGCAACCACGTCGACCACCACCAGCAAGGGCAGCAAGAGCACATCCACCCCGGCGTCGGAGGGTACGTCGGGTACTGGAAACGGCAGCGGATCGGCAGGGGTCCACACCACCGCGGGATCGTCCGGACACAGCAGCACCGGCACCCCGGCCGGCACGTCCACCACTGCCGGCAGCGACAAGTCCGACAGCACACAGAAGCCGTCCGGCGGACCCAAGCACGCATCCGGTGCCAGCGAAACCGGTTCGTCCGTCAACTCGATCACCTCGCGCCTGGGTCACCAATCGTCGAGCACCAAGAGTGACGCCGGATCGGGCAAGCACGCCAAGGGCGCTGCCTAACCCTCCCTGCACAACTCGGCGGGCTGATTCCGCCACCCTGTAGAGCGCTTGAAGCGCCCCACGCGGTGGTTGAGAATCAGCCCGCCGAGTCATTTCCAGGGACCGGTGCTGGACACCCGCGCGGCGACTCCAGGCCGGTGGTGGCGCGGCCTGGCGCGGTCAGGGGTTGAGGTCCTGGGTGTCGGTGACGGCGGCTGAACCGACGGTCTGACAGACCGGGCACGGCGCCGGGTTGTCCGCCCGTCCGCCTTGAACGAGCAGCTGATCCAGATGACCGGCACAGGTGGGCGTTGGCTGTCGATCAGTGTGTCCACACGGCCATCCGATGAGCACGCCAACTCCGGTCTCGCCGCGGTGCCTACCGTGCCACCGGCACGAGCTGGTGCGCCCTGGGCGCGGGCCGGATAGTCGGCGCATCGTCTCCTCCTGAGGGCTCTGTTTGGGACACTGTGTGTACGGCGGCAGGTGGCCACGTCGGGCTGGCGGGGTCCACGTCTGGCGCGCCGTGGCGCGCGGTGGAGCGGACGGTCCCGGGCCGCCGTATGGGTCTCGCTCCGAGTGAACCGAGGTGGTGAAGCGGGCCGCAGTTCGGGGCTGGAATAGCGGTGTCAGACGGTGGCGTGGATCGCGCTGGCGCACCGCGGCGAGGGCTATTTCGCGGCGGCGGACCGGTCACGGTCGAGCTGGGTCCGCAGTGCGGCGACGTCGGGGTGGCGCAGGTACACGTCCCAGCCTTTCTCGAGGTCGGCGAGGTCGGCTCCGGCGTCGAGGTCCAGGCCCAGTTCGAGCAGCCTCTCGGACAACTCGGCGCGTGTGGAGCACAGCACGTAGGTGGGCCAATGATCGGTCTTGGCGGGGGCGTCGGGGCTGGCTTCTGAGCTGGTTTCGGACCACCCGGTGAGGGTGATCGTGCCGGAGGGTTCGGCCAGGAGCCACAGCCCGTAGTCCATGGAGAGAAGTCCTTTCTGCATCAGCGGAGTCCGCCGGTGAGGTGGGTCGGGGCGAGGGGCACAAAGGCTGGCCACAATTCGATGCCGCGAGGCCGGACCACTACGTGCCAAGGGGCTCGGAGTTGGCTGGCTTTGGGACGTGGAGGTCGCCTGTGCGGGCAGTTCAACGTCCCCAGTGGTGGCACGGTGCTGGCGTACAGGGCAAGGGTTGCGACGTTTCGGGCGCATGGGTTGGGCATGGGGGGCGTCCCTTTTCAGAGTTTCTGGATTTGGTTGACGAGGTAGCGCTGGATGATCTGGGTGCCGGTGTGCCCAGCTGGGTCGAGGACGGTGGAGTCGTAGTTCTCGTGGAATCCCCCTTTGATGAATTCGGCGTAATGCGTGAGCGCCTTGGCGACGTTGGCGGCGGAGAACTGGCTGAACGTGGGGCCGAACAGGCCGGTGGTCATGTTGGTGGCGCCGCCGGTGGCAACGCTGATCGCGTTGAGAACCGCCGTGGCGAGGTCTCCGAGGTTGACGCCACCCTGGTGCAGGGCGGTGCCGACGGCACCGAAGCCGCCGACGTTGATGGTGGAGGTCTTGTCTTTCATCGTGGACAGGGCGGCGTTGACGGCGCCGGCCTTGTTGGCGATCACGGTGATCGCTGCGGGGATCGCGGTCCAGGCCTTGTTGCCGACCATGCCGATGACCGCGGTGACCGCGTTGACGAGGTCGGTGGCGGGTCCGGCGACCTGCGGGCCGGCCAGCCAGAACAGTTGCGTTGCCAGGGCCTTGGCGAAAGCGACGCCGCGGGACACCAGGTTGGGGATCAGGTTCGGGTCGTTGATCAGGGTCAGGATTTGGTTGATCGCGGCGGTGGCGGGAGCCACGAGACCGGCCATGAAGATGGTGGCGAGCTTCTGGGCCGAACCGGCGGGGTCGGAGGCGTCCAGGTGTGATCCCAGGTGTCCGATGAACCGCATCACGAGGTCGGCCTGGGGCAGGTTGCAGTAGAAGTCCAGGGGGGCGCAGACCGAGATGATTCCGTTGCGCTGAGTCAGGGAACCGAAGCCTCCGGAGCGCACTCCAGCGAAGCCCATGCCGGGGTCTTTGAGGCCGATGGTGGGCTGGCCGACCGGTGATTGCGAAGGGTCAGCGAGTAGGGCGACGCCGAGCAGGCGGGAGGCGGGGATGACACCTCTGTTGTGGCCGATGGCGGCGGCGATATCCCCGGCTGCGTCCGCCCCTTGGGAGTATCCGGAGAGGATGAATACGGTCTTGGGGCACTTGTCTGCGACGGTCTTGAGGCGGGCGTTGGAGGCGTCGATTCCGGCGTCTTTGGAGGCTTTGTAGCCGCCGCCGTCGGTGCCGCCAATGATGGTCGCTGGGTAGTTCGTGTAGTAGGTGGCCATGCGGACTTTGGAGTGCTCGCGGAGCGGTTCGAGAATCTTGCCGAGGACCCCGACCGGCTTGAGCGGATCGGCGTCCACGCTGGTTTGGGTGGTCCCGGGGATGGCGACGGAGTAGATCCCGGGGCAGGTGGCTTCGGCGCGGGCGATTGGGGCCGCGTAGAGCAGGGGTGGCGCTGCGGTGGCCAGGGCGGCTGCCAGTGCCAGCGTCCTGGCCCGGTCGTGCAGGGTCATGCCGCCACGGCCTCGTCGAAGTACTTGGCGAGCTTGCGGATGGCGCGTTGGGCGCGGCGTTCGACGGCGCTGACGGTTGAAGACAGATCGCGGGCGGCGGTGGACGGGCTGAACACATCGGAGTTGAGGTACATGGCGGTCAGCGTCTTGAACTCCAGGGCGGTGATGATGCCGCGGTCGCAGGCCTGATGCAGCACGGCGGCGGTGTGGTCATGGTCGGTGCCGTAGTCAGCGCGGTCCAGGATTGCCGAGTGGGGATCGACGCGGTGGGCGGCGGCAGGCGAGTGGGCCTGGGGGCGGGTGGCAAGCGCCTTGCGAAGCACGTGGTTGTAGACGTACCGCGTGGTGAGGATGTGCGGTTCGGCGGCGGTGCGCAGGAGCTCGAAGAAGATGCGCAGGGTGTCGTTGTCGCGGGCGTCGCGGTCGCTGGAGTGATAGCCGTCCGGGTCGCCCATATCGGCGATGCGGCGCAGCGGCCGGCGCATGAGGACGGCGGCCATCAGAAGGGCATTTCGGTCACCGCTGCGTGCGTAGCGGGCGAGCTGGGGAAGCACCGTGCTGATGGTTTCCATGTGGGTGCAGATGGCGTCGGGTGAGTGCGGCGGCTGCGGGTGCAGGGTCTGGACGAGCGTTACCGCGGGCGTGAGGTCGCCGCGGCGAGGCCGGGTGAGCAGGTGATGGGCCTGCTCGGCGAGTTGATCCCAGATGGTCATCGGATTCCTTGGCTTCGCGGGGTGCTGACGAGGCCCATGGAATCGGGGGACGTTGTTGCAAGGGTTTACGGAAGCGTTCCCGGAGCGGTTGTCGACCGCCCCGAAAAGCTGTGATCTGGGTCACGTTGAGAAGCGGCGACCTGCGCTGATGATGTTGACAGTTCGGTTGACGAGGAACTGGTGAGCGGCTCCGGTCGGGTTTGCTGATGCATCGGTGGGTGTGCGCCTGGTGCGCGGCGGATGTGCGGGCGTGAAGGCCGGCGGTGTGCGGTGTGCGCGTCGGGGAGGTGCGCATAGCGATGCGCCCCCGTCATAGGCGGGGGCGCATCGCGGATTCGGCGGGGAATCGTGCTGCTCGGCCTGCACCGCATACGGGGTGATGCGGGCGGCGAATAGTTGACGAGCTAAGGCAGTAAGGGGGGCCGCTCGGCTTCGGCTCTCCTTCGTCGGCCTGCGCCGAGCGTAATCCCCTTGTCAAGCATTAGGGCAAACATACTCGGCGCATATGCGCATATGCGTTATCAATTCGTGACCTATGCGGTTGTCGGGAAAACGGCGTTTTACCCCGCATAAGAGGGCGTCCGAGTCTCAGCACTCCCTGGAGGCCCCCGCCCATGGCCCAGCCAATCCGCCGCAGCTACACCGCGGTCCGCGCGTATTCCGACACACTGCGCGACCTCATGAGCCAGCTGGCCGCCGATCCTCTTGACGAGCGCAAGTCCGAAGCGCTGGTCGCCCACATCGTCAACAACCGCACCGTCGCCGCCGAGCTGTACGAGGCGCTGGAGACCCAGGCCATGGGGGTCTCGTGCTGACCCACCCTCTGCGCCGACTTTCCGACTGGCTGTTCCTGCGCATCAGCGGCGGAGACCACATCCGCGCCGACGAACTGCGGGCCCGCTTCACCGCATCGTTCCTCGCCTTCATGATGCTCACCTACGTGCCGCTCGTCCTGGGCGTGCTGATCCTGATTGCCCACCGTCCCCAGACGGTCAACGAAGACCTCGCTCGCGACCAGATCACCGCGATTGAGGACTACGCGATGCGGTACGTCAACACCTATCTGAAAGACCCGTCGAACGCGTCGGCGATCAAGCAGTTCTACAACGGCGATGTACCCGCCTCACCGCTTCCGCCAGGGGGCCACGCATTGTGGGCAGGGTCCGCACTTCCCGGCACACTCACCGACGGCTACCGCACCTACTCGGTGATCGTCACTGCCGAAGTACCGAAGGCCGCCAACTCCACATCGATGGTGCCAATGCGGCTGCAGACCTACATCTCCGCTGACCTTCAAAACCGGTTCCGCGCGGTCAATCTCCCGTTCACCCGACCCGACCGCCCCTCGGGCAAGCAGGTGACGTTGGCCACGACGATTTCGGTCGCCGACGATCGCCCGGTTTACGCGACAGTTTCCGGGTTCCTTTCGGCGATGTTGACCGGAGTCGGGGACGTGACGCCGTACGTCGCGGCGGGATCGTCACTGGCGGCATCGAACCCACCTCGATTCACCACACTTTCGATCGAGCGCGTGCAGACCAATTCGGAACTTGCGACCGCGCAATCGGTGCCCCCGAAAGCATCCGATGTCGAAGTCAATGTCCGCGCCATTGTGCAGACCGCAAACGGCGTTCTCATGCCGATGGATTTCCCGCTGTTGATGTCCGTCGCAGCGGGCCATTGGCAGGTCGACCAGATCAACGATTCGCCGTCCATCACGGTGCCCTCGGGCTCCGATTCCGACTCGTCGACAACGACGCCGACTCGCGCCACAACGAGCACCACAACAGCACCGCGCCCGACCGCAACCAGCACACCCGAAGGGAACTGACCATGATCACCGCCATCGCCCCGCTGTTGATGGACAACGTCAACGCCATCGCCGCCGCCGGCAGCGTCAAGTACGTCGCCGCACCGATCTGGGATATCGGCGCCAACATCAAGAACCAGGGCATCAGCTTCGCGGTGTACCTGCTGATGGGCGGCACCGCTGTCATCGCCGCCCTGTACTACTTCGTGTCCAAGAACAAGACGGCCGCACTCAAGACGCTGGCGATCGGCGTGGTTTTGATCGGTCTTGTGGGATCACTTCCCGCCCTCGGCGTCGTATCCAAAGACACCGTCAGCAGCATCACCAACGGCGGCGGAACGCGATGAGTCAGTTCGTCGCCAAGTGGTACACGCGGGCCAGCCGGGTCCGCATTGTCATCGCCAAATTCGACGGCCGCTGGAAGCTGCCCGGTGGGCCCTACCCGATCCCCGAATTGATCGCACTAGTCGCCGGACTGCTGGCGACCTTGTTCCTACTCCCCCGCCTGGGACACCCGGTCCTCACCGGGCTGATTGGAATCACGGTCACGGTGATGGCAGTGGGAGCGATGCGCCTCATGCCGTACTCGCCCGTCCCGTTCGGTACCCGCGCGCATCGCGTCTACCGGCTCTACAGCAACCCGATCAGCTACAGCAGCAACTCGCTGGGTCGCACCCCGACCACCACCTCCACAGTGCGCCCTCAGATTGACATTCTCGACGCCCCAATTCCCGCACCAACGGCGACGGCGTACCAGCGGCCCGCGCCCGCACAACGGCCGGCGCAACCGGGGCTCGCTGACATCTTCGGCGAGCAGCACTCGGCTGCCGCAGACCTGTTCAGCTGACCGACCACTGACCTCGCGAAGGAACCCGTTTCATGGCCAATCAACTCGACCAGGACCTGCAGCCCACCGTGTCGGTGTTCGGCAACCTGCGCCGGATGCGCGACGGCTCCATCTGGGCCGACTACCGGATGCAGGGACTCGCGTACGGATACACCAGCGACGAACGCAAGGGCGACGCACTGGTCCATCACCGCAATCTGTTCCGCAAGCTCCCGGACAATGCGGTGATCGCCGGGCTGATCGCCGCGATGAACCCTGATGAAATCATGGCGCGGGCGATCGCCGGTTCTGATCTGGACCGGCGCCCGAGCTGGCGCTACGAATGCGAAGGCAAGCACGAGTTCTTCTCGTCCACAGTTCGTGCCACCGAGCGGATTTTCACGCTCTCGTTCCCGGTCCTCGGTTCGGACGCGGTGTCCGACTGGACCGGCATGGGCGCTGCGGGCCGACGCTCCCGCGACCGCGACCGGGCCGAGATGTTCAAGGCAGCAGAAATGGCAGCGGCGACCATCACCCAGTTGCCGCCGGTGTTCAGCTTCGAGCCGCTGACCGCAGCGCAGATGGTGTGGCTGTGGAACCACGCGCTGTCGCGGGGCGGGCCCGCCGATATCTTCCCCAACCCGGTGACCTCCAACGTGTCCTCTCCGGCCGGCGCATTTGCGATGGCCGAGTTCGACGAAGGCGAACGTCGCGCCGACAAGAAACGGTGGCTTCCCACCAGCTTCGCCCCACTGGTCAAGATCACCCAGCCCGGCCGCATCGGCGGCGGCGAATCGTGGCAGACCCTGCTGGCGATCGAGGCTCTGCCGCTGGAGGGCCTGCAGTTCCCCGGCTCGGAGTTCTTCACCATCGCCGACCGGGTGGACGGGTTCGACATCGACTGGGCGCTGCGGATCAGCAAGACCACCCGCGAACAGGCGATCGCCCGCAACGGCAAGAATCTGCGGCGTCTGTCCGAGCAGGTCGACGAGCGCGACAGCGAGATTTCGTTCGCCCACGACACACTGTCCGAACAGGTCATGCTGCTGCGCGAATACAACTCGCACCTGGAAACCAACGACGACGAGGTCGAGGTCTCGTTGTGCCCCATCTTCGCCGTCGCTGGCCAGACCCGGGCGGCCTGCGAAGACGGCGCACTCAAACTGGTCCAGGCGTTCGAGCGGCCGCGCATCAAGGTCGTGGCGCCGCTGGGCGGCCAGCGCGAGCTGTGGGCGGCGATGAACCCCGGCGGCACCAACCACCGGGCTGTGTCGGATTTCTCGCACGTCACCATCAGTCAGTTCGCCGCCGCCAGCGTCCCGCTGGCGACCAACCATCTCGGCGATGCCAAGGGGCCGATCCTCGCGCTGAACCTGTCCGGCCGGCGCAACCAGCCCGTGCACACCGAATGGTGGCGAGAGACGGTCAAAGACGCGTCCTCGGCGGTGGCGATCGCCGGTGAACTCGGTGCCGGCAAGACCTGGCTGATCATGTACAAGCTGTTCACCCTCGTCGACCACGGCGGCCAGTTCCTGGCGATCGACCGCACCGACTCCGGCGAGTACGCGCGCCCCACCTCGACCCTCGGTCACCACGTCATTGTCGATCTCAGCCGGCCGCAGTGGTCGATCGATCCGATCCGCACCCTGCGCTCCGATCTGGGTGTCGATGCCGCCGTCGAACTGCTGACTCCCCTGTTCGAGTGCGAGGCCAACTCCCCGATGGGCATCACCCTCGGTGAAGTACTTCGCCCGGAGTGGGGCGTGGATTCCATTCCGCGACTGCTGCAGGTGCTGCAGGACGGTGTCGACGCCGGCCGGATGCCCGACGGCAAGGGTCTGCCGGCGGGCTGGGACGACCTGCACCGGCACCTGTCGTTCTGGGCGGGCCGCGGCTACGCGCGATCGCTGTTCGATCCGAACCTGCCGGCGATCGACCTGAACGCCGAAGGCATCGTCATCCGCACCAACCGGGTCGAGGTGCCCACCACCGAAGAGGTCGCCAGCCGCGAAGCACTGGCGCCGTCGAAGATCTTCGGCCGCGCCATCTACGGCCTGTCGATGGAGCTGGGACGCCAGGCGTTCCAACTGAACAAGGCACGCCCGGCGGCCGTGGCGCTCGACGAGGCCTACCACGTGACCTCCACGCCGACCGGTCTGGCACGCACCGCCCGCCTCGCACGAGACGGCCGCAAGGACAACATCTCGCTCATCCTGGGCAGCCACGACCCGGTCTCGGACTACCCGGCCGGCACCGCACTGGACCTGATCCCGACCCGCTACGTGATGCGTCACCGCGACGAGAACCTGGCCCGCCGCTCACTGGCCTGGCTGGGCATCGACCCGGACCGCAACCCGCACATCGTGCGCGACCTCACCAAGAACACCTCCCCGAAAGGCCCTGACGGCAAGGTCATCCGCGGCCGCGAGGGCGAGGGCTACATGCGCGATGCCCGCGGCGACATCGGCCGCATCAAAGTTCTCGGCCCGTCCTCGGCGGTGCGGCGCGAGGCGATGAGCACCACTCCCCCCGACCTGCAGGCCGACGTCGCCTGAGAAAGACCAGGAGTCACCCGATGTACGCAACCAACAACCCCGCCGCGGTCGTCGACGCGCATCGCCGCCGGCTGCGGCGGTGGCTGATCGCCGCCTTGGTCGCCCTGGCGGTGACCGCCAGCTCGTTGGTGGCGCTGTCGCGCACCGCGGCGCCGGCGTGCCTGGCCGCAGGGCCGGGGCCGGTCGGCAACGGCAAGGCGATCATCGCGGCCGGGGTCGCGCTTCATATGCCGCAGGACGGGATCGTCGCCGGGCTGACGGCGGCGATGCAGGAGACCGGGATGCGAAACCTGGCCAACCCCGACGTGCCCGAGTCGCTGACGGTGGCCCATGACGGACTGTCCACCGACCACAACACGCTCGGCGTCCTGGCGCAGACCCCGTCGTGGGGTTCGGTCGAGGAGCTGATGTCGCCGCCGGCCGCGGCGGCCAAGTTCTTCACCACACTGCGCCAGGACTGGCACCGCGGCCCCTACGACGCCTCCACCACACCCGACGAGCTCGCTGCCTTTGTGCAGCGCTCAGCAGTCCCCGGCGCCTACACCGCCCAGGTACCGGCCGCCGAGCAGTTCTACCGCGACCACATCGACGAAGTCCGGGCCGCCCCATGCCTGGCCGGCGAAATTGTTGGGACGGAGGCTATTTCGTGACCCACCCCACTCGCATGGAGCCCACCCGGTACACCGAGGCCCTGGCATCGGCCAGCGCCTGGGTGCGGGCCTGGTCGCCGGCGGTGCTGCTGCGCTGGTGCTGGCGACACAAGACGATCACCGCCCTGGCCGCGGCCGCGCTGCTGCTGGTCCTGGGAGCCGCGGTGGCCATGGCCGATGACGGCAAAGGAACCTCAAGCTCCGACGGCGGCAACGTCCTCATCTCCTGGATGGGCATCAAAGACAGCGACGGCACCCCGGTCGCCAAATACACGCTGACCATGAACCAAGGCGGCTGGAACGACGCGATCTCGGCGATCTTCGCCAAGATCGCCTCGATCTCCTACGAGATCTACCTAGTGATCACCACAACCGCCTTGTGGCTGATCAAGTTCGTCCTGGAATTCAAGTGGCTCAACCTCTTCACCGTCCCGTTCCAAACGATCGGCAACGGCGTCAACACCGCGATGGACCGGTTCGGATTGGCCGCAACCGCGCTGGCGATCCTCGCGATCATCGTGGTGTGCACCGCCCTGGCGGGCCGCACTGCCAAGGCGTTCTCCAACATCGCCATGGGCATGCTGATGATCGGCGTTGCCGCAACGATTTTCGCCAACCCGATCAGTGAACTGGTCGGCCCGGACGGACTGCTCGCCAAGGGCCGCGACACCGGCCTGGAAATCGCCACCTCCGTCTCGGGTGGGCACATGTCCAAGTCCGGTGCCGGCGCCAACGTCGACGACATGGTGGCGCACCTGGCCGACCGGTTCCTGCGCAAGCCCACCCAGATGATCAATTTCGGCGAGGTCAGCGACTCGGTGTCCAAGGCCTGCCGGCAGGCCTGGTCCGAGGGCATCAAGAAAGAACACGGCGACACCCTCAAAGACGACATCAAAGGGTGCGACACCGTCAAAGGCAAAGCGATGCACCAGAAGTCGATGGGCAACCCCGCCGCGATGCTGGTGCCTCTGCAGATCTGCGGGCTGCTCGCCCTGTTCCTGGTGGCCTTCGCCTGCTACTTCGTGTGGCACGTGGTCAAGGCCGCCGTGCAGGCGATGCTCTACGCCTCGCTGGCGCCGCCGGCATTCGCGATCGGCGTCATCCCCGGCGGGCCGCAGATGTTCGCTTGGAAAACCGTCCTGGACATGTTCATGGCCTACGCGGCGATGGTCATCTACACCGCGATGTTCGGCGCCTACAACGTGATCCTCGACCAGGTCTTCAAAGACTCGGCCAACGCGGTCCAGTCGATGTTCATGACCGCGCTGGTGCTCGCGTTCGGTTTCGCGGTATTCGGGCCGCTGCGCCGGATGTTCGATCGCCAGCGCGACACCATGGCCGCCAAGCTGGCCGGCGGCGCCGGCAGCTCGGGCCGTTCCGGGCGCGGTCTGCTGCACAACATCGCCGACTTCTCCCGGGCCCGCAGCGAGATCGCCGACCAGTTCGGATGGAACCGCGGCGGCCGCGACGGCGGCGGCCGCGACCCGGGCCGGGTCGACAGCGAATCGGAATCCTCGAGTGCAGCCGGCGGAGGTGGCGGCAACGGTGGTGGCCCAGACGGTGGCGGCGGTAACGACGACGGACCCTCGGGTGCGCCCACCGTCAGCGACGCGGCCAGCGGCGCCCCCACCAGCGGGGATACCGACTCCGACGCAGGCGGGGTCGGCACCGACAGCTCGGGCACACCCGGCGGCGGCCAGCACAGCGCCCCCGAACCGCAGCCGGCCTACGCCAGCGACGCCAACGGCGGCCGCCTGGCCTCGGCGATCCGCATCTACCGCGCCACCCGCGGCGGTGGCGGCGGTGATGACCCGTACGGCGCCTACAACGGCACCGGCCGCGGCTCCGATGGCCGCTACTCGATGTCTGAGGCCGCCTGATGAGGGCGCGGCTGGAGATGCTGCGGTGGCGGTGGCGCCAGATTCCGGGCCGCATCCGCCTGGGCGCAGCGATCGCGATCGTGGCGATCGCCGGTCTGATCTGGCAGCACGACGCCGCTGGGGACGCCACCGGCAACCAGGCACCCACCCACAGCGCCGAGAACCCCCAGCATGCTCAAGCCCAGGCGGAGGAAACCGCCGCGGCACCAGCGACCGTCACCCCCGACGATGCCCGCATCACCGCCACCCGGTTCGCATCGAACCTGGCTTCCCCCAACGGAAGTCACGACGACTGGGTGAAGCGGCTCGCCCCGGACACCAAGGCCGACCTGCTCGCCCAGTACCAGAGCACTGACATCACCACCGTGGCCCAGACGTCGGTGACCCAGGTCAACGGGCCGATGTCGACCGACCCGTCGGTCCCGACCTTCGCGGTGTCCTACGGGGATGGCTCACGCATCCAGGTGACCCTGGAGCTCGACGCCAGCGGCTGGAAGGTCAGCAGCGTCGTTCCGGTGTCCCCGGCCGCCGGCCCCGACCCCGCCCCCGCGCCCCCGGCCGTGGCTGCGCCCGGCGGAAACGGCTGAGGGCGATGGAACCCATGGAATGGGTCGCGGCCCTGAAACTGGCGTGGGGCCACCGACGCAAGTTCTACGCCGCCGCCGCCTTGCTCGCTCCGTTCGTGATGACCATGCTGCTGCTGGCCTTCACGCTCCTCGCCGGCGGAGGAGCCTCCTCGCCGGCCGCCACAGTGGTGACCCCGCACTGCGAAAAGCAGCTGCAGTCCCAGGGCATCAGCGCCGACACCGGCAAATCGTTCGGCCCGGGGCCGATCAACAACGGCAAGGCCGTCATCGCCACCGGCCTGCAGATGAAAATCCCCGAAAAGGGGATCATCGTCGCGCTC
The DNA here is from genome assembly GCF_039668335.1 of Mycobacterium sp. SM3041. Classification (NCBI taxonomy): domain Bacteria; kingdom Bacillati; phylum Actinomycetota; class Actinomycetes; order Mycobacteriales; family Mycobacteriaceae; genus Mycobacterium; species Mycobacterium sp. SM3041. The sequence goes on along the minus strand of NZ_JAYXBQ010000049.1, from coordinate 93,158 downwards.
GCGACCGCGCTGCAGGAATCCGGGATGCGCAACCTCGCCAACCCGAATGTCCCTGAGTCCTACCAGTTTCCGCATGAGGGCGAAGGCCACGACCACCTGTCGGTCGGCATCATGCAGCAGCAGCCGTGGTGGGGCACCATCCGGGACCTGATGACCCCCGGGGTCGCTGCGCAGAAGTTCTACCTCGCGCTGCTCAAAGTCGGGGGCTGGGAAAACATGGCGCCCACCGTGGCCGCGCAGTCGGTGCAGCGGTCGGCGTTCCCGGACGCCTACGCCGACGATGTCGCCGCCGCGACCCTGTTCTACCGCCAGCACGTCGGTGAGGTGCAGGCCAGTTCCGGCAAGCCCGCCCCGCCATCGGCCGCCCAGGACCCCGCCGGCCGCGACGTGTGCGGGGCCGCGACCGAGAACCCCGAAACCGATGGGGTCAAGCCGGGCACCCCGGCTGGGGTGGCCGCGGTCAAGTACGCCGAAGCGCAGATCGGTCTGCCCTACATCTGGGGCGGTGGCTCGCTCAACGGGCCGACCGGCGGCGGCTTCGACTGCTCCGGACTGGTGATGTACGCGATCTTCCAGGCCTCCGGCCACAAGATCGCGTTGCCGCACTTGACCTTTGACATGGTGCGCTACGGCCGCGCGGTGCCCCGCAACGCCGTCGCCCCCGGCGATCTCGTCTTCTCGGTCCCCGAGGCGAACCCCAACGGCGGAGGCACCGGCCCCGGTCACGTGCAAATGGTCGTCAACCCCACCACCGTCGTGGAGGCCTCCACCTTCGGCGTCCCGGTCAAGCTGTCGCCCTTCCCTCAGCACTTCATGGTCATCAAACGCGTTCTCTAAGAAAGGAATACCGTCCATGGTCACAAGTAACGTGTTCGCATTCGGCCCTCAAACGGTGTTCGTTGCCAGCAGCATCGCCGATGCGGTCGCCCTGACCGTTGCCGCCGCGGCGATCGGCGCCACGGTTGTGGTGAGTGGGGTATGAAGATGAAACTGCGCCTGCCCCGTCCCCGCGTCCTGATCGCCGCGATCATCGCCGTCGCGGCGATCGCCGGCCTGATCTGGCAGCACTACGACCAGCAGCCGGACGCCGGCACGCCCAGCCCGCCGGCGGCGAGCGTCAGCACACCAGCACAGACCCCGGGGAGCACCTTCGAGCAGCTCGCTCCGCCGACGGTGAGCATGGATGCGAACTCGGCCGCAGACGCCAAGGCGGTGGTGACCCGCTTCGCCACGAATTTCGGTTCCCCCAACGGCAATCACGACGACTGGCTGGCCCGCCTCACCCCCGATGTGTCGGTGCAGCTGATCGAGCAGTTCCGGTTGACCGACATTCGCAACGTGACCCAGGCCGCCGTGGCCGTGGTCGACGGACCCGTGCGCCAGGAGCCCGCCAGCATGACTTTCGACGTCACCTACGACGACGGCTCACGGATCGAGGTCCGCGTGGAGACCGGCCCAGCCGGGTGGAAAGCAGTCAACGTGCTGCCGCTGAGCTCCAACGGCCTGCCGGCCCCCTCGGCTGACCTGACCAACGCGCCGGGCCCGGGCGTGCCCGCCACCGATGAGGGGAGCCGCTGATGGCCGCGGCGAGCAAGACCGTTTCCGGTAAAGGTGACGGCGCGCGGGGCGCGTCGGCGGCCGGTGGCCGGCCGTTCGCGACCGTCAACGCCGAACTCAACAAGCCCTACGTGCCTGGGGAAAGTCCCGCCGAGCTCAAAGAGGCCGCCGAGACCTGGCCGTGGCTGATCCTGGCCGCGGTCGGCGTCATCGCCCTGCTGGCCTACACGCGGGCCTGGCCCCTGCTGCAGCAGTTCCTGTACCGGCCCTCGCCGGCGCGGGACTACGTGCTGCCCCCGTCAGCGCACCCGCTGTATGTGATCGCCGGGGTCGGTGTCGGCTGGTTCTGGGTGCTGTTCATCGCCGCGCCCCTGGCCGCGGTACTGCTCGCGGCGCTGTGGCTGGCGATGCAAGCCATGGGCAACCGCAGGGCGCGCACCGGACACATGGGGCACCTGCGGCCCGGGCAGGTCTGGCCCGGTGAGCAGTACCCCGCCGTGCCGATGATCTTGACCGCCGCGGCGCTGGTGCTGGCCGCCAGCGGGGCCCTGCTCCGGTGGTCCGGAAACATCGCGGCCCTGCTGGTCGGCCGCCTGCTGCTGGTGGCTGTGCTGGCCGTGATGATGTTCGGGCTGGTGCAGTTCGCCCGGTGGGCTTATGCCCGCGCCGGCATCACCAACCAGATCAACAAGATCACGTTCCTGGCGACACCGGCGCTTGGCTGGCCCGACCCGCGGGCCGGGCGGGTGAAGCCGGTCAAGTGCGCCTACCCGCGCGGGAAGAAAGCGTTTCCGAATGTGGTGCGGCTGCTCTACAGCAAGCACCCTCGGGAGGTCAGCGACGAGATGATCGCTGAGATTTCTGCCGTCATGACCGAAGTCACCGGTCACACCTACCAGTTCGAGCACGACGCGATGACGCGCTCGTTGACGGCCACCGAGACCGTGATCGTCGAGCAAGACTCGGTCGAGGACGCCGAATCGGTGCTCGGCCCGCTCGTGGCGTCGTGGTTCGACGCCGCGGCGCACATCGTGTCGGTGGTGGTGTCCAAGCCGGTCGTCGACGAGGACGGTGATGGCCTGGAGGACGTCGACATCGATGAGGAGCTCGCGCTGCGGTCGGCGGTGACCGGTAACGATGTGATCGCCGCCCAGATTCGCGAGTTCACGATCGGGTTCGTCTACAACCTCAAGGTGTCGTCGGCATACCGGCGCGGGGTGATCGAGGGCATGGTGTCCGACGCGCTCGGCGGGTCGTGGGAGGCCGAATGGTCGATGGCCTCGCGTCGGGTGCGGTTCGTGCGCAGCCCGGGTCTGCCCACGATGGTCGATCCGCCGCTGGAGTTCCCGGAGGTCACTCGATCGACGATCCGGTCGCTGTACAAGAAGACCTGCATCCCGTTCGGTATCGACGCCTACGGCAACGTCATGGAGTGGGATTTCCGGCAGTCGCCGCACTTCCTCATCGCCGGGGCCACCTCAACCGGTAAGACCTCGCTGCTGATGACCGTGGCGACCCAGTGCGCCCGTCGGGGAATCAACGTGGTGTGGGTTGACCCGAAGGGCTTCGACTCCCCTGGTATGCGGAACTGGCCGAACGTGTCGCTGGTGACTGCCGGCACCGACGAGGACGGTCTGGTCGGGCACACTGCGGCGCTGCGGTTCCTGGCCGACACGATGCGTGACCGGTTGAGTCAGGTGAAGATCAACCCGAACAAAGCCGATGACTTCGATCCGATCGTCTTGATCACCGACGAGTTCTCGAACCTGGTGGTGGCGCTGGCGGAGTTCTACAAGACCTACCGCACCACCAAGGAACGCGGTGAACCGCCGACCAGTATCGACGTCGGCATCCTGCTGCGTACCGCGCGTGCGGTGGGCATCCATATGGCCATCGGCATCCAGCGTCCGGACACCATGTACGTCGCCGGTGAGGCGCGCGACAACACCGGTCTGCGGGTCGCGATGGGCCGGCTGAGGTCCAAGGATGCGGCCATCATGATGTTCAACGATGCGGTCGCCGGGACGCGGCTGCAGCCGGGCATCAAAGGCCGCGGCACCGTGCAGCTGCCGGACGGCACATTCCGGGAAATGCAGGCCTTCTACACCCCGCGAGTGCCCGCCACGGAAGAGCAGGAAGCAGCCCTGTCCGATCACGAAAAGGCGATTCTGGACGAGCTGCGCAACGTCGACAGTTTCTGGCCGCGACGCGTTGTTGATTCGGCGCTGCGAGGCTACGACCCGGAGGACGAAGACGCCGAGATGTCGTTCAAAAAGATCCGCGATTCGGCGATCGTGCTGGCGACAGCACGGCCGGATTTGGACTCGATGTCCGACCAATACGTGCGGCCGCTGCCGCCGGAACGACGGCCCACGATGGACGACGATCACGCCGAACCCGACCCCGCCGAGGACGCCGCAACGTGGCGGCCGCTGGGTCTGTCCGGCGGGCCGACAGCCCCTGACGGCGCGGCGGTGCCGCCCACGTTCGCCGGCCCGGTGGACGGCTTCGATGACGACTACGAGCCCACCGCCGACGAGGAATACGGGCCAGTTGTCCCCGTCGCGGCCAACGAATTGCGCCGCGGTGACCTGGTGGACGTTTCCGTTGACGGTGTCCAGGACTGGCGATACGTTCACGCTGAGCCCTACCTCAGCGACGACGCCGACGGTTCTGACCGGCTCGTGATCCCCTACCGGGACCTCGAAGACGGCGGCAATGTGGCCGACATCGACGTCGATCCGTATGAAGTGATGCAGGCTCGCCAACTGCATATGCAATGACCAGAAGGAGCCCCATGGCTGCCAGGAGAAAGACCGGCCGATCCGCAGCAGAAGCGGCGTACGCCGCCCTGCACAAAGAGAACACCGCCCTGGTCGGCGACGTCGGGGAAGCATGGGACGACCTCGACGGCGCGCTCAAGCAGGCAGCGGAACTGCAGAGGCGGTACGAGGACGCCCGCGCGGCGGCGGTCAAGGCCGGCGCGGTCACCAACGATCAGCTCGACTCAATGGGTTACAAGAAATCGCCGAAAATCCCCGCACTGCCGGCACGCGGCGGGGAGGAGCCGGCGAAGAACACCGGCGCCAAGGCCGCGCCCGCCGGGGGCGGCGCGCAGGGGTCGGCGGATCAGAGCAACGGTGCCGAGGGGGCACCGCAACTGGCGTCGGTAGGCGCCACCAGCGGAGAGGATCAGCACTGAGATGAGCCCGATTGAACTTCTCGCCGAGGAGTCGCAGCAACAGCATCTGCGATACCACCAGCTGTACGGGACCAGCCCCGTGCGCGGTGACGGACTGCGCGATGTGGCCCGCCTCAGCCGCGAGGTGGCCCGGCAGGCCGTCGAGGTCCGCCAGGGGGTCCTCAACCTCAACTTCTCCACGGCGGTGACCGGATGAGCGGCGGACCTTTCGCCCTGGCCACCGGCCGCGACCACCTGCCGCTGGACGCGTTCGGCAACGGCGCGGACGCCGGCGCGGACGCCACCGACGCCAGCGCTGATGTGAACGTCAACGGCGCCAACGATGTGGCCGCCAACTCCTCGGCCGAAGCCAAGGAAATCGCCGCGGTTCCCGACCCCCAGTCCCCCGCCGGTCAGGCGGCCATCCTGGCGATCATCGAGAAGTACCAAGGCAAAAGCGCTGGGACGGTGGAGAGTTCGGCGGCGACCGAGCAGTCCAACGGCAGCCAGGCCGCTGACGGCAAGAGCGACAGCAAGGACGATCACAAGAGCGACAGCAAGGACAGCAGCAGCGACGGCTCGGGTTCGGGTAGCGGTGGCGGCGGCAGCCTGCTGGACATCCTGCAAGGCCTGCTCGGCAGTGGCGGCGGCATGGGCAGCGGGATGAACCCGTTCGGCCAGGGCATGGGCGGCAGCCCGTTCGGCCAAGGCATGGGCGGCAGCCCGTTCGGCGACCCCTACGGCCAGCAGGCCGGCCCCGGCATGCAGGCCGCCAACCCGTTCTCCGACCCGTTCGCCAGTGGGGGCGGCGCAACCCCGGCCACCCAAGCCGCGTCCTACAGCCCGTCGGCGGACCCGTTCGCCTCCAGCCCCTCCGGCGGCTCCGGCACCGCCACGGCCAGCAGCACCACCTCGGCTGACCCGTTCGCCTCCGGCAGCACCGACGGCAAGCCCGAGGACGGCAAGCCAGGCGACGGCAAGCCCGGGGAGAGCAGCAGCGGCAATACCACCGCGACGGCCTCCGGCGGATCGTCCAGCGGCGTCGACGTCGGCGCGTTCTCCGGCACCGACGGTTCTGCGGTGCCCGCTGACCCGGCCGCGGCCACGTCATAGGCAGGTCACCCATCGTCATGTCATCCACCGTGGTCAGCAGCGCACCGGTCACCTCTTGGTGGTACGGGCAGGGCGGCGCTGTCGGGGTCGTACGGCGCCTGGAAGCGCTGTACACGCTCAACCCCCCGCCGGCGACCGCCGGGCTGATCACCGCCCGCCGCGACGAGCTCACCGCGACGTTCGTACAGGCGTTACGGGTTCCGCTGCCGCAGCCGTGGCACCCCCTCGACAGCGGCTCAGAATCCCGCATCGCCTGGGACGCAGTTGATCCCGGTACCGAACCGGATCCGCAGCGTCCCGTGTACCTGGTGGTGTTCGGCACCACAGACGACGGTGGTCTGATCGCGATGAACCTGGCCGCGTTCGCCCGAGTCCGCATCGACGGGGACCGTGCCACCACGACAGCACTGGTCAGCCGCTGGGTGCTGGAGCTGCTCGCGACACACCCGAGCATCACCATCGGGGTGACCGATGACGTGTGGTCTGGCCCGCTGACCACACGGGTACGGCCGGTGCAGGTCGGGGCGGTGCCCGATGTCGACGTGCTGATCTGCGGACCGGACCTGTCCTACACCGACCGGGCCCAGATCGTGTCCAACGCCACCAGCCGGATCATGGTCGACCTCGGCAAGGACGCCGCGGTGGACTCCAAATGGACGATCAGCTGCGGCCCTGACCGCGTCGGCCAGCTCAGCAACGGTGGGGCACAGTCGATTACGGCGACACTGATCCTGCCCACCGGGGACACCGTGGACCGCTGCGCCGAACTGCTCACCGCCTCCCCCACCGTGACGGTGCCTCCGCGTGCGCCGGCCCCGCCTGCGCCGTCGGTGGTCGGTGAGGACGACGACCCGGTCACCGACCCGGCGATGCCCGTGGCCATGGCGGAGTCGGCCGGTGACATCGACGAGAGGGACGACGCGGGGATCGATTTCTTCGAGCCTCACGCCGGCGGCGAGCTCGTCGACGACGTCGACGTCGATGAGGTCGATGAAGGACCGCCATGGGTGGTCGACGAGCCGCCCGTCATCGCCCAGCCTGAACCTGCCCCGCCGGCTGTGTCGGCACCCATAGCGGTCCCCGTGCCGGCCCCGGTGCCCGAGGAGCCCCCAGCGCTTCCGGTGGTGGCGCCGCTGTGGAATCGTCTGCTCGGCCAGCTGGCCATGAGCCCCCCACATCCCGGTCAGGAACCCGGGGTGCGGGAAAAACGCCTCAACGAACTGCTGGTGTACCTGCAGATGAACCCATGGGTCAGCACCGTCGACATCGTCCGCAGCGTCTACCGCGACGGCGCCTCGGACAAGACGGTCACCCAGCAGATATCGCTGCTGCGGGCCCGTCTCGGCGTCATCCACACCGGCGGGCCAAAAGCCCTGCCGCCCATGAGCGATGGCGCCTACCGCCTCGACGGCGCGGTCCGCTCAGACTGGATGGAATTCGAGCGGCTGGTGGAAATCCGCCCCGAAACCACCGCCCCCGGACATCTGATCGCGGCCATGGCGCTGGTCACCGGGCCGCCGCTGGGCGGGGTCACCCCCAAGGAATGGCCCTGGGCCGCAAACCTGCGCGAGCAGCTGCGCGACCGCATCCCCGGCGCCGCGGTGGTCCTGGCTCGACACCACTACGACGCCCAAAGATTCAGTGACGCAGTGGAAATTGCGCGCAAAGGCCTGTGGTACGACAACGCCCGCCAAGACCTGTGGCAGGTCGCACTCCAGGCCGCGCTCGACGGCCACGAGCACGACGCCTTCAAAAAGTTGCGCGGCCAATACCTCAACACCGTCGCCGGCGCCGACCAGGACCCGGCGGTACTCGATCTGACCAAACAAGCAGGGTAGGAATTGCCATGGATAACGCCATGCACTCAATCGTGTTGTCGCAGTTCAAAACCGATGACGACGACGTCATCACCACCGCATCGACCGACCCGGAGGCCCTATCGGTCTCGGTGAACACCAGCGGCGAGATCGTCGACGTCGATGCCCAGGCGAGCAAGCTGCGGCCCCTGGGCGGCGACGGCCTCAAAGAGCTGTTCGTCGGTTGCGCCCAGTCGGCGTTCACGCACCGCTACGACCCGCTGATGGGGGACTAGATGACTGTGGTGCCCCAGGACTTGGCAAGTCAGACCACCGACACGCTCTCGGTGTTGCTCGGGACGAATCGAGCCACGACCGACCACCTGCGCCGGCTGATGCGCACCAGCGGGTGCGCGACCCTGCCGGAGCTCGCGGCGCATCTGGCCGGATCGGAGCGCGCCGCGACCGGTGAACGTGCTCCGTCCCGGTCGACGTCGGTAGCGATCCTGGGCGACCCGAACATCGGTAAGAGACAACGGTTTCGGGCAGCAGCGGCGTTGCAGAAGCAGCGCCGTGACGCACGGCGCGAGGCCAACGACATTCTTGCCGTGTGGGGCCGCCCACCGGTGCAGTGGTAGCCAGGCAGGGGGAAGGAAGACATGGGGCAGCTCGACGTCAACCCGGCTGACCTGTTGAAGGCGGCCGGCGACTATGCGGACCTGTCAGCCCAGGTGGCGCAGCTGTCCCCGCAGGCTGCCGCGCAGATTCAGGCGGTGGCCGCTTCGCATGGCCCGATGGGGTACCCGACCGCTGTCGGGATCGCGATGGGCCTGGCGAACCGGGAGCCGGCGGTACAGGCCAAGGCGGCCCAGTTCAGCACCTACTCGGATCGGTTCACCGGGCACGCTGCCACCTACGTCGAGCAGGACCGGGCCGCGGCGGCCAAGCTCAACGCGATCGCATTCCCCGAGATGCACGTGGACCCCAAGCCGAAACCGGAGACACCGACGAAGTGGGTGGTGTGCTGGCTGCCCAGCCCGGACGCCGACCCGGCCCGCTACTGCCCGGCTGACACCACCCGGATCGAGTACGTCGACAGCAAAGGCCAGTGGATTCAGAAAGACGTCGAGACCGGCGCCGAAACGAACCTCAACGACATCGCCCGACCCGGAGTGCAGTACCTGCCCGGCCCACCGACAGGCCCCCCGCCACCGGGAATCACCGACCGGTTGTGGCCCGACAAGAACGGCAACCTGGTCCAGGAAAGCGGAGGGCAGAGCGGTCAACCGCCGCAGATACGCGTGCTTCCGCCGGGGAAGATCAGTTGGTGAGGTCAGCCGATGCGGTCGAAACGGTCCGCAACCCTCGCGGGAAATGCCCTTCACCAGGTACAAAGGGCAGTAGGGGGCTGGGCGCCCGCGGTATCTGCCCGGGTGCGGCGCACGCCGCGGCCGATGCTGACCGACGAGCGCCCACATACGCCGGCGTCGCCGGCAGCGACCGGGAGGGAAAGACATGGCGAGCACTGAACCGCTGAACCCAGGCGAGGACGCCGGGTACCGGTCCACCGAAATCGCTTAGAACGCAGGAGAACACACGATGACTCAGCCCAACCCGACTCCCCAGCCCACCCCGCCGCCGGTGATCCCCGGCGAAAGCCCGATGGGCATGTCCCCGCTGTGGCCATCGGTCAAGCCCGCGGCTCCCGCGCCGGCCCCCGAGCCCACACCGCCGCCGGTGAACCCCGGCGAAAGCCCGATGGGCATGTCGCCACTGTGGCCGGTCACACCTCAAGCCCCGGCACACACCACCCCGGCGCCGGACCCCGGACCGCCGCCGCACATCGTCTACCCGGACGGCCCTCCCGGATCGCACGGCCCGATGGGCATGTCGCCGCTGTGGCCGACCACCACACCGAAGGCCCCGGACGGCGTTCCGGGCGCCCCGATGCCGCGTTCGACCCTCGACGGGATTCACGGCACCCGCGATGACGACCCGGTCCGCTGGCACCCCAGTCACCCCGGGGAGCTGCCGCCGTACTGGATGAACAGGTACGTGCAAGACAAGAACGACCCGGACCTGTGGTGGCCAGACAAGCGACCCGACGCCCCCGGCTCGACGCACCCCGCCTCCTACGACCCGAGCAAAGACGGCAAGAAAGGCGACGGCGCGGGGCAGGCCAACAAGCTCGACGTCAACCCGGCGGACTTGAACAATGTGGCCAACCAGTACGCCGACCTGCAGCGCCAAGCCGCGGCAATCGGGCCGGCGGCCGTCGACGAGGTCAACCGCATCATCGCCACCCATGGGGCGATGGGATACCCGGTGGCTGTCGGTGTGGTCGCGGGCCTGGCCCAAAAACAGGCCGCGATGGAAGCCAAGACAGCGCAGTGGGGCGTGTACGCCGACCGGTTCAACGAGCATGCCGCGACCTATCGAGGGCAGGACGCTGCCGGCGCGGCCGGATATCAGCAGGTCCAGTTTTCCGCGTAGGCGTGGGGTTAGGGGGACGTCGTGGCGCTGGACATCGACACCGACGCGTTGCGTCGGGCAAGCGAATTCGTCAGTAACGCAGGCGAATTCCTGCATCCCGACCTGACCATGGACGTTCCCCCGTGCGGGAGCGACACGGTGTCCCAGGCGGTGATGAACAACCTCAACGCGCGCCGGCGCTGGCTGGTGGCCCACGTGCAGTCTGGCGCAACCCAGGCATCCAACGCCTCGGCGGCCATCACCGACACCGCCGGCGCGTACGAGGCCACCGACGCCGCCGGCGCGGCCGGATACGGCGGCGGTGGCTCACCGGCCGCTCCGGCATCTACCTCGAGCGCGCCGGCGTCCGGGTCGCCCGGCCCGGTCAGCATGCCCACGGTCTCCCCCATTCCCGACATCAGCGGCACCGAAGGCGAAACGTTGGCCACCCAACTGGTCACCGGGCCCGGGCCCGCCCCGGCGACAGCGGCGGCCACCCAACTGACGACGCTGGCCGGTCGCGCGCACGCAGCCAACGCCAGCCTGACCGAAGCGCAGGGCCACATCGTGGCAGCCGGGCAGTCCGAAGCGCACCCAGGCCTCATGCGTCGGCTCACCCAAGCCATCTCGTGGACCGCTGGAGTCGCCGGACACGCTGATGCGCTGGCTGCCGGATACGGCGCGGCCGGTGATCTGCACACCACGACCATGACGGCCGTCGGACATCCCGTCGAATGGCAGACCCTCAAGACCGCATACACCGACGCGGTCATGGAAAACCAGATGACCGGGGGCCTGTCCCAGCCCAAAGTCGATGCCCTGCAAGCGGCCCTGACCGACAAAGAGACCCAGAAAACCGCGGCGATGAACGGCTACCAGGTCGGCGGCGAAACTGTCAGCACCCCACCCGGTGATCTACCCGATCCGGGACTAGACCCAGGCAAGGCCAGCTCGGACAAGAACGCCGGTAAGACCGACAAGAACGCGAAGAACCCCCTGGGCGGCGAGGACGGCAAAGGCGGCGGGCTCCAGGACATGCTCGGCCCCCTCATGGGTGCACTCGGCCCGCTGACCCAATCCCTCGGCCAGAACAATCCCCTGTCGACGCTGGGGCAGGCCGCCCAGCAGATCGGCCAGCAGGTATCCAAGCTCGGCGGGGAGGCGGCCAAGAAAGCCGCCAGCCCGATCAAACCGGCGGCGCTGGCCAAACCGGCAGGCCTGGGTAAAGGCAGCGGCGGCGCCGGCAAGGGCGGCGGCGGCAGCAGCCCCATCAAACCGTCCAACCCGCTCGGTGGTGTGCACGCCTCGTCGCTGTCGGGATCGCCGTCGGCGACCAAGGCCACCGGGGAGCCGATCAAGCCCGCAGCGGCCGCCGCGGCCCGCGCCGCGGGCGCCGGTTCTGGCAGCGGCATGGGCATGATGCCGATGGGGCACAAGCCCGGCGGCGACGGGAAAGCCGAGAGAATCCGCAGCTACGAAAGCCCGCTGCCTGACGTGGAAGAGGCCGGCCGCGACGGGATCGACGGCCAGGTCAAAGCGCAGCCGGCACCGGTGGTCAACCCTGAGTCGACGAGTGCGATCAAAGAGCGCATCGCCAAGCGCAAACGCTCCGAGGCCGTCGACAGCCAGAGCTAGGCAGAGACGTTGGCCGTCGTGTCGCATTTCTGTGCCACGCTGATGGCATGAGTGCTCGACAGGGGAATCCGGGACACCGGATCGGCACACACACAGCTGTGGGGGCCGGTGTCATCGACGAGCCCACCGCCGCTCAGACCACACCAGTTCACCACCGTTAGGCGCCGCATGGATATTCCGCTTCACCCCGCAGTCACCGCCGAGATCGCCCGTGGCCGTGAGCTTTTGGAACGCGTACGCACGGCCCGCCGCAATGTCGCCGCGCTCAAGGTGACCATCCCCTGCCCCGACGGCGACAACACGATCACCTTCGCCGGGGACGGGATGGTCACCGACGCCGCCTTCGTCGACGACATCTTCGACCGCTACCCCGGCGCCGAGCTCCGCGAGCTGCTGCTGGACATGTCCGCCGAAGGGTACGCGCAGGTGTCGAGCAAGGTCACCGGGGAAGTGGCGGCCGCGCTGGAGCAGCGATGACCCTCATCGAACAGTTCGAGCACAGCTGCATCGCGCTGGGCGCCGAGGTGTACGGGCGGCGCCAGATTCCCGATAAACGCGTCGCGCGCAACGCATTTGAGCGCCTGACCGCCCAACACCCTGACCAGTGCGACGGCTGGCTGGGCCTGGCCGCCGCCGGCGGCGCCCAGCGCGACATACTCGAGCACGCCTATCGGGCGATCGACACCGCCGGTGAGCTGATCGCCGCGTCCGATGTCGCCGCCAACGCTCTGGACTTCACCTTCGACACCGGCCTGTACGTGAGCCTGCCGGCCCGCGGCGCCGACGGAGCAATCCTGGCGCTGGCCGCCGCCCGGGCCGCCGACGGCGAGTTCGCGGCCGCGCATGCACTGATCGATCAGCGGATACAGCACGCCCAGCCCGTGCTCGCGGGCTGGATGCTCGCTGTCATCTACTTCAAGGCCAAGCGTTGGCACGACGTGCGCCGGGTGCTGGCGCCACTGACCCCGAAGCTCACCCCGGAAAGCGACCCGTACCTGTATCAGGCGATGTCGGTGGCACAGGGCCTCGCCGAGGCGTATCTGGGCATGTGGGAACCGGCTTACGAGCGCTTGCGGCCGGTGGGCCGCGGGCCGATCGCCTCAGCGAGCGGCGACGCCCTGGTGACCGCCGCGGTGTCGGCCCGGGCGCTGGGCCACACCGACGAGGCCACCACGCTGCTCAACGAGGCCTATGCCGTCGATGGGATCGACGAATCGGTGCGCTCCACGATCGCCACCGCGCTCAGTGACCCCGGCTACGGGATCATCCCGACCACTGCCGCACGCATCGACGCCCGCATCGACTACTGGGATGCGGCCACCGAGCCCGGTGAAAAGGACTTCGTGCGCCAGCTCGGCGCTGACCGGCGGGCGGAACTGAACGCCGAAGCGGACGCAGAACTGGCCCAGCTCGTCGGCATGGCCGACGTCAAAGAGCAGATCGAACGGCAGGTGGCCAGCGCGGTCGCCGACGAACGCCGCGCCAAGCGGGGCCTTCCGGTGCGCCACAAGTCCAAACACCTGGTGATCAAAGGCCCGCCCGGGACCGGTAAGACCACTCTCGCCCGCGCGGTCGCCAAGAAATCCTGCGCCGCAGGCATCATTCCCGCCTACATGTTCCTCGAAGTGGGTCGCGCCGACCTGGTGGACAAGGTCATCGGCGGCTCCGAACACAAGATCACAGAAATGATCAACAAGATCGTCGCAAACGGCGGCGGTGTGCTGTTCATCGACGAGGCCTATCTACTGACCAGCACCAACTCCGAGAACGACTTTGGGCCGATTGTGCTCGGTATCTTGCTGCCCGCGCTGACCAACCACGCCGACATATTGATGGTGATCGTCGCCGGCTATGCCGACCTGATGGATCAATTCACCGACTCCAACGATGGTCTGCGGTCCCGATTCACGCGCAGCATCACCCTGCCGACCTACACCGTCGACGAGCTCGTCGAGATCACCGTCCTCAAAGCGACCCTGGGCGGCAGTGTCATCGAGGACTTGCAGCCGCTGCGCGACGCCTACACCAGCTTGTCCAAGTCCACGGCCCTGGACAGCAACGGACGGCGCCGGCCGGCGATCGATGTGCTCGGCAACGGACGCCTGGCCGAAAACCTCATCGGTTTCGCCGAGGAGGAGCGCGACTTCCGCCTGCATCGCGAAGGCAAGGGCGACGACGCCACCGACGAAGAGATGCAGATCATCACCAGCGCGGACCTCAAGACGGCGCTGACCCGCGAAATCGCCCGCGCCGAACACGAGAACCACATCGAATTGTCCAGTGACACAACGGGAGCGTCGCGATGACCATGCCCGACAAGCGGCCCCGCCGCGGCTTCAAATCCAAGAGCCCCCTGCTGAGCTCGGCCAGCAAGCGCGAGCAGCCCTGGGGCTTTGTCACCCGCCATCAGATCTCCGGGTGGAGGTTCCTGATCCGGCGGATCAGTAATGCCGTCGCCCTCAGGGACACCCGCATGCTCACCGACCCACTGCGCCGGCAGGGCCGGGCCTTGAGTGTCGGTGCCCTGCTCGCGGCGGTGATGTGCGCCTTCGCCTTCATCCTGTCGATCCTCAAACCCGCCGGCATCAGCGGCAACCAGGTGGTGCTCGCCGAACGCAGCAGCAACGAGTTGTACGTGCGGATCAACGACACCCTGCACCCCGTACTCAACCTGGCCAGCGCACGCCTGATCGCCGGCAAGCCCGACGACCCCACCCCGGTCAAACCCAGCGAGATCGACCGCTTCCCGCTGGGCAACAAGGTGGGCATCCCCGACGCCCCGTCACGCATGGTGCAAAACGCCACCCGCGATGCACGATGGCTGGTCTGCGATGCCGCGGGCGGGCCCGATGCCGGCACCACCGTGATCGCCGGCGACCCCGTACCGGGACCGGGCCACGCCAGCGCCATGGCCGCCAACACGGCGGTACTGGCCAGCATCGACGGCGGCAAGAGCACCTGGCTGATCTGGGGCAACAAGCGCAGCAAGATCGACCTGGCCAACGCACCTGTGGCGTCGGCGGTCGGCATCAGCATCGACACTCCCCTGGCGAGGCCGATCAACCGCACACTGCTCAACCTGATCCCGGAATCGCCTCCGCTGGTCGTGCCGTTCATCCCCAACGCCGGTGACCCGCCCCGGTTCCCATGGCCGGTCCCGGGCCAGGCCGCACCACTGATCGGATCGGTGATCGTCGATCACCAGGAGAACAACGCGCTGCGGTACTACGTGGTGGGCCCAGAGGGCATCCAGCCGATCTCCGCGGTGGTGGCCGCCATCCTGCGAGCCAACAACGCCTACGGGCTGATCGAGCCGCCGGCGCTGACCCCCGACCAAGTCGGCAAGGCCCCCAAGACCGATGTGATCGCCGTCGACAGCTACCCCGCCAGTCCGCTGCAAGTGCTCGATCCGGCGACCGACCCGGTGACCTGTGGTCAGTGGGTCAAGCTGGCCGGTGCGCCGACCTCGAGCCTGACGTTGCTGGCCGGTCCGAGCGTGCCGGTGGCCCCTGACGCCAAGCCCCTGGCCCCGCCCGGGGGTGCAGCAAAAGTGCTGCTGCCGAAGGGAACTGGGTTCCTTGTGCAGGTCACCGGACAGCAGCCCACGTCGACCACCAAAGAGTCCGAGTTCTGGGTCTCTGACCTGGGTGTGCGATACGGGCTGGAATCCGAGAAGAACCAGCCCACCACCCCAGCCCAAGCCCTCGGCCTAACCGCGGAGCCGCTGCCGATCCCCTGGTCGGTGCTCAGCTTGTTCGCCGCCGGCCCCACCTTGTCCAAAACCGATGCGCTGGTAGCGCACTGATCGAAAGACGATCTCTGATGCGAACTCAACACAAGGCGCGTCGCCGGATTCAAGGGCCGCGATGGGAAGCGAACAAAGCCCCCGACTTCATGCTCGACCCGCCGCCGGAACTGCCGCGGCTGATCCCGCAGCCCGCCGTCAAAAAGGCACTGCCCTGGGTGTTCGGCCTGGTGATGGTCGGCATGGTCGGCATGATGATCTACATGGGGTTCCGGCAGATGAACCCGATGTACCTGCTGATGATGGCCATGATGGGCCTGGGACTGTACTCCTCGGTGAGCGCGCAGGGCGCCACCGAAGACGACGTAACCACTCCGAAGATCGACTCCGAACGCGCCGAATATCTGCGGTACCTGTCCGGCAAATCCGAACTCATCCGCGAGGCCGCCTCGACGCAGCGTGCCGCTGCCGAGTGGTCGCACCCTGACCCTGATGCGCTGGAAGCGGTGTTCGATACGCCGCGACTGTGGGAACGCGGCATCACGGATCCGGATTTCCTGATGGTGCGGGTGGGCCGTGACGAGGTCCGCCTGGCCAACAAGATCAGGGTCAAACCCGTCGAGTCCTCCGAACTTGATTCCGAGCCGGTGACCAAGCTGGCCCTGCTGCACCTGCGTGCGGTCCAACAGGTAGTTCCCCACTGCCCCAAGGCAATTGATCTTGCCGGGCGTGGCCTGATCGGGTTCTACGGCGACCGGGAAGCGTTTCGTGGCGCGGTGCGCGCCTGGAGCGCACAGATGGTCTGCTGGCACAACCCGAACACCCTTGGTGTGGCCGTCGTGTCCCCGGAACTCGAGCAGCAGTGGGGCTGGGCAAAGTGGTTGCCCCACGCGGAAAGTCAGGACATCGACGGGGCGGGCCCGGCCCGTTACCTGTCGGACAACCTGAGCGAGGTGGCGGCGGCGCTGGACCCGTTGTTCAAAAGCCGCGCCAAGGTCGTCGACGAAAAAGGTGCGGTCGACGCGTCAGGGGTCACCAAGTCTCACAAGCACTTTGTGATCATCGTCGACGATCCGGCCGCACCGCTGGCCGTCGTGCGGCGCCTGTCTGCGCTGGATGGAGTCACGGTGATCGCCTACCGCGATGGCGCCGGCCCCGACCGCGACTATGCGCCCCACGAACGCGAACTGGTGCTGCGGATGCAGATCAACCCGTACAGCGACGGCGCCACACTGCAGATGGATCAGTGGCGCGAGTTCCGCTGGAAAACGTTCTGCTCAGAGCCCGACACGCTGAGCATGCCCGTGATCGACCATTTGGCACGACGGATGTCCAAGTGGGACAGCGCCCCAGCCGGCGGCCAGGATGCGGACTCGGCAGCGGCGCAAACGATGCTGGCCATGCTGGGGATTGACAACGCCGCCAAGATCGACGTTGCTTCCCTGTGGAAGCCCCGAATGCTGCCCGTGGGCACCGGCGAGCCGGTCATCCTGGAGCCCATCTTGAAGGTGCCGATGGGACTGCAACCCAACGGCGCCCCCCTGATGCACGACCTCAAAGACGCCGCCGATGGCGGATTCGGGCCACACGGCCTGATGATCGGCATGACCGGCTCCGGCAAGTCGACAACCTTGGCGTCGCTGGCGCTGGGTGTATTCGCGCTGCACTCCCCCGATGTCGTGCAAGCGATCCTCACCGACTTCAAAGACGGCGCGGGATTCGAGGCGTTCGCGTGCTACCCACATGTCGCGGCGATCATCACCAACCTGGAAGAGAAAAAGTCCGAAGTCAACCGTTTCGGTGACACCCTGCTGGGTCTGCTCGACCAGCGCGGCCGCATCTTCTACGACGCCGGCATGCAGGTCCGGGGCGAACCGTTCAAGTCGATCGTCGAGTACAACGAAGCCCGCGCGACCCCGGCCGGTGCCCATCTGCCACCGGTGCCGTACATGCTGGTGTGGGTCGATGAGTTCTCGCTGCTGCTCGAAGACCACCCCCACATGGCTGAGGTGTTCGACAAGGTGACCCGTAAGGGCCGCTCGCAGGGCATCTACTTCCTGTTCGCCAGCCAGACCCTGGACGTCGGCAAGATCAGGGACATCGACAAGAACACCCAGTACCGGATCGCCCTCAAAGTGGCCTCCGACTCGATCTCGCGACAGGTCATCGGCTACGGCGACGCCTTCCACATCCCCGACAGCAAAAACACCAAGGGCACAGGCTATTTCGTGCGCGCCCCGGGCGCAGAACCGGTCAAATTCCGCAGCTTCATGCTGCCCGCGCGCTACGAGCCGCCCACCACGATCACACGCCGGGTGATTTCGGCTGATGCCCGGGCGCGGGTCTTCACCGCTGGCCGGGTGCAGCCCGACGAAGCGACAGTGATCGAGGAAGAGATCGAAGCGGAGTCGTTCTTCAAGAAAGGCGAGGAACGCTCCCTGGTGCTGACGGTCGGCCCGCAGCTGGCCGCGCACTACGGCAAGAAAGCCCCCCAGCTGTGGGCACCGCCCCTGGACGTCCCGATCCCACTGGACAAGGTGCTCGCCGAGGCGCAGGCGTTGCCGCCGCGCTCGGATGCCCCGTGGTGGCCGCTCGGTGAGATCGATATGCCACGGCGCCTCACCCACGGCCTGTTGACCTACAGCTGCGACGACGGCACCGGCAACATGTTTGTGCTGGGCATGAACAAGGACGAAACGTCAATGGTGGTACAGAGTTTCATTCTGTCCGCCGCCTCGCGGTATGCACCGACCGAAGTCGGATTTTTCCCGTTCGCCTATGGCGGTCCCGCGCTGGGAGCCGTTCGGGACCTGCCGCACGTGGGGGCGATCGGTGGAAAAGACCGTGACCAGCTCAACCGGCGTTTGTTCACCGACCTGGACGCAGTAGCGGCCGGACGCCGGCGGATTTTCGAGCTGCACAACATCGGCTCGGTGGACGAATACCGCCGCCGGCGGCGGGCAGGTGAGGCCGCGCTCGACGACGGCTACCCCATCGATCTGTTCGTCATCATCGACGGCTACGAGAACTTCTATACCGACAACACCGACATCATGCATCCGAGGAACCCCCACGAGAAGAACCTTGAACGCCTGGCCGCCGCCGGCAACGGCATTCACGTGGTGATCACTGCCGCAGACTGGGTCAGGATCAGTGGACAGGTCACCAACACGATGGCGGTCTACTACGAGCTCAAGCTGGCCAATGCCAACACATCCCAGGTGAAGGGCGCGGTCGACGACAAGCTGATGCGGCCGCAAGACCGCATCCCGACCGGGATGCCCGGTCGTGGCATCACCAAGACGGGGGACGTGATCCGGTTCGCCGTCGGTCGCACCGATGGTCAAGCCAGCATGGACAAGCTGGACGTCAAGGTCCGTGACACCGTCGCCGCATTGGTGGATCGCTACAAGGATGCGCGGCCCGTGCCGGCGCCGCAGCTGCTGCCGACCCTGCTGCCTGCGGCGTCACTGCCCCACAACCTGGGCGGGGAGAAGTACGCAGTGGGTATCCGCGGCCGGGACCTGCAGCCTCAGGTGTTCGACTTCGCGGAGGCCCCGCTGTTGGCGGTCTACGGCGACGACCACCATGGAAAGACGCCGTTCATCGACAACCTGGTGCGCAACGTGGTGGCCCGCCGCCGCGACCACAACGACGCGATCGTCGCGGTGTTCAGCCCTCGGCGTGAACTCAGATCGCTCACGTCACTGCTGATCCCGGGCGAAGACAGTTACGAAACGACCGCCGAGGGCATGGCGCGCATGATCGCCGCGATCGGACAAATCTGCGATAACAGAAAACCCAAGGTGAACTCCGAAGCCGGCTGGGATGAGCTGCACGAGTGGACATTCGACGGCCCGAAGATCTACTTGTTCATCGACGACGTCGACGTGATCCCCGCGCAGGTGACCGTTCACGCACCGGTGCCCGCTGGCGCCCCGGCCGGAGTCCAGCCGGTTGGACAGCTGGTGCCGGTCTTCCAACCGCTGCTGCGGCACCTGGCGACCGCTCGTGACGTCGGACTGCGCGTCATCGTGACCCACCGCGCCACCGGATTGGGCCACCTGGAGATGAACGCCAGCACCCTGCCGGGGGCCTTCTCCGCGCAGAACGCCGATCGGATTCTGCTCGGGTCGGCGGCGCAAACCGACAAGGTTCGCGGCGTGAAGTTCGAGCTGTTGGCGCCTGGACGTGGATACCTGATCGCTTCACGCGAAGAGAACTGCGACTACATCCAGCTGACCGCACCACACGAAATGTAACCGGCATGTTAAATGAGCACTACAGCGGTGGTTTGGTGCTAAATCCGCGTGCTGCAATGTCTGGCATGTGTCGTTTGCTGACGGTACCGTCGTTTTCGGGGAGTACCAGACCAGCAAAAAAGCGTCAGGCCGGTGGTCGACCGGCGGCGATAATGGAACTGGCAGCAAAACAGAGGGGACGCTTCACTCATGATTCTTGACGTAACTCCAGAAGTCCTGGCTTCGGCATCGGCGCAGGTCGCCGCACTGACCGGGCGACTGATCGCCACCAACGCCGAGCACGCGGTGGCCACCAGCCTGATCCTGCCGCCCGGCTCCGATCTCCCGTCGATCAAGACCTCGATGTCGCTGATCGCTCAGGGCGCCGAGCACCAGGTAACGGCCGCCATGGGCAATGCGGAGCTGACCAGCTCCTCGGCCGGCGTCGCCGAATCCGCGATCAGCTACCAGATCGGCGATGCCGAAGGCGCCGCGATCTACACAGCCGCCGGTGGCGTCGGCGTCTAACGGCGGGCCGGAACAGAACCGATGCTGGCACCAGCACCACCGATACCCCCGATCTGGCACGCCCTGCCGCCGGAAGTGCATTCGACACTTCTGACCACCGGCGGCACCGCGGCGGGCATCATCGAGGCGGGGACGTCCTGGACGAACCTGGCCGCCCAGTACGGCAGTGCGATCCCCGAACTCGAAGGAATCCTGTCCTACATCCAGTCCAACTACGAGGGACCGTCCGCTCAACAGTTCATCGCGGCCCACCAGCCGATGCTGGCGTGGTTGGCCGCCGTGGTGGCCAAAGCTACCGGGGCGGCAATGGCACACGGGCAGATTGCCGCCGCCTACGGCACAGCAGTGGCGACGATGCCAACGATGCCTGAGCTGATCGAAAACCATGTCGTCAACGCGACGCTGAACGCCACCAATTTCTTTGGGGTGAACACGATTCCGATCGGCCTCAACGAAGCCGACTACCAGCGGATGTGGATTCAGGCCGGCGACGTGATGGCGGGCTGGGACGGCGCCTCGACAGCGGGCCTGGACTCCATCGTGGAAACGCCACCGTCCCCGATCACCCTCATCCCCGGTGTCGGAGAATCCGGCAACATCGCAGCCACCGCGGCGTCCTTCCTCACCCAAGGGGAAGCCGCGGCAGGCGGGGCCTCGCTGACCGGCGCCGACACCATGAGCGACGCGCTGCTGGTGAAGAAAGCTGCCACCAGCCCGCTGTCGATCGCGGACAAGGCGCCCGGGCAGCAGACGTCGGCGCGGGACAACGCCCAGCAGCAAGACCAACTCAAAGACGGCACCCAGAACGCTGCCACCAACTTCATGCAGCAAGCTGCCTCGATGGCCAGCAGCGCGCCCCAGGCGGCCGCGTCCGCCATCCAACAGCCCGCCCAACTGGCCACCCAGGCCCCCCAGATGCTGCAGAGTGCCCCACAGGCCCTCGGCCAGCTGCTGACCCAGATGGGCGGCCACGGGGCGTCAGGACTGGGCGGTCAGCCCGCCGCGGCGATGCCCGTGGGATTTCCCGGCACCGGAGCCATCAAAGGCTTCAACCCGGCCGGGATGACCAGCTTGGCCGGCGGGGCGTTCGGCTCGGGCCCGTCGCGGCCACTGATGCCCTCCACCTGGGGTGCCTCACCGGCATCGACGGCCGAGATGGCCGGCGGCGCCACACGCGGGATTTCCCCTGTGGCAACGCCACTTTCGGGTGCCGGTGCCAGCGGCAGCGGCGCCGGGGGCGGCATGATGGGTTCGGGGGCGCACCGCAAGCGCAACAGCCGGTCGGAAGCGGTCGACACCTACGCCGATGATGCGGTCGACGAAGAGGACGACGTTGACGGGGGGACTTTCGCGATGGCCCGTTGACATCAGCCGCGCACACCTAACGCGAATCAACACAACTCAACACCATTCCGAAATCCCTAGTCAGGAAAGGACTTTCATCATGGGATTGCTTGACGCAAACGTTCCGCAGATGGTCAGCTCCTCGTCGAGCTTCGCCGATCAGGCTGGCCTGATGCGCAGCACCATCGCCCAGGCCGACGCCTCCGCGCAGCAGGCGCAGGCCACCCACCAGGGTGACTCCGCCGTCGCCTTCCAGGTCGCGCACACCCGCTTCGTCGAAGCTGCCGGCAAGATCAACACGCTGCTGGACGTCGCAGGCGCGAACATCCACGAGGGTGCCGGCACCTACACCGCGCAGGATGCCGCCGGCGCGTCCGACATCGCATCCGCCGGCGGGGCACTGCCCGCCTAATCCGCCTGCAGGGCACAGACTCTCATCTCTGAAAGGACAAACAGATGTCGCAAATTCTCTTCAACTACCCGGCGATGCTCGCCCACGCCGGCGAAATGAACGGCTACGGTGCCGCACTGCGGTCGGTGGGTTCGGGTATCGCCAGCGAGCAGGGTGCCCTGGCCGCCGGCTGGACCGGCGACACCGGCCAGAGCTACCAGGCTTGGCAGCAGCAGTGGAACTCGACTCTCGACGAGCTCGTCACCGCCTACAAGGCCATGACCGACGCCCACGAGAACAACACCCTGACGATGCAGGGCCGCGACGCGGCCGAGGGCGGCAAGTGGGTCTAACCCCGTAGCCGTAGAGCTCGTCTACAGAAATGGGGCGGTCACCGATTACGGTGACCGCCCCATTCGCGTGGCTACAGCACTCAACAGCTGGCAGGAACCTCCATCAGACGCGCGTGCTCAACATCTGATGCCCCTGCGGGGTCGTGATCTGAAACAGGTTCGCGTGCTTGAGGTCCTGGGTGATCACGATGGTCGTCGCCGGCGCCTTGGAGGCCTGGGGCCGACGAAGGGTCACCGTGATCGGACTGGCCGGCGCCTCGATACTGCCGTCGGTCACCACAATCGCATCCGCCGGCGGCGGTGTCGGCGGCAGAATGAACTGCTGCGGCGCACCGTGGTTGGCCAGCGCACCCCACTGCCGGACGTCGGTCACAGCCACGCAGATCGGCAGACCGGACAACGCCAGTCGCGCCACGATGCCGACGTGGAATTCTCGAGTACCGGTGACCGTGATGCGCACCGGCTCGGGCGAAGCCAGACCCAGATAGACGGGCTGGCGCTGCCGGTTGAAGCCGATCGGGACGCCGGGCGCCGATGTCGGCCAGTGCAGCGAAGCCAACTCGGCCGGATCGACCTGCGTGGTCGGCAAGTCGTAATCCATACCGGTGGCAGTCATCGCCGCGGCAACCTGGCGGTGCAGGCCGTGGAAACCGGCCAACCCCGGCAACGGGTTACGGTCTGGCTTGGTCCCGGTCAGCGTGCCGACGCAGGCGGCCACGGTGGTGGGCTGACTGCCCCGTGAAGAGATCGTGACGCTCACCCACAGGGCCTTGGTGCCCAGCGTCGGCAGAGCCTCCAGAACCGTCTGCAGGGCGCCTGACTCGACCGCGTAGATCGCCCGGAATCCGTCGTTGTACTCAGTGGCAGTCCACGTCTCGCGACGCACCGTGGCGGTCGAAGGGACGAACTGCGGCACCGCTTCGGTGTCGTCGATAGTGGCCAGCCACCCCCGCTCGCGTAGCTCAGCGAGCAGCCGGCGCGCGGTGGTGTCGGCCAGTGCCGCCCGCTGCGGCGCCTTCGGCCCCTCACGGTCATCGTCACCGCCGCCGTCGCCGCCAGCCGGGGTGCCCATGGTCGTGCGATGTGCGGTCAACACCCCGATGTTCTGATCGGCCCGCAAGGTGTAGGACAGCCAGGTTTCACGGTGCTGCGGAGTCCGGCTGGTCAACAGTGAGGCCGCATCGACGCGCAGACCACTGGGCGGCGGGGTGCGAGTGATCGAGGTGATGTTCAGCTCATCAGCGCGCACACCGTAACGGTTCAGCCAGCTGGTGACGAACTCCCACGGCAGCTGGTCGGTGGTGTCCGACGGTGTCGTCAAGCCGTGCGGATGAGGCCGCAGGTGGATGACGATCCGCGCCTCCAGCGTGTCCGAACGCGGCGCCGGCGGCGCGGCGTTGTCCTGGCATTCATTGCGGCGCCGACGATTCTGCATGCCGCTTTTACGCTGGCGGTTGTTGTACAGCGCCATAGGCGTCCAACGGTGCACGGTGGTCGACAAGTGCTGGCCGTGCCAGGACCCCAGGAAAGCCACGATCAGGACGACGCCGATCACGTAGTGCCACCACTGGGTTCTGTGACCGGCGGGCACCAGTGCAGCCCACCCCAGCATCAGCAGGGTCACCAAGATGCTCACCCGGCGCCAGCTCGGCGCGGCGGGAATGAAACGGGATCGCTGGCTAACGTGTGTTGCCACGGCGCATTCCAATCACAGTGACGAAGCCGACGGCCGCGGCCAGGGCAAGGAAGCCACCGCCGAAGGCGATGAGGTAGGGCAAACGGTTATCTGGTGGCGGAGGTGCCGGCGGCGCGACGCGGACCACGGGCGCGTTGACCGGTTTGGCATCGCCCTTGGGGATATCCCACGTCAATGCGGCCACAGGGTCAATCACACCGGCGCCCACCAAGTTTGACGGCGAGCGCGGGCCGTTGTGCGCCGAGGCGACCAGACGGTTGACGATCTGGCGGGACGTCAGATCGGGGAACGCCGAACGCACCAGAGCGGCCACACCGGAGACGTACGCGGCCGCGAAGCTGGTCCCGTTGATCGGTACCAGTGGTTCCTTGGTCGAGGGAAGCCCATTGACCAAGCCCGAATTGTCAGCATTGCCCAGGGACACGATCTGTTCGCCCGGCCCGGCGATCCCCACCCAGGGCCCGGCCATCGTGAAGCCGGACGGCTGCCCCTCGGGGGTCAGTGACCCCACCGACAGCACATAGGGCTGCCAATACGAGGGGGTGGAGATGGTGGTGGCGCCAGCCCAGTTGCGGGGATCACCAGGGTTGTTCGGGTCGGTCAGCGGGTTCGAGTCGCAGTTGTTCTCGCCAGCGTTGCCGGCCGCGGCCACGATCACCTGATCCTTGTCGACGGCGGCGTAGCGCACCGCGGCGCCGAGCGCGGCCTGGTCGACCTCTTTGTACTGAGCAATGCAGTCGGTGAGGGAAATGTTGATCACGCGCACCCCCGGCATGTCCGCGGCGTGGCGGATCGCGCGGGCCAGGGTCGCAACATCGCCGGCAGTCTTGGCTTTCTGTGGGTCGCTGCCCGAGGGCATCTTCGGTGACCACTGAGCCGAGCTCTGCCGGATCGAGACGATCGCGGCCTCCGGGGCGACCCCGGCGAACCCGTCCGGCCCGGGCTGGGCCCCGATGATCCCGGCCACCGCAGTGCCGTGGCCATCACAATCAGTCAGGCCGTTGGCGGACGGGTCGATGTAGTCACCGCCGCCGGTGACATTGGGCAGCAACGGCTGCTGCCGGACGCCGGAGTCGATGACCGCGACCGCCACTCCCCTCCCCCGCGAGGTCTTCCACGCCTCAGGCAAGTTGAGCATCGCCTGGCTGGGCGGGACAGCGTGGGGATCGAAGCCTGGCAGCGCGCCGTAGAACGCGCACGCACCGTTGAACCGCAACTCCTGCGACGGCGACGGGGGCCCGTCAGGAGGCAGCGCCGCGGGATCGACCACGGGCAGGGTCAGCGCCGCCGCTTCGGGCAGCGGGCTGCTCAGCACCAGCAGCGCCACAGCCGCTGTGACAGAACCGATTTGTCGAAACATCACAGGGCCCCCCGATTACGGATCAGGCTGTAGAGGCCGGTCAGCACCACCATGGCCGGAAAGATCGTCGCCAACAGGGTTTCCTCGAAGAGAGTGAGGTACCGGCGCTGAGGGATGGTCAGAGCCCCCGGTTTGAGCGCGGTGGCAACGAGCAGCAGCGTGACCAGGCCGACCAACGCCGCGGCCGCATAGACCGCGGCCAGCAGATGCCCACTGAGCGCGAAGGACGCAGACAGGGCGACCGCGGCGACGAACGGGGCCGACAGGAGCCACAACGCCGGCACCGCCGAATCCCAGACACGCATCCGCAACACCGTCACCATCACCGTGGCGATCATCAGCCACCAGGCCAAAAGTGACGGTGCGGCCGGCAGCCACACAACCATGACCGAGCCGATCACGGTCATGACCACCGACGCGGCGATCATGCCGTTCTGATAGGCGTTGGAGCGAGCCACCTTGGTCGGGAGTGCCTCGATCTCGGACAGCGCCAGCGGCGGCGGATCATCTTCGTCGGGGGCCGGCACATTGGGCAGCGGGAACCGCGCCCACACCGCGGCAGCGGTAGGAGCGGACCGTGCCGTCAACAGCGAAATCGTGATCAGCACGCAGCCCAGCGTCACGTACGGAAGATGGGCCACGATGCGCAACGCCGCCAACAGCGCGAGCGAGGCGGACACCACGATCATCGCCGTGTACGTGGAAATCCATGTGGCGGTCGACGTCAGCATCACCAGCGACCAGGCCGCCAGGCCGGCGGCGGCCAAGAACACCCGAGGGGCGGCCCCATCGCCCGGCAGGGCCGCTGCCAGGGCCAGCGCCAACGGGACCGTGCTGGCCACACCCATGCGGGCCGCGGCCACCGGTTCGCCGCGGCGGGCCAGCACCCCAGTGGCCGCGATGTACACCACGGTCAGCACACCCAGGCCGGCCGCCGCCCACCACCGGTGATGACCGTGCCACGTCGCCAACGCCAGGCCGCACACCAACGCTCCCAGCACCAGCACCACGATCTGAGCGACCGCGGGCAGCAGTGACTGCGTGAACGGCTTGAACTGGCTGGCCGAGTGGATCGCGGCAGCATCGGCAATGTTCTCGACCACCGGCGGCGCGGTAGGCCCTGGCGGCAGCTGGCGCAGCAGAAGTAACTCACCGTCGTCGACCGCCAGCGCCTCCAACGTCGCATCCAGGCTGAACGGCGTAGACCCTGGCGGCGCAAGCGAATACGGGCGCAACGCGATGATGTTGTCGCGCTCTGGCAGCTCGTCGTCGTCGCGGCCGGAGGCGAGCGTCTTACGTATCCGTGGAATCAACTCACGGATCGGCAGCCCCGTCGGCAGCGCGATGTCGGCCGAGTTGTCCTCCCCCACAACCTTGACGCGCACCAATCCGGTGGCAACAGCAGGATCCATCCTCAGTAACCCCCCATCCCGTCAGCCTGCGGCTGCTGCCGTGTCGGATAGAAGCTGGCGACCGCGCCCGCTACTTTCGTGACGGCCTTCTGTGTCTTTTTCTTCATACGGGTGAACTCGATTGCCCCACCCTCGTCGAGATGATCATCGAACGGCACCGTCAGCACGTGCTCGGTGCCCTCACGGAACTGCGCGGCAACATCCTCGATATCGACCTTGGGTTTCTGCGGGCTCTGCTGGTTGAGAACGACCACCGTCTTCGCCTGCAGCCGGCCCATTCCGTGGGCGGCCAGATACTGCCGGGTTCGGCCAGCGCCGTTGATTCCGGGACTGTCCTGCGAGGCGACCACGACCAGGCAGTCGACCTGCTTGGCGATCGCCTGAAACAGCGGTGAGGTGATCGCCGTGCCGCAGTCCAAGATGATCACGTTGTAGTGCGACCGCAAGGTCTTCATGGTGGTCTCGAAATCGACGCTGGTGAGTCGATAGTTCGAGGTCGGATTGTTCTGCGAGGACAGCATTTCGAGGCGGTCATCGTTCTGCACGGTGTACCGGCGGATCATGGAATAGACGCCGGTGGCGTCCTTCTCCATCGCCGCGAACCCTTGGATGTTCGCCGTGGCTCCCCCGTGCTCATAGAAGCGGTCCGACAAGTTGCCCTGATCGGTGTCGACGTCGACGACGATCACCCGGTCACCGCGCTCACGGGCGATCGCGTTGCCGGTGGCCACAGCCATCGTTGTCTTGCCCACGCCGCCTTTGGAATTGACGAACGCCACCACGAAGACATCGACCAGAGAGGCGCGGATACTGCGGATAAGTTCATCGGCTTCAATCTGCTTGGCGCTCGGCCCAGGCTTGATGAGCCCGAACGACATGACTGACACGGCCTTTCGCCACCCAGTCGGGTCGATGTGTCGAGACGTGGTCACGATCTGGGCGGGATCAGAACCGCTGACGTAGCCCACCGGATTGAACGACTCGCCGCGGGCCATCGGACCGCCGAACAACCCGCCGGCCGCCGGTGCGCCAGCCTGTGGCTGCGGTGCCGCGGCTCCCGGCGGAGCCTCGAAAAACGCTCCCATGCCGGACATTTCGCGGGCCTGCGCGATGGCGTCGGGCGAAATGGTCGTGGTCTTTTCGGAATCGTATTCCTCGTCGACGCGGCGAGCTGGTTGCGGCGCCGAAGGGTCGCGCGGTGGCTGCGGCGGGGTGGGAAAGACATAGCCCTGCTGCGCGAGGCGGTGTTGGCCGGTGTTGTTGCGTGGCTCGCCGGCCGGAGGCTGGGCGGGCTGCGGTGCGCCGTAGGGCGGCGGGGTCGGCCGCAGGCCAGGGATGTGCGGCTGGCCAGGCTGGTACGGCGCCTGCGGGCCGGTCTGGTAAGGCCGCTGCGGTGCCTGTGGATCGGGCGGGGGGACCTGCGGGATCGGGCCGCTCTGACTCGGAGAGGGCTGCCACTGCGGCGGCTGCGTGGGCTGCGTGGGCTGCTGGGGCTGGGAAGGAGGCTGCAGCCGCTCCCCCACTTGCGGCGCTGCGTGGTGCAGCGGTCCGCTCTCCCCGGGCTCAGGTTGGCGGTGCTGACCCTCATCGGCCGGGGCGGCGGCCGCATTCCCGTCAGTGTCGCCGGTGGCCTCGCGGTGGGGGTCGTTGTCGTCGTTGGAGGTGAAGAAATCAGGTGGTGTGCTCATCATTGTGTGTCCATTCCAGTTAATGGTCAGATATCGAAGTTCTCTGCGGGAAACCAAGTGCCGGACGGCAATCGGCTGATCAACTCACGTACGGCCATCGCAATAGCGAATGGTTCGCCCGGCGCCCATACCGACACGCCGCCCTGGCGGGGCGTGCCTGGAACCGGGCTGACCAGGATCAGGCCGACCTCGGTGCTGATGAGGTTGACGCTGACGTCGGTCTGGTGGCGGGAGCCGTTGGTGGCCTGGTGAGCCGTGAGCTCCACGGTGATCCGCTCGCCGGTGCGGGCGATCTCCATGATCTCGGCATCCTCTTCGGGGATGCCCAGGTCGGTCAAGGTGTCGACGATGTCCGCGCCGCGCCCGATGCGGGAGTCGATCGACTTTCCGATGTCCATGGGCAGTTCGAACTCGTTGAAACGCGCAGGTCGCACATCGTCGGGCAGACCCGAGGTAATGATCGGCACGATGGCTTCACTGTGCGCCAGCTGCATTGGTGTGAACGTCACCATCTGCGCGTAGCGCAGCGCGACCACGGCATCGGAATCGGAGGAACGGGCCAGGACACCGCGCAGGACCTGCTGGTTGTCGGTGCTAGTCAGGGTCAGCCATTCCAGCCACTGAGATGCATGGCACGTTGTCCGAATCGCCTGCGCAACAGAGGCTTTAACGTTGTCGCTGGCATCGATGACACCGGATGCGACGAGCTCGGCCTTGGTCTTGGCGTTGAAGTCATCGCGCTCGGCGGGATCGAAATAGGGAGCGGTGATAGCCAGCTTCCAGGGGAAGCTGCCGGCGTGAAGGTGCTCGGCCAGGAACCACGCCTGCTGCGCGGTGATCTCCACCGCCTCGAACCTAGTCATGGTCAGTTCATTCCTTTATGTCGGGCAGCTCGGCGGCTTCGAGTTCGTCCAGCACGGGCGACAGTGCCCGCTCGGTGATCAGCGACATGGAGGTATTCCACCGCCGCTCTTGCTCTTTGAGCCGGCGCAGGGTGGAGCCCCTCAGTCGAAGGGTGGTCGCCTCTTTCTTGTCCGCTGCTTCCACGGCATTCTGGGACAGCTCGCGGACGAGGGCACTACCGGCGGTCTCCCGCTTTGAATCCTCGGTGGCCATCGTGGCTTTCACCCCTTCCCTTTCTGGGTCCAACCCCACGTGCCCGCAGTAGAGCACAGAACCCGGACACGACAAATAGATCGCGTAACGCAACAGTCCATATCGATCCCCTACCCCCGTTTGTCGGTCGTGCGCGAATAGCTGCATGTGTCAAACCGACTAAGTCCAGTGTGCCTGCTTGATGTAGGGGCTACCTACACAAATCGGCGGAAGACGCGTATCGACATATCGAGCGATGCGCATACCGCGTGCGGACATATGCGCATACGCGCCGCATATGTGGGTATGCGCGCACGCAACGGCGTCGGACGACAATCTGGGCTGGGCGGATGGGCGATCTATGGCACGTGTCCAACTGGGCTGCCACAATTGGGCCGCACCAAGGAAGTCCATCAGAGCGTTTCGCCGCGCTGATGGGGACCATGCATCTACCTACCCCCCGAAACGTCACGTGACGAACATGCTGTCGAAGCACGCAACCGACTGTTCAGGTGATGCAGCGTGCATCACCTGACATCCATCCCCGACACGCCCTCGAAGATCCGAGTCCCACCCCTACAGCACCTATACCCTAATACCGGCATTTAGGAAGGAGTCACAAGTGGCAGGAATGACAACCCGGGCTCGCCGCCCCGCGAAGCCCGTCGGCAAGAAGACCGCCAACCGCTTTGCAAAATTTGCGGGCGGAGATACCGCCAGCGATATGGACCTCTCCCCCGCTATCACCGCCGACGAGACGGACGACACCGGCCTCATCGCCGGCATGTCTGCCGTCGCAGCCGACGAAGCGCACCGCGTCGTCGAAATCCGCGTCGCCGAGATCGCACCGCACCCGTTCAACGACCACGCACGCTCCGAGCCGGAACCCGGGGACCCGAAATGGGACGAGCTCCTACGTGGCGTCAAAGCCAACGGCGTCCGCCTCCCCGTGCTGGTCGTCCCGCGCGAATCCTTCGCAGCCGTGAGACCTATTGCGGCGGAAGGGATTTCGCCAGATGCGCGCTACGTTTTGGTTTACGGGCACCGTCGACGGGCCGCCGCACTCGAGGCGGGCCGTGACACCATCCCCGCCGTCGTCGATGACGGCATCATGGAAGACGATGGCGACATCGACGCCATGGCCACGGAAAACCTTGGGAGAAAAGACCTTTCAGACCTCGCCGAAGGTGACCTGTACGCGCGGTACTCCGACATGGGCCTGAGTCAGCGTCAGATTGCCGATCGACTGGGCGTCGATCAGTCCACTGTGCAGCGCAAGCTGGCGCTGAACCTGTTGGCCCCCGAAGTCCGCGCCGCCGTCGACGTCGGCATTCGGGTGCCGAACGAGCCGCAGCCCATCAAGTTGCCGCCCACCGAAGCAGCGGCCCTGGCCGGCAAGCTCCCATACGGCCCAGTGCGCCGCTGGCAGAAAAGCAAGGACCCCGGACAAGACACCGAGGAACGGCGCGTCGAACAGATCGAAGCGCAGCGCCTCGTGCTGCAGCAGAACTGGTCGGCATCACGGGCCGCCGAACGCGTTATCGCCGAGCGTGACGCCCGGGCCGAAGCAGCCGAGTTGGGCATCGACCTCGTCGACGACCCACGCACAGAACTCGGCGACGGCTACGTCGATCACCGCATCAGCCGCGGGGAGTACAACGCCGGCGACGACGTCCTAGGTGCCATCAACACCAACACCGGACAGCTCGATCTGTACCGCCGTCCAGCCGCGTCGGCACCGACGAAAGAGCGCGCAGCGGAACCCGCCACCAACGGTCAGGCCGAGCGTTCCGCGGCGGCCGCAGAGGGTCCCGGGGCGCTGGCGGCCAAGGCCGGTGGCGAGGCCGACGCCGATGATTCCGACGCGGGGGAGAGCGCGGGGGAGTACGACGACCTCGACGACGACCCGGACGAAATCGACCACGAAGAGGCGGCGATCGCCGAACAGAAGCGAGCCGACGCAGCGGCCTCAGCGGCCGCCCAGAAGCGCCGTCGAGAGTCCTGCGCCGCACTGATTACCCACCAACCGAGCAACGCCGAACTCCTCAAGATTCTGGTCCGCCAGTACCTGTCCGGGGTCGCCGCGCGCAGCCAAACCTCGGCAGTCAACGCGCTCCTGCGTGACTGGGACGCCAGCGCCGAAGGGCCGGGTGAGAAGGCCCGCAACGCCCGGGCCTTCCACCGCGCCGTCGCTGCAGCCGAACTGCACACCGCCGAACTCAAAGACAAGGCGTGGGATGACGACGCCGTCAGCCACGTCGAACTGCTCATCGAGCGAGTCGGATACCAGCCCACGGCCTACGAACGAGCCCAGCTCGACACCGCCAGCCGGTGATGCACCGTGCATCACCAACCAACCAGCACCCGTCAGCCGTTATGCACCATGCATCACCGGTCCAGCCACGTCCTGAGTGATGCAGCCTGCATCACCGGCCACTAGCTCTCAGTGTTAGGAGAACAACCGCTCATGGCCACATACACGGTCGCCAACATGTCCGGCAGCGTCGGAAAAACCACCACCGCCGTCACCCTCGGAGTCATCCTCGCCCACACAGGTTTGCGCGTTCGCATCATCGATCTCGACCCCCAAGCCAACGCCTCAACCTGGCTGGGCTACCCCGATATCAAGGGCGCCACCATCGCCGACGTGCTGCGGCTGGAGGCCAAGATCAACGACGTCGAACGGCCCGCGAGGGTCCTGCTGGGCTACAGCAACGACGGCGAACCCGAATACGACGACACGGACCCCGAGGGCTTGATCGAGAACCTCACCATCGTCCCGGCCGCACGGTCGACCCTGGACAAGTTGATGGTCGAGCTGCCAGCGGTGGTTGGGGGAGTGATGCGTCTGCGTGACGCGCTGGAGACCGCCAAGCCGGTCGACGTCACCCTGATCGATTCTCCAGGGTCTAACAGTGCGCTGGTCACAACCGCTCTGATTGCGTCCTCCATCGACGAAGACGGCCCTGCGGGCGCCTGGGGCCTAATCACCTGCACCAAGCCCTCAGGGAAGGAATCAGAGGGCATTCAAGCCCTGATGCGCGAGCTTGCCATCGTCAAAAAGACGTTCCGGATCGACATTCCGCTGCTGGCGATCGTGCCGTGCGCGGTGCCGGCGACCGGAGCGGTCTACAAGGAGCAGATGGAATTCCTGCACGAAGGGTTCGGCGCCAAGGTCACCCCGCCGGTCCGACGCAGCTCCATCGTCGACGAGGCCTACACCAACTACCTACCCGTCCCGCTGTATGGGTACCGCGCCAAAGAGGTGACCCAGGACTACTGGAAAGTGATTACCCACATGAAGGGCCAGGGGATGTTCCACGCGGCCGTCAATGCCTGACGAGACCGCCAAATCCGCCAAAGTGGACGGGCTGAGCAAGGTCAACATCCCTCGCGACCTCCATCTGCGGGCACGGGCCGCGGTCCGCATCGTGCGGCGCGTCACCGGCCGGTCCTACACGATCGCGCAGTTCCTGCGTGAGGCGATCATGGCTCAGCTCGCCGTGATCGCCCGCGACTACAACAACGGTCAGGAGATCTACCCCGACACCGCGCCGCTGGACCCCGGACGCCGGTAACGGGCGACTCTGCATCGGTGACGGGATGCGCTGCTGAGACGTGGTGTTCAGCGGCCCAACAGGACGTATCACAGCCCCGCCGGCCCGGGTCATGCCGCGCTGGTGAGCGTTCGTCCGTGGTGTCGCAGTCAGCACCCATAGTGGACGTGTGCAAAACCGTTCAGAGAGGGCTGATGCGGCCCTCCAGCGACCCGGCAGCGACCAGCGGGGGGAGTGGCCCGACGTCGACGACTACGTGCGGGACAGCAGCGTGCCGCTGCAACCACCGATCGACGATGCGGTCCGCGCACCCCTGCCGTACACCTACAGCGCGGCCGACATCATGGCGGCCCTTCCACGCTCGAACGCCGTCGACGCCGCCGCCCTGCCCATCGCCCTTCAACGTAAAGCGGATCAGCACGGGGACGACCTCACTGACATCTCCGTCTCCCGCGCTCTGACAGTCCGTCGGGGTCGGCTGGCCCGGGCCACCGACTGGCTTCACTGGCGGCACCGCCCCGAACCGCAATGGGTGTACACCGACGACGAGATCGCCGCCTTCGACGCCGCCGCGCTGGACTGGCCCGCCGTGCCCGAAGAACTCGACCGCTACGCCAGCGCGGACACCCTGCGCCGCGAATGGCACAAGCGGTGGCTGTGGCGCATGCAGCCCGGCGCCGCGGCCCTGGTCTGGCGCGAACCGCACCTGGTTGCCGTCGCCCAACTGATCGGCCGCGACATCCGATCCAGCGCCGCGTGGAACAGCAGCCTGTTCGACATCAACCGCGTCCGCGTCGACCTGCCATCAACCCTCAACGACATCTACGTGCGCGCGCACCGCATCTGGCGCGCCCGCGCCAACCTCGTCCCGCCGGCCACGAAAGACCCCGCCGACTCGGTGGCCCGCCGCAACAACGAGATCACCGACGCGGCCACGGCCGCGTGGGACACCCTCGCCGAACTCGTGCGCCAACTGCAGGACTACCGCGCCCAACTCACACCGATCGACAAAGTCGTCACCGAAATCGGGGCACTGGACCAAAGCAGCCACCGCATCACCGACGACGCGGTGCGCCAACTGCACATCGATGCCGCCGGCAACACCTTGCACCGCGGGGACGTCCACGAGGCCACCACCGAGCTCGCCGACCTCAACGCCAACCTCGCCGCGCGACTGGCAACACTGCGCCAGAGCCTCACCGACACCACCAACGGACTGCCCCTGAGTGCGCCATGACGAGCCAACCGCGCCAGCCCGCCCCGCCGCCGCCCCGTAGGAGAAACCAGACGCGCCATGAGTACCAACATCACGTTCAGCACGCCCCGCGGCACCGTCACCTACACCACCAAGGGCACCCCGCTGCCGACCGAGCCCGGGGGAACCGCCGGCGGCCTGCTCGGCGGCGAACCCACGCTCGTGACCATCGTCCAAGGCATCCTCTCCGGAAACCTGCCCAAGCGGGTTCGGGTCGCCGAACCCAACCTCGATTACGAATTCAGCTCCACCCGCGACACCCTCGCCGACATGGCGGCCGCCATGCTTGCCGCCGGCAACGGCAGAGGCCGCCTGTCCGACACCGGGTGGGACGCCCTGGACGCGGCGATGGACGGCAACTGACGCCGGACCGTCCAGCCGCGGGAGTGAGAGATTGCCCAACGTGTCCGAGGGCGGGGGCACACTAGGGCCATGCCCGAACAAGCGCTGATGGTCTCACCCGTTGCACTGATGCTCGCCGGGTCGGTGTGCCTGGCGTGGTCGTCGAAAGTGACCGGTCGCAGCCAACGCCGCCGGCAGTTGGCCACCGTCGTGCTCCTGGTGCTCTCCGGTCTGATCGGCGTGGGCGCCATCGTGATCACGACCGTGCACCTGAGCACCCAGCCGTGGACCGAGACAACGATCGGAGACACTGTCGCGACACTGTTCGTCGACGGAATCGCCGTCCTCAGCGCGATCGTGCTCTTGGGCTACATCGGCTTCTGGGCATACCTACGCGACCTCCGCCGCTCAGCGGCGCCAGACACCCCGGCGCCGGCGCAGGGGCAAGACACCTAACAAGGAAACAGCGAGTCATGGAAACGAACGTGGAAACGAACGAAACCGTCATCGACCGGTCGAGCGAGCGATTCATCGTCGATTACGGAACCCCAGACCACATCCCGGCGAGCATGGTCAACGTCGACGAGCTCGCCCCGTTGCTGACGCGTGACATCGAAGCCAGCACTTACGGATATACCGAGCCACCGACGGTGTTCCGGTACGTCCCCGGCAGCCCGCCGCGGCTAGAACCGCTCACCCTGACCTGCGTACAACCCGAACAGTACGACGAGGACGACTGGGCGCACCCAGTGTGGGAGCTGACCGGCCCGGCTGAGCAGACCGGCCTGGCTGAGCAGATTTGGGCTACGCTGCGAGTCCGAATCGACGGACGGGTCTAGCCAGAATCAACGAATAATGCTGCGCAACAAGGGAAACAGCGTCGGCTGACCATGCGTCATGCCGGCCGGCACGGGCAACAGACATTGCTCAGGGCTACCCGGGGGCAGGGGACTGTAGCTGACACGGAACAGCAGCGGCACAAGTAATAGTTGTGGAAACGCACAAGCAATGCTTGTACGTGTCCGGGACGCTCGATAGCATCGCCGGAAACGAAGACCGCAGCAGGAAGGGTGCGCTGATGACCACCGGTGATCCGACAGTCGCCTTGATTCACGCTGCGGCGCAACGAGATGCCGGAACCTTCGCCGCCAAGATGGCCGATTCCTCATTGGAAGCGGCCGTCGACATCTGGCTGCGGCGCGTCGCACGCCGCAAAGTCAGCCCCGCCCAGCGCGCACGCCTGATGAAAGGCGTCGAACGGGGAGTGGCCGCGGAGACCAAAGATGTTCAGCTCACCCGCGCGGCGCTGCTGCGGGCCGCGGGCCTCGACGACCGGCCGGCCGCCTCTGCTGCCTATGACGCCGGCGCTACCTACGCCGAGATCGGAGCCGTCCTCGGCATGACTCAGCAGGGGGCCAGTGCCCGGTTGCGCCCCTACCGAGACGGGACATCATGAGCAGCGCCGACCTGGGGCGCCACGTCCTGATCCTGACCGTGGCGGGGTCATTCACCGTCGCGGGCCGGCGGTTGACCGATCCCGTCGACAGCGCCGACAAACTCGGCAAGCTCGTCGCCTGGGCTGCCGGGAAACATGGTGGCCTGCAACCGATTCCCGGCATCAGTGAAGAACCCAGACCCGCCCGCGTGTGGGTAGTCGGCGCCGCGGTCGCATTACTGGCCGGCGCACCCGACGACACCGAAGCGGATCCGGGAGCACACCTCGGCAGTGCCCTCGCCCCGCTCGTCGACGACGGATGGGAACTCCGCAAAGGCTCGGGCCCGGAATTCATCCTGGCGCGAGGGAGCGGCACCGGCCGTGTCCTCGTCGAAGTACTCGCCGAACAGCAGCCATGGTTGGCGGCGGGGGAGACCGCGGTCGCCGATGACGCCGGCGAGCTCGGCCGCCGCCTGGGCTGCTGGTATTCCGCGCTGGGAGTGCTTCCCGAGACCACGGGTGCACTGTCGGGAGCCGTGCTGGCCGACCGTGTAATGGCGAGCCGCGCGGGAAAGCGCGGCGCTGTGGTGTCGGCACCGGGGCTGTTGCCGTCGTGGGCGACACCCGAAGTCCGAGTTCAACCGGCCTGGGCGATGACCGCGGACCAGGTGGAACACGAGGTTCGTCACAGTGACGAAATTGTCCGGATATCCCAGATGGCCCCCGCGCTGGCGTCTGCGGGCATGCTCACCTTCGGATACGGGAAATCTGAGGCACTCGACGGCGACGCCGCGGCCGCGGCCGCCGCAGCACCGAAACGAGCGTTCGGTCTCTGGCTGGCCGACCTGCCGGCCGCCGACGAACTGACGCTGCCCGACACCCTGCCACTGCCGCACCCCCTCATGGCCCCCGACCACCGCGTGCAGGCCTGGCTGACCACCGAAGACCTCGACGGCCTAACCAACGCCGTCCGCGACGGCGGCGCCGGCCTGACCGTCGAGCAGCTCGGCATCACCGAAGCCATTGTGTGGCAACAGAAAGCCCGCGTCCTGGAAGCGTGGGCAACCCGGCTGCGGGAGGCCCGCGAAACCTTCGCCGACGACCCGACGATGCTGGCACTGGTGGACACGGCGGCAGCCGACTACCTCAATGCCCTTGCCAATCCAGACATTTGGACCGACGCGAGCCTTCGGCACCACTACCAACCAGCCTGGGCCGCGGCGATCGCCACCCACAACCGCATGCGTGGCCGGCGGGCCGCGATGCGCATCTCCCGCGAATACCACGCGTGGCCGGTGTACATCGAGGGCACGTCGATGATCTACGGGCCAGCCCCCGCAGAAGATGGCAGCCCCGTTGACCTGTCCGACACCCACACTCGGCTTGGCCGACTGACCGTCACTGCCCGCGCGGAACTGACCGGCGAAACGATCCTGGCCATGCTGCTCGCAGAGTCCACCAGCCAAGTGGGCGAAGCACTGGCCGACGCGCTCGGCATCGACATCATCGCCAGCGATCAACCCACCGGCCCCAACGAACAGCACACTCCCGCAACGGAACCCGAAACCACTGCTGCCGACAATCACGAAGCCGAACCGGCGGCCGGTGAAGAGAACACAACCGCGGCCGCGCCTGATGCACCAACGCACACCTCACCAGAGGATCAAGGGCCAGAACAACCAGACAAACCTGCCGGCCCGCGCCGCACGAAGGCCAAACCCAAGGCAACGTTGGGGGGAAAACCGGCGGCAGTACTCGACACCGACGGACTCTGGCTGGCCGACGGAACCCGCGTGGAGCTCGACGAGCCGATCACCCATGTCGGGCAGGTCGCCGAACTGGCCTACACCCACAACCTCGGATTCCCTCTCTCCGAGACATTCACCGAGCCCGGCCAAATCTGGCTCAGCGTCGAAGTCTGCGAAGCCGTCGGCGTCGATGTCGACTCGATCGACCACATGCACCCATCGAAGTCACTGCGCGCACTCACCGCAGGAATCCCGTTCGTAGAGAAAGCACTTAACGACGGATGGCGATTCGGCGGCATCGCCGATGGAGAACCGGAGGGGCTGGGCACGTGGACCCGTGTCTACCGCGAAGGCGACAAACGCAAAGGAGTGTGGGTAGTCCTCACCGCCGGCCTCGGCGACGACGTCGCCATGCCGATCTTCGCGGGAGACCCCACAGCAGCACAGGTTGCACGCCGCCTCGACTTGCTCGCCGGAGCGATGCGCTTCCCGTGGAAGATCAGCTCCAGTGCCACCGCGATCGACCTCATGCTGCAGGCACGGCCCAAAACCTGGTCGCCGCAGGACTGGAAGAACGTGGTGATGGCCCCGTCAACAACGGAGCCACCGTTCAACATTGGTGACGTCGAAGCTGACTTCAACTGGTCGCGTGAGCCCACCGACGAAGAACGGGCGATGACATTTCTGCACGCTTACGACCGAGGCGGTTCCTACGTCGCGGGCATCGCAGGAACAGAACTGCCGATCGGCGCCCCAACCCACCATCCGCAGGGAGCACCATTCGATCCGCGGGTCCCCGCCTACCACCTGACCCTCATTCCCAAACAAGGGGATTGGCTCCAGCCCTATGTACTAAATCCCCACGGGTACAAGTTCACTGAACCCAAATGGGTGTGCTCGCCGAGGCTGGAGCAGGCCATCGCAATGGGATATGAGCCAGAAATTCTGGAGTCCTACACCTGGCCACAGCACGGCCGGGTGCTGCTCCAATGGTATGAGCGACTCCGCGACGCAAGCACCATCCTCGATACCGACGACCCCGACTGCCAAGCGGCCCGCAACCAGTCAAAGGTGGTTCGCAACAGCGGCATCGGCATCATCGGGTCCGAACCCTTTCTGAAAGGTAAGACGTGCTACAACCCTGAGCGCCGGCTGCATGTGATGGCCAAGGCCAACTCCAATATCACATACCGCATCAACGAAATTGGCACGAAAACCGGACACTGGCCCCTGGCCGTGCTGAAAGACACCGTGTTCTACCCATCCAATGAAGCTGACCCAGACAAAGCATGGCCAGGAGGACCGAAGACCTACGGCCGCGGCTTTGGCCAGTACAAGCCGGAACGATCAGGACTGCTCGCCGACCAGCTCAAGTACCTGAACGGGCGGGGCTACCAGGGAAAGCAGGAGCTCGACCCCATCGACGACTGGCGGCGCGCCCACGGCCTGACTGCCAATAACGAGGAGGCGTAATGGCTTTCGGACGCCGGAAGAAACCCGGACTCACCACGGGGGCCCTCTCCGACTACCGCACCGAAGACCCATCCGCCGGCGGCCGGCAAACGGTCAACGTCGATGCGGCTGCACGAGCCCTCGGCGTATCCAAAAAAGCGGTCCGCGACGTCATCCGCAAAAGCAAAGCCAAATTCTCTGACCGGGTCCTGCGCAGTCTCACCGGACGCACCGACGCAGACAGATCGGATGAAGCCAACCCGAAAGGCCTACTACAGGCCGTGTTTGGGCGCGGTGCCCGCGGCGGCGCGGTCAACGCCAAAGCAGCCGCCGACGCCCTCGGAGTATCGCAGGGCACAGTTCGACGGTGGGCCGCCGGCACACAGAAACCCTCAGATGAGCACCTCTCATCGCTCAGGACCGCCGCGCGTCGCGTGACATCGACAAAGCGCGGCCGCAAAGCTGCTGCTGACGAATTCCGAAAAAGCGCTCTGGGCAAGGCATCCGAACGCGGCGGCACGATATACGTGTCGGTGTACGGCTATCAGGGGCCCGTCAAAGAGAGCCAAACCTACTGGCGTGACCGCACGATCTACCAGCCCCTCGACACCACCGACGTCCAAGCGATGCTGCGCGCCTACGAAGAGGACGGCGACGACGGCTTCCAACGGTGGCTCACCGACCGCGGAAACGACTACATGAACGAAGGCCGGTACTACGGCCAGGACGACATCTGGGACTTCGCCGACATCCACGACATCAAGTTCGAGGAGCGCCCTTGACCGACGGGGTCAAGCCGGTCAAAGGTCCACGCTGGACGCAAAAACGACTGGTGGACATGCTGATTGAGTGCTACGGGCCATCAGCCCGCAGCCCGGTCGATGTCGCCGCTGTGGCCGCCCACGTCGACGTCACACCCGCGACGGTCCGCCGCTGGCTGCACCCCCCCGACGGCCCACCAAGCCGGACCCCGGCACGGGTCCCACCCGATCGCATCAGACAACTGCAACGCGCCCCCGACGCCGCCGAAGAGGAACAGGAAAGGCGCTACCTGTACGCGCTGCGCGCGATCGACATGATCGCCCACGGCGAGACCATCCCGCCATGGCGCAACCAGGGATACCTCGACGAACACACCGTCGCGGTGATCGCCGTGAACGCAAAGCCGTGGCAGCAAGTCGTTTTCACCAAAGCGAACCACCGAGCGATGACAGCCATCCACCGCCGCGGAAAACTCGTCTCAACTGTGGTGGTGCCGAACCGATTTCACGCCATCGCGGTGACAAACTTCGTCATGGTGCGCCAACAAGAATGGCGCGTCTACCCCGCTGAGAATCAACTGGACATCGGGCGCACACAAGTGTGGATGGCCGACGCGCCAGCAGTAGATTTGGATGCCCTTGCCGCGAAGGTGGCCGGTGTCGCCGCCGCCGTTGTCCGTTCTCATTGATTCTGGGGCATTCTCATTGAATCTGGGGTAAGTGCGTGTCTTTCTCATTGAATCTGGGGCACGAGGCTTAGCGTTTATGTGTGCTGACGTCGGCTGTTTCGGCTGGGCCAGGTGTAGCGAGTGCAGTGGACTTGGAGTTCAACACCCGCGAGGGATGCACGCGGCAATCGCTGGACCGATGTGCTGCAACCCGGTTTGAGTTGGACTGTTCACCAGTGCGGAATTTCCCCTCGTTTCGAGGTCAGCGTAACTTTCCCGGGCTGTGGTGGTTCGCCACAACCGGCGCACATGTAGGTCACGAGTCCTGGGTAGAACGTGACCAGTTGATGGCGTTGGATGCCGATCCGGATGTTGTTGGTGTTCTGTCGCAACCATTTTGGATTCATTGGCGTGACGGCACGCGGCATGCTCCTGACTACTTCGTGCGGCGCCGCGATGGATCTGTCGTCGTAGTCGACGTTCGTGAGGACGACCGGATCTCTGACGCTGATCGGGACGTGTTCGATCGGTCTGCCGCCACGTGCGCGATGGTCGGTTGGGATTACCTGCGTGTCGGTTCCCTCGATCCAGTGCTGCGGGCGAATCTACGTTGGTTGTCGGGTTATCGGCATCCGCGAGTATTGAAGATCGGTTTGGCTGATCAACTGGCGGAGGTCTTCGCTCGGGTCCGTCCGTTGATGGCTGGTGTGCACGCGGTCGGGACTCCTTTGGTGGTGCTGCCCGTACTGTTTCATCTGCTCTGGCACGGCCGTTTAGTTGCCGATCTGCAAGGAGCGGCACTTGGCGACGACACGGCGATTGGCCTCGGGACCGGGTGGTGACCTGACGTGCGAACGGGTGTCGTCCGAGAGGGAGACGAAATCCGTTTATCAGCAGGTGTTTTCACCGTCGTAACCCTGTCGGGCGGATCAGCTCGACTGGTTGACGCTGTCGGCGAGCAGATTGTGGTGCCGCTCTCGCAGCTGATGGTTGATCCGGCATTGGAATTGGTGTCGGGGTCGCGACCGCCACTGTGTTCTGAGGAAATGCTGGCTGGCATTCCCGAGGCAGCCGTCGAGCAAGCACGGTGGTGGGAGCGCCACATCGTGGAGATCCTCAGCGGCCGCCCGCCTGGGACGGCCGCGGGCATTCGTCCCCGCCCAGAGTTCGACACGGCGAAACGATCTCTGCGGCAGCGTGAGCTGGCCAAGTTGGACGAGCTGCGTGCCGCCGGCCACGACGTGAGTCGGAATGCGTTGCAGCGTCGCCGATTTGCCTACGAACGGGACGGGCTCCTGGGAGTGGTTGACGGGCGCCATAATCGGCGGCGCGCGGTATTCGGCCGTGTGGACGACCGTGTCGTCGCCGCGGTGCGGGATGCGATCGAGGGCGAGACCGACCTGTCAACGGGAACGGTGCAGCGTCTGCAACGGCGGGTCGCCAAGACGCTGGTGGCCACCTATGGTGCCGACGACGCGCCCGCGATGCCGTCGCAGCCCACCTTCTACCGGCTGGTCAAGCGCCTCGCGGAAGGACGGCACACGTTCGGGTCAGCACGGACGCGGCGATCGCTGTCCAAGCAGCCCGATGGCCCATTCGGGTCGATCACCGTGGTGCGCCCCGGCGAGATGGTGGAAATCGATTCAACCCTTCTGGATGTACGGGTAGTGCTCGATGACGGCATGGTAGACCGAGTCGAGCTGACTGCGATGGTCGACAACGCTACGCGGTCCATCCCGGCCGCGGTGCTGCGACCGACGACCAAAGCAGTGGACGCGTCACTGCTCTTGGCGCGGGCATTGACGCCCGAACCGATGCGCCCGGGATGGGCCGATGCGCTGCGGATGTCCCGGTCGGTACTTCCGCACCACAGCCTGACCAGTGTCGATCAGCGCCTGGCCGATGCTGCGGCCAGGCCGGTGATCGCTCCCGAGACGATCGTCTGCGATCACGGGAAAGCGTATCTGTCCCAAACATTTCGGCAAGCGTGCTGCACATTGGGGATCAATCTGCAGCCGGCTCATCCCGACTGCCCGACCGATAAGCCGAAGATCG
The DNA here is from genome assembly GCF_039668335.1 of Mycobacterium sp. SM3041. NCBI lineage: Bacteria > Bacillati > Actinomycetota > Actinomycetes > Mycobacteriales > Mycobacteriaceae > Mycobacterium > Mycobacterium sp. SM3041. The sequence goes on along the minus strand of NZ_JAYXBQ010000049.1, from coordinate 50,278 downwards.
AGCGGACATTGCAGTCGGTGGGCACCCTGTTCGCACAGTACGTGGCCGGTTACGTCGGTTCATCGGTGGAGCGGCGTGGGAAAAACGCCGAGGACGACGCGGTGTGGTCGATGATTGAGCTGCAGGCGCTGCTGGACGAGTGGATCATCGCGGTGTGGCAGAACCGCCCCCACGATGGCCTGCGGGATCCGGTGACGCCGGGGAAAGCGTTGTCTCCCAACGAGAAATACACTGCCCTCGTTGAGGTGGCTGGCTATGTACCGGTCCCACTGGACGCCGACGACTATATCGAATTGCTTCCCGTGCAGTGGCGCACAATCAACAGTTACGGGGTCCGGATCAACCATCGCACCTATGACGCCAAGGCGCTCAACCCATACCGGCGCCAGCATTCCGGGGTCGATGCCCGTAACGGACAGTGGGAAGTGCACTACGACCCGTATGACGTGTCGAGGATTTGGGTGCGCAATCACCACGAAGACGGATGGCTGGCCGCGACGTGGACGCACCTTCGGTCCTCGCCGGTGCCGTTCGGCGAGACACTGTGGCGCCACGCCCGCTCCGTAGCCGACCGCAGAGGGGCCCAGAAGACCCAGGAAGCGGAGATTGCGGCCATCGCGGAGGACTTGCTGGACCGCGCCGCCGCTGGGCCGCAGCAGCAGACGAAAGCCGAGCGCCGAGTGACTGGACGGACCAGCGCCGCGAGCGCCGGCCGGGACTGGCCGGACCCGACGGAATCATCCGAACATCATGGCCCGTCACCGTCGGAACGGGCCGCCGACAACGAGACTTTCGACGATGACGGCGAGATGGCGGAGGTCATACCCCTGCCGGTGTTTGATGCACGCAAGGAGGCCCAAACGTGGCGACTGTGACCGAGATTGCGGCGGTGGGTCAGTTAGAGGATCGCCGCCAGCCGACCACGACGCTGGAGGGCTGGCGGCGTTTTGTTGATGCCGATCCGCCGGAGTTCACGTTGCTCGCCGACGACGAGTGGGCCAGCCTCGGTGAGGACGAGCGGACGGCCTACAACGAGGCCCGGGTTGCGCATCATTCGGAGCTGGTGGTGGTCACCACGTCGGCGATCGAAGCGATCACCCATCAGGGCCGGCTGTTGACATTGCTCAACCAGCGCGAGATCGGGGCCCGGCGCGGGCTGATCATCTCCGGCGGGGCAGCGACGGGGAAAACTACGGCGATCAAGCAACTGGGTCGGTTTCACGAATTGCGCACCCGTGCACGGTTTCCCGGCGATGAGAGCCGGATTCCGGTGGTGTATGTGACGGCCCCGCCGAAAGGGTCGCCCCGCAAGTTGGCGATGGAGTTCGCACGGTTTCTGGGGCTTCCCACGCTCAATCAGCGGATGAACGTGACCGATATTTCCGATGCCGTGTGCCAGGTGCTCATCGATGCCCGTACCGACATCGTGGTGGTCGATGAAATCCACAACCTCAACCTCGACACCCGCGCCGGCGAAGAACTGTCCGACCACCTCAAATACTTCACCGAGCATCTGCCTGCGACATTCGTTTACGCCGGGATCGAAGTGGAACGCTCGGGGCTGTTCACCGGCACGCGGGGACGGCAGTTGGCCGGCCGTTGCGGGGTGATCCACACCAGCGCATTCCCCGACGCCAAGGAGTGGCGACAACTCGTCGCCGCCATGGAAGGTACCTTGCGTCTGCATCGACACGAACCGGGAAGCCTTGTCGCCCAGGCCCGTTACCTGCACCGCCGCACCGGCGGGATGATCGGCAGCCTGGCCCACTTGATCCGGGCTTCAGCAATCCAAGCGATGCTCGACGGCACCGAGCACATCACCCGCGAGGCCATGGACGATATTTTGATCGACTACGCCGCCCACACGGCCGCGGCCCGCACGGCCAGCTGACGTGGCAACTGTCAGGCCGTGGCCGCGCGGACCACGCCAGCGGCTCCCGCGAACGATCGCACCGTTCCGTTGGGAAGCCGTATCGTCCTACATCGACAGGCTGGCCCGCGCCAACCATATCGGCGTCTCCACACTGCGCGGCCATGTCGCCGAATCATGCGCAGCCCGGCCGCGACCGGACTGGTTGGCCGTCGTCAGCGGCCAACCTGAGCAGGTAATCCGGTCCCGTCTCTGCGGGCTTGCTGGCGACCCCACCGCGCTCAAGCAATATCTCCGCCGCCCTTTGTGTCAAAGATGTATGGCACGCAAGGGAATACACGAACCCGTCTACTGCTACCTGCCTGCACATGTCTCCGTATGCCACCGTCACCGACGCTGGATCGGTTCACCAACGCGCGTTCTTGACGACCAGGTGGATCTTCGTGACCGGCCCACGGTGCTCAGTGCCGGGCGCACGCATCGGCGCTTGGCCCGTCAGTATTCAGAGGTCGACCTTCATGACGCCTTGGGCGACGCCCGCCACATCCTGGTCTTCTGGGCTCACGCAGAGCGTCACGTGGCGGCGGGGATTCTGCAGAATGGCCTAGAAGCGCACGTGGTGGCCTACCCCGATGTGATCGCCGTAGCCGCAACATTGCTCACAGCTCGCCCTCGGGTTGAACAGCCCAGGACGCCAACGGAACCCGCCTGGCCGACGCTACTGCTCGACCGCATCAACGAACGCACCGGCGCCCACCATGCCGACGCCACCCCCGTCGAGCAATGGGCGCAGTACCGACGCCTATTCGCCACTGCCGTATTGACGACACGCTCAGACGGCGCAGAACTGGCGTGTCGCGCTTAGGGGTCGGCAGTCTTGAATGTGCCTTATCAGTAAGGCACTTGTGGTGTGCATCTGACTGTGTCCGACGGTTGTATCTATCGGCTTTCTAATCGTTAGGGACAGTGGTATCTGGCTGGGTGTATCGGCCGGTGAATCATCACCGGCGGCGCTGCTTGCCGGTGATTGGCCGGCGGTGGGTGGTCCAGCACGCGGCCACCGCGCTGACCACCACAGCGAAGGCGGCAATGACGCTGGCCGGGAGGGCGTGGTCCTGCAGCCATCCGGTCGCGGTGGCCGACCAGCCGGTGAGCAGGTTGCCGCCGCTGGCGGTGTGCCCGGTGGCCGCGGGCAGCCAGTACCACGCGAGGTAGGCGCCGGTGGCGATGAGGACAACGGCGGTGACGCGGGTCCCGTGGCGGGCGAGGATACCCAGATGCCGGGTCAGGGCCGTGCCGGCGATGGCGGTGCCGACGCTGACCAGCATCAAGATGGTGGCGGCACCGGCTGTGTATGCGGTGAACACTGCCAGCAGACCGCCCCATCCGCTGGTGGCCTGGGCCTGGGCGATCACCGCGAGCAGTACCCCGAAGGTGCAGGACAGTGACGCCAGGGCGTAGCCGATTCCGGCCGCGAGCACACCACCGGCTGTTGGGGAGTCCGGCCGATGACGCGTCCGGGCAGGCATACGCAGACCGATGGTGCGGCCGGTGAGCATGAAGCCGCCCAAGATGGCCAGGGTGAGCCCGATCGTGATCCCGAGCCAGGGAGCAGCCGTCACCAGGGTCCGGGCACCGGCACTGATCGCGATACCGGCGAGGGTGAGGGTGCCGGTGAACCCGATGGTCAGGACGGCCCCGGTGCGCAGTGCCCGGGCCAGCCGCACGAGCACCGCATCGGTGCCGCCGGTGGCGATGGTGCCGGTGATCCACGCCGGTAGCAGCGCGAACCCGCAGGGGTTGACCGGGGCGAGCATGCCAGCGGTAAACGCGAGCGCGAGCAGGTTCACCGTGCGGCGCTGCTGCCGAGGGCGGCCAGGATCTGATCCTGGGACGGGGCGTGGCCGCGGTAGCTGATCTGCCCGGACGGGTCGATGACGAGGGCGGTGGTCGGCGCGGTCACCTGGTAGCGGCTGGTCAGGGCCCCGTTAGTATCGACGACCGCGGGCAGGCTGGTGCCGCCGATCTGGTCCAGGAAGTGGCGAACATCGGCGGGTTTCTCGGTGGGGACGATGTCGACGGCTAGGAACTTGGCGCTGCCTCCGGCTTTCTCCACGGCCGCCCGAGCAGCGGCCAGGGATTTACCGCCGCCGACGCATTCGCCGCACCCGTAGGAGAAGAACAGGATCGCGGTCGGGGCGGCAGCGGGCAGTTCGACGGTTTTGCCGTCCACCGTGGTCAGTGTCGCCGCCGTCGCCTGGGTTGTGGCGTTGGCGTGTGGCGGTGAGGTCGGATTGCTGGTTGTGGCCGATTGGCCGCACGCGGTCAGCGCGCCCGCTGCCAGCATCACAGCCGTAACGCCCGCCCACCTGTGGGGTGTAAACGAACGCGTTTCAGACATTGTCGATGCTTCCTTTCGTCAGGTCGTCGAGCGTGTGCGTCGCGGGTGAATGGCTGTCGGCGGGACAGCAGTGATCGCCGCGTTGACCGCGGCGGGCGAAGGCGACCACAGCCGCCAGCAGCAGCGCGACGGCTGCCCCGATGACCCATGGATTCTCGAGCAGTCCACACACGGCGGCGAGCGCGCCGCCGGCGATCAGGACTGGCGCGGCGCAACACAGGGCCGTCACCAGCACCGCTGCCGCACCCAGCAGCACGGGATTTCTTCGTGGACGTTGATTCATTGATTTCTCCTCATCAGGTTGGGTGCGGCTGGTCAGCTGCAGCAGCCGGGGTGGGCAGTTGGCGGGGTATGGAGCTGGGTAAGGATTTGTGTGGTCAGGGCTGCGCCGAGTTGGTGGGCCTCAGCGACGCTGACGATCTGACCTTCGGGGTGCTCGGCGAGCCACGGCGCGGCGTCCTGCGCGCAGGTGAAGTAGTGCACCTGGTTGCAGAATGAGGACCGGATCGAGGTGAGGTCGTCGGGGTTGACCAGCGAGACCACCGCGGTCTCGGGCTGCACGCTGGTGACACCGTTTTCGCCGACCGAGACCCTGATCGGGTGCCCGCTGACGGGTGATTCGGATTCGATGCTGGCGGGCCGGTCCAGGATGGTGGGAAAGATGAGGGTGTCCAGGGCGCACCAGGTGTAGAGCTCTTGGCCGGCCACGGTGAATCGGTGGCGGGTCGGGCGCAGGGTCAGGCCCTGGCCGACGATGCGGCCCTGCTCGTCGTATTCGGTGTCGGGTACCGCGGCCAGACGCCGGGTCACCTCGTCAACCGGGAGGCCGACGGCCGCGGCGAGCGCCTCCACGGTGACCGGCTCGCCGGCGGCGAGCAGCCGCAGCAACGGCACCAGCATCGTCGGGTCGAGCCCGGACTCTTCCGGAATGGTCAGGCGGTCAAGGAAATTGGGCATCAGGAACCTTTCGAGTGAGCCATGCGTCAGGATGCGCAGCAGGACAGTCGGGACATATCGGCGCTGAAGGACTGGGCGGCGATTTTGATGCCTTCGGCCATGGTCAGATACGGGGCCCAGGACCCGGCGACCTGGTCGACGGTCATCGCGGCGTCGAGGATGTAGACCGCGGCGGCGGCGATCTCGCCAGCATCCTTGGCGACGGCGGTGATGCCGTGGATGCGGCCGGTGCCGGCGTCGGCGACGAGTTTGATGAAACCGCGGGTGTCTCGGTTGACCACCGCACGCGGCACATGTTTTAGCGGCAGCACCCGGCAGTCGCACCGTGTCCCGGCGGCGAGGAGCTCGGCCTCGGTCGTCCCGGCCGCACCGACCGCGGGGCTGGTGAACGTCACGCGGGGCAGATGGCGGTAGTCGACCCTGCGGCCGGCGTCGGTGAAGATGTTGTCGGCGACCATCGCGCCGTGATGGGCGGCGACGTAGACGAACTCGCGGTGCCCGGTCACGTCGCCGGCCGCCCAGATCCGTGGGTTCGACGACTGCAGCCCGTCGCTCACCACGACCTCGTTGTTCTCGCCGGTTTTGACCTGCACCGCTTCGAGATTCAGGCCGTCGGTGTTCGGACGGCGGCCGGTGGCGACGAGGACTTTCGCGGCACGGAACTGCTGCGTTCCGCCGGTGATGGTCGCGGTGACCGTGACCTGATCGTCGGCCTGCTCGACCTCGCTCACCGTGGCGCGGCGCACCACCCGGATGCCGTCGTCGGCGAACACCTCCAGCAGCGCCATGCCGACTTCCGGCTCTTCCTTCGATGCCAGCGTGGAGCGGACCAGCACCGTCACCGTTGACCCGAGCCGGGCGAACAGTTGCGCCTGCTCCAACGCGACGTAGCCGCCGCCGATCACCAGCAGCGACTCCGGGACCTCGGTGACTTCCATCGCGGTGGTCGAGGTCAGGTAGGCGACGCCCTCGAATGCGGGCGGGATGACTGGGTTCGCGCCGGTGGCGATCAGGTAGTGCTCGGCCTCGATGGTGGCATCGCCGACCTCGATGACGGGCGCGTCCGGGGTTCCGGCGAACCGCGCTTGGCCCTGAATGCGCTGCCAGCCATACGATTCGGCCACGTTGAGGTACTTCTCTGAGCGCAGCGACTCCACCAGATCGTGCGTGCCGGCGATCAGGGCCGCCATGTCCACCGGGCCGGCCGTGGTGGCGATCCCCGGGAACCGGGCAGTGTCGGCTGCGGTATGCCGGGCCTCGGCCGCTGCGATCAGGGCCTTTGACGGCACGCAGCCGGTGTTGACACACGTGCCACCGAAGATGCCGCGCTCGATCATGACGACGGACTTGCCGAGCGCGGTAGCGCGGATCGCCGCGGCCATCGCCGCGCCGCCGGAACCGATGACCGCGAGGTCCAATCCCTGACTCATGCACCCATCCTTGACCTTCAAGTAGGCTTGAAGGTCAAGTGTTCTGAGGAGACATCGTGAGAATCGGGAAGCTCGCCGAGGCGACCGGGGCCACCACCGCGACGCTGCGCTACTACGAAGACGAAGGCCTGCTCCCGCCCGCCGAACGTTCCCCGGCGGGGTATCGCGACTATGCCGCCGACACGATCGCCCGGGTCGGCTTCATCCGACGGGGACAGGCCGCCGGGTTCAGCCTCGCCCAGATTCGGCAGATCCTCGACATCCGTGACAGCGGCCACGCGCCGTGCACGCACGTGCGCGACCTGCTCGACATCCGACTGACCGACCTCGACGAGCAGATCAGCGCACTGGTGGCACTGCGCGAGACCATCGCCCGGCTGCGGCAGGGCGCCGAAAGCGTCGACCCGGAATCATGCAGCGCCGATGACGTATGTCGATACCTCTAGGAGCCACCTCCGTGGCACCGGAGGCATGTATTTCGTCAAGTCCGTTGACCCCGGCAGTCGTCATGAATTTCCGCCCCACTGGAGGTCGTTGGTGCGCGGGAGCGCGGGGCCTGCTGAGCAGTAGGCTCACCCGATGCGGTGGGATTTCACTCGAAGCTGGTCGCATTGGCCGTGCTGAGCCCAGCCACACTCGTTCAGGCGATCGCCACCTTCGCCATCACCAATATCGACGACATCGTGGTCCTCGCGGTGATGTTCGGCCAGGCGCCCGGTCATCGTGGCGCAGCCATCCGAGTGACCGCCGGTCAGTACCTCGGCTTCACCGCCATCTTGGCAGTTTCGGTCGGCGGCGCACTCCTGGGTGCCACGCTGCTTCCTCCAGCCGCACTGCCGTACTTCGGGCTGCTGCCCATCGTGTTGGGGCTGCGGGCGGCATGGCTGGCCTGGCGGGATCGCCGCACCCAACCGGCGCCGACCGATGATCCCGCAACACTGTTGACGCCTGGCACCTGGCAGGTCGCAGTCATCACCTTCGCCAACGGCGGCGACAACATCGGCGTGTACGTTCCGATCTTCGCCGTCTCAACGATCGCCACCATCGGTGTTTACATCATCGTGTTCCTCATCGGTGTGGCCATCTGGTGCGCGGCCGGCCGATATTTCGCCTCCCACCCGATCATCGCCAAAGCACTCTCACGCTGGGGCCACATCGTTCTGCCCGTTGCACTGATCACAATCGGGGCCCTCATCCTCATCAAAGGCGGAGCGTTCGCCCTCTAGCTCGGAGCAACTTCACCACTCAGGGCCAGGAGGCGCTCCTGCATCGGCATGTGTTGGCGTTCAACCACTTTGGTGATGTCCCGGCCCGTATCCGCTATGACAATCTAAAACGGGCGGTGGCCAAGGTGCTCAAAGGCCGCAGCCGGCACCCGAACTACCAACACGAGCGAGCGCACCACAGAATCATGATCGTGTGTCACGAGAGACACGATCACAGTAGTTATACCGAAGACGTACCCGAGCCAACGGAATCGACAGGAGACCATTCCGGCTACCCTGCTGCGCTCGCAGCCGGGCGCGGAAGCAGGGTAGCCCCAGATTCAATGAGAAACGTCGCGATCGAAATTCTCATCCAATCTGGGGCAATGCAGGTCAGACTAGTAAATGTGCCCCAGATTCAATGAGAACGGACAGCCGTGGCCGGTTGATCTGCACCGATTGCGGGTAGGTCAACGTGTCGGTGCCAGCTGCCATACTGCGCGCATGGGCACATGGGATGTCGACCAGCTCCACGCCGAGATAACAGCGGTCTACTGCGCGCAGTTGCCGATCCCGCCCTGGTGGCCGGCCGAGCAGCGCACCATGTTCATCGACCAGCACGCCGGCGCGGCGGCGAACTCGCTGCTCACCCAACTCGACGACATCGCCGACCGCGCAACCGATTCGGCGTACGACACCACCGACGGGCGACGCATGTGGTCCGACGAGATCGTCTCTGCCGTCGCCGCCGAACAAGAGGCTCTGCTCGAGGAAGCACGCAGCAGCGTGATGTGGGACTTGACCGACGCGATCGCCGAGCACAGCGCATTCCTGACCGCCGAAGCCACCTTCGGCCCGGGCCGGGGGCAGTCGCGCGACGTTCAGCACCAGGCGGTGAGCCTGTGCACAGCCGCAGCTCGTCTGCGGCCACCTGGGGAGCGAACTGACCATCCGACGGGGGAGACGAAAGACACATGAACGCTGGCCGTAGTGGGCGCTGCACCATTCGGATCGACGGTCTCCTTGACGGGACGCCAACGATTTTCGATGGCCAGTACGTCATCGAATACGACCCGAGCCGGGTAGGCACCAACCCCGAGACAGGTGCACCCGTGCCGTTGTTCCATCTGGTAACGACCCCGGACATCGACCGCGCCACACGCTTCGGTCTGGCCGAGGCAGTGCACCTGTACCGCGCCGTCGATCAACGCGACCCCGTGCGGGACGACGGTGAGCCGAATCGTCCACTCACCGCGTTCACCGTCGAATTCGAGCCGGCCGGCGAGGTCCCTGCGCCGACCACCCAGCGTGCCCCAGCGGCCTGGTACGTCGACCCGGGCAACCCGCAGTACTGGCGCTGGTGGGACGGCACCACCTGGACCACCCACACCGCGCCTCGGTAACCCGCCGCTAGCGCGCGGGCTGAAAGGCCTCGGCGCGGGTCTCCGAATGCAGATACGGCGGACGCAGAGCACCGGTACCCAAGGGGCCAGTATCGATGCAGGCGTACTCAATGCAGCGCGGCGGCGCGGTCCGTCCGAGGACCCCCGGTTCGTGTTCGTGGCCGGCGGACCATTCCTCGACGTCGGGGGTCTCGGTGACATCCCACCGAGTCACCACACCTTCACCGATGCCCCTGTTCTTGCCGATCGAATGAAGGGCGGGGTCGGCGAGTAGATCCCGTATCGCCTCCGGATCACCGACCGCACGCCAGGTCAGATGGGTCGCCGGCCGCGCGGCAACAGGCACGACACGCTGCTGATAGCGGCCGGCGGTATCGGAGACTTGGCGGCTGATGACGGGGGCGAGCTGCTGGAGCCGGTGGTGATCGGTGCGCGATGTCCGCCAGCGGATATCGGGCTCGGTGACCGCCTGGATACGCGGATGCAGGTCCGCGAACGTGGCCATCCAGTGCCAGTCTGTGTCGCGGTCCGGGTCGCCGCAGCACGCCAGCGGCAACGGCAGGGTTTCCTGGGGGCCGTCAGGCTGGTAAGTGAAGTACTCGCCGGCTTCGCGGGCAGCCAGTTTCCGCCGCTCCCACACCACCGAGGCCAGCAGTCCATCCAAAGCCACACCCCAGGGGCGCGACAGCACGATGCCGTGCGGGGTGGTGGCGGTGATCTGCAGCGCAATCATGGTGTGGCTCAAGTGATCTTGGAAAGCGCCTCGATCGCCTCCGCGCGGCGCGTTTTGAGTTCAGCCCGCCAGTCCACGCTCTCACCGGGCAGCTGTCCGCGTTCGACGACCACGTCGCTGAATCCGGCGTCGATGGCTCCGTGGCCGGCGGCGACGCGCCCGCCGAGGTGGCCGCGGCTAGTGAAATCGGTGAGAACACTTCGCATGAACGCGACCTGCAGATCGGTGGCGTTGGCCAGACGCACCCAGGTCTGCAGGCGGGTGCCGGCGGGGAGAGTTTCGACCTCGAATCGGCCCAGGGGGCTGGTGTCGTCGTCGCTATCGCCCCGGGCGGGGGCCTCGGCGGTGTTGGTGCGGTGATCGGCCAGGTGGCTGAACGATTCATCGGCGATGGCGTAGACAGCCGGCAGTGCCTTCGTGCGGGGTGGGCGGGGCAGGATGTGGGCAAGTTCGGCCACCTCGGGCAGGACCTTGCCGACGGTGAGCAACCCGGACATGATTCGGCCGGAGGCCGCGCCACCGAACACGGCGATCTGCGGGAGCAGCGCTTTGAGGTGGCGTTCGTCCTCGTCGGTGAATGGCGTTGCGGACTTGCTGAGCCGGCCGCCGTTGGTCAGCAGATGTGCCGCGGGTACAGGTAGCGCGGCGTCCTCGTAGTCGAGGACCGCCGCGGTGAGCTCCTCGCCGATCCGGCGCAGGACGCCGCGGAAACTGCTGCCGGACACGATCGGCACCTGCAGCAGGTCGCCGTCCGGGGTGATGATCTTCTCGGTGCGAAACGATGCGGTGGTGTCGGTGCCGGCGGAGTCATTGTCTGAGCCGCGGTGCACGATCGAGGACAGCGCCACGATGTCGATATCCCAGCGAATGGTGTTGAGGCTCATGGCTTCCGCGCTTTCCGGTCGTCAGCGACGGCCTCGGCGATGATGCGCACCCGCAGCAGCAGAGCCGGCAGGCTGTTTTGGAACATGCGCAAGACCGGTACTGGTGGCTCGCGGAGCAGCTCGGCCAGTTCGAGCCGCCGGTCCGGGTAGCGGGGGTGCTGGACACCGAGATTCCTCAGCGCCGGTGAGGACCACCACTCATCGAGCGTGACGGCCCGCCGCGCGGCCCGGAACACCCGCCCGGGAAGGATCTCATCCCAGTAGGTTTTCCGGTACTTCTCCTCAGCGACCCAGCTGTTGTCCCAGTCGATGGAATAGTGCACCAGCAGCAGCAGCCGCTCGGCGGTGTCAGCCGCCCTGGCCGCGGCGCTGTCGGCATCCGTCATCGGCGGCGCACACTCGGGGGACTGCCCGTCCAGCTCGGAGGTTTGGCCCTGCAAGGTGAAAGACCGCAGCTCCGGGACCAACGCCTGCCACCGTCTGGTGGGCGTGAGCTCGTCGGTCATGGGCGTCAGCGTATCGGCCAGTGGCGCCACCATCGGCGAACCCAGCCGGCACCCGGCGTTATGTGGCGGCGCTGCTGACCGGGGCAGTGAGGACCTTGGCCGCACTCCATAGCGCCGTCACCGTCCGCCACGGCTGCAGCCCCGTCCAGGCGGCAATAAACCGCTGCCAGTCCTGCTTGGGCTGTGTGGCCAGCAGGGGATAGGGCGGCATCTCGCGCAGCAGCACGCGGTCGATCTCCATGGCGATCTGGCGTCCATTGGTGGACTTGCTCGCGCGTGCCCTTACCCAGTCGGTCACCACCGGCCGCAGCATCGCCAGGTCGGCCAGCCTGGCGGCGGCCGCGGCATCCCACGCGGTGACCAGCCCATCGGTGGCCACATGCCCCCACTGTGCGGTCGCCAGGATGTGCCGGCGGTGCGAGGTGGGCAGCACGACCGCGTGGGTGTGCGCCAGGGGACCGGCGGCCAGCACCGCGGCCAGGCCGATCCCTTTGGGGTGCTCGGTCACGGTGGCCGCGGTGATCATCATCGCCGGCACCGCAGCTGGCGATCGGCTGTAGGCCCAGGCGCACGGCACACACAGCCGGCGCGACCCGAACGGCCAGTCGTCGAAGTTGGTGAACTTCTCGCTGATGACGTGGCGGCTGGCGACTGTGGGCACATCTTCACCGCAGCGGCCGCAGCGGCCGGGTACCGGCGTCGGTGCGTCCACGGCGGGTCGACCGGCGACTACCCACGCTGTGGCGGCGGGATCAGAGAGCATGCTGGCGGCCACGATACGGGCCGATCGGTTGTCGGTGTTGCTACCGTGGACGGCACGAAACGCGCACAGGGGTTGGGAGATGGTGCAACCCGAGGCGGCTTCGGACCGGCATCGAGCCGGTTCCGGGGCCGCCTCCTGCGTTCTCGGGCCGCTGATTGTGGCGATGACCGGCGCGGATGCGTTCACCCATGGTGTCCGGTTCGGCTCCTAGACTGCATCCAAACGCCAGCAACCGGGGAAAACAGATCTGATGAGCAGCTCGAAGACACCACGACCCAACCGGGAACCGGTCGTGTTCGACGTCGAAGGCGGCGTGATCTCCTCCCGGGACCTCAAGGCCGCCCGGGAAGTCGCCGAGAGCGCGATGACCGAGCGCGAGTTCACTCGGCTGGCCAACCGCATCGCCGACGAAGCCCGCGACGAGGACGCCGGGTTGACGCGTGCTACTCGAGATCGCGATCGCGCCACCCCGCGTGATGTCAGCCATGTCGAGTCACCGCGGCTGCGCGGCGAGCTGCCCGCAGAGGGAGAATTCCGCCACCCGCTGAGTGCCCGGCAACGCAAAATCCGTTCCGCCACAAAGAATCAGGTCATCAATCGGGCGCCGGCCACCCAACGGGAAGCGGTCCGGACGCTGCTGACCAACGATGATCCCGCCGAGTGGCGACGCATCAACGGGGCTCTGCACCACGCGGCCGGCGATGTCCAGAAACTCGATGACAAGGATCGGGCCACGGTGCAGCGCCTGGACCGGGTCATCCAAAGCTACGAGCAGGCCAACGACCGCACCCACACCGTCTACGTCGCCGTGAAACTGCCTGACACCCACGGGGATATTTCCAGCCCGCGTGAGCTGCCACCGAACTTGAGCCCCGGCGCGAAAGTCACGTTCGATCAGTTCACCGTCGCCCGCCACAGCCTGCACGAGGTATCCGGGGCCGACAGCGACCGGTATCTGACATTCGAGCTGACCACCAGCCGCGGCATGTACTTCGGCCATTCCGACAGCGTCGAAGACACCACTCACGTTCTCCCACGGGGCATTTCAGGAGAGATAACGGCCGCTGAATCGGCACCATACGACAACGGCCGCGGTGGATGGGCGACCCGACTCGTCCTGCAACTGAGGGAGCAGTAGAGATGAACAACAGGGAATGGGTGGTCCACCCGAACCGATCTGAGATCGGTGACGATGAGCCGGGCCGCAATGGCCATTTCCGGTCGGTGAGCCGGCCCCGACGCCGGGCATCGCCGCCCGAGCCATGCCAGGCCCAGGTGGCGTTGCCGCGCAAGTTCTCTCACCTCGCCGGCCCGGACGGATCAAAGACGTTCAGCGCCGAAAACTGGCTGTTCGTCGTCGGCGTCGCACACACCTTCGCTCGCCTGCACACCGAGCCGGCGGACTTGCCGGCGCCGTTCGGATTCAAGGACCGTGGCCGCTGGTGGTGGTGGGACGGCACCACCAGCGACGAGTCGATCCTCGACGGGCCCGAGGCCGCCGGCTACGTCGAAGAGTATTTCCGGAAGCTGTTCCCGGGCATGGCGATCACGGTGACCGACAACCGGTGAATACACCCGCAGGGCTGGACATGCAGACGCTTCGGGCGATCGCCGCCCGCCGGCGCGGCACGTCGTATCGGCATCTGCTGGACCGCATCGCCGAGCACCTGGACAGCCACGACGGATTCGTCCCCTGGTCCGGCGGTAAAGACTCCACGGTCGTGGTCGACCTCGCCCGCCAAGTCGACCCGAATGTGCCGGTAGTGTTCTTCGACTCCGGCCTGGAGTTCCCCGAGACGCTGCACTACATGCAGGACCTGGCGCAGGCGTGGCGACTGAACTTCACAACGATCGCGGCCGAGCCGGACCTGTTGACCGTGCTGATCGCCTGCGGCGGATTCGACCACCAGGCGCCCGATCGACGACTGGGCGTCGAGCTGGCCGAGCTCATGATCCGCGGACCGGCAGCCGAGGCACACCGCCGGCACGGCCGAGGATCCCTGTGGGGCGTACGGGCGCAGGAATCAGCTGGCCGACGCATTCTCTACCGCCAGCAGCTGGCGGCAGAAACCCGTGTCCGACAAGAACAATCACGCCGCCAGGTGCGAGACGAAGCAGGCGGAGTTGTGCGACGCACCGACGGCACCGTCACCTACGGGCCCATCTGGGATTGGCAGCACAACCACGTCTTTGAATACCTCGCCGGCCGTGGAATCGAACCCAACCCGATCTACCGCAAGCTCTCCGAGCTCGGTGTGCCAGAGCAACAAATCCGCGTCGACTCCATCATCGACCCATCCAAACTGTCCAACGGACATCTCACCTGGCTGCAACTCGGCTGGCCCGATTTGTTCGATCGGCTCGCGATCGCGCTGCCACGACTGCGTGAGTGGACGTAAATGACGGTCGGAGTTGATACCCTTGCAGATGTAGGGCTGGCCACGAGGGCAGGCCCGGAAACTCCGGGAAGGGAGATCATCATGAGCGTCGGATTGGCAGCGGTGTTACCTGCTGCGTTCCGCGAGGAGGACACCATCAAGGAACACCCGTTGACTGAATATCTGTGGTCGGACCTGAAAGTGCGCCGCACAGCGCTGAGCTTGTGGGCCGAAGATCTAGCCCCAGTGCTGGGTCTAGATCTCACGCGGTACCGCACATTCGAGACCGGCGGTCGCGATCTACGCGGCGCAGCGGCCGGCATCGTCGACGAGGTCATCGCGATGGAAGCGTTCGTCGCCGGCGAAGTGGCCAGACTGATCGAGGATCAGCCGGACGCGGGCACGGTGGTGCTGCACGCAGTTCTCGACCAGAACACCTTCATCGAGCGGTACCCGCACGCTCGCACCCTGCACGCAGGCCGCCCCTACCCGATGACCCTGCATCACGTTGCTGTGGGCAGGGCCGCGGCCGAATTGCGGCGCCGCGGCCTCGAGGTCGAGGTGTACCGCGGCGATCGGTACTTCGACCTCGCCGCGGCCCGGCTCGCGGTGGGACTCGGCAAGAAAGAAACCGCGAAGCTGTTGGGGCTCAACGAAAGAACCTACAACGCATCCGAGAAAGGAACGTTGCCGGGAGCTCTCGCGACAATGAAGGACCTGCAGGCGCTCGACGACTTCATCAACAACGCGGCCGCCCGATTCGAGGTCACCGCCGGCGACGGTGGAGTGAGCGTCATCTGGGTTCTCGACGACCAGGACGAGTTCGAGAAGACCTACCCCGAGGCCCGCTTCGAGCGGTCGGGGACGCCGTACCCCGTACGGATGCTGCAGGTTGCGGCAGCTCGCCGCGTCCACGCTCTGGACGCTGCCGGCCAGCCGGCGCGGATCGCCGTCGACGACTAGGAAGGCACGAACGTGATTCACCAGATCGCTCGCACCGACACCGACGGCGGTACCGGCTGGCTGCCCGTGCCCACGCACGTGCTGTTCGATTGGGTGCTGCGCGCCGGCCCCGCGGCCGCCCTGGAATCGGCCGGACTGGCCGATCAGGCAACCCAGGTCCAGAACCTGCCAAGCGTCACCAAATCCATGGTGGCCCGGCCGCGCCGGCTCAAGCCACACGCGCGGCTGCTACGAGAGACCGACCGCGCCATGAGCGCTCTGCTCATCGAGGTCGTCAGCCACCAGTCACAAGCGAGGGACCTCCAGCAGATCGACCTCGAGATGCCGGCATGGAGGCTGTTCATCATCGGCGCCAGTGAAATTCACCGCGACTACTCCGACGCGGGCCAGCACGCTCTCTCCACCGCCATGTGGGGCAAAGAACACGCTGCATTCACCGGCGAGTTGTCCACGTTTGCCGACCGGTTTCAGCGTTCATACGACGACATGCTGTATGCCGCGCAGGTATGGGGCTACAACGACTTCCTCGCTGAAATCTCATGGGAGCCAAAGAGCGCCGATATCCAAGCCGCTCTCGATCACGTCGGCCTGACGACTGTTCCTGACGGGCAGCGGCGCCGCACCACGGCGCGCATGCGCTGAAACAACTACGAGACCTCGGTGCCTGATTCACCCCCGGGGGACCCCAGTACCCCCGGCTGCGACACGTACGAAGGCATCCTCGCCGACCTCCCACCGCAGGAGCGCCGAATCGTCCACGACGTGGTGACCAGCGGCGCCATCGAGGGCTACATGCCAGACCTGGAGTCGATCGCCCGCCTCGCCGACCTCGCCACCGGGAAGATCACCGGCGACCAGTACCGGGCCGAAATCCTCGCCCGCCTCCGATACTCTGCACCGGACGGACCGAGGACCTACCGGGGGACTGAAAGTTAGCGCACACGCGGGGTTCCGCGGCTCTGGTCCGCCGTACTCTAAAACAGCTATAAAGCCGGTCCGGCCCGGCCACCGCCCTGGAAGGGTCCGTTACCTGCGGAAACGATGCGCTGGCCTCGCTACTTGAAAAGTACTGTAAAGCGAAAGCCTCGTGCGGCGCCCCCGATACGGCCCGCTGCCTCTACGCACCGCAGAGCCCTCGAACCTGCAACGCTGATACACCTTGCCCAGCCGCGTCAGCGGGGCCAGCGGCCATCAAACCCGCCCGTCATCCCAAGGGAAATCGGCCGCCGCCATCCGGCCACGGTCGCCGCGGCGTCGTCGGTCGTCAGCGGGTCCACTGGGGTGCTGGCGCGGCCCAGTTGTTGGTCTGTGGCGCGTTCCACGCCGGCACGGGAGCCGCAGCGGATGCGATGGGTGCTGGCGTGTAAGACAGCGGGCTGTAGGAGGGCTGCGCGGCGGAGGAGCTGGCCATCCCGGATTGCCAGGGCGCGGCCGGCGGGGTGGTGGTGCCGGCTTGCCACGGCGCGACGCTGATTGGTTGGTAGGCGGGTGAGGCCTGGGCCGACTTTTGCTGGGTGCGGCGGTAGATGATTCCGGCCAGCGCGATGATGAACGGGAGGCTGATGATCAGCAGGAAGATGACTGCGGTGAGCCAGCCACCGTGGACGCCGTGCCGGGCCAGATGGATCGTGTGACGCAGGCGCATGGGTGCATCGCCCCCGATGGTGGCGGCGACGTGCTGCGCGATCCCGGGGTTATTGACCAGGTGCTGCGCGACAGATCGGATCATGACGGGCCTTTCTATTAACAACCGCTACACCTTAACCGTAGCATAGCGACGGTTAAAGTGCCAACACGTGTAGAGATGCAACGGTTACTGGCGGTTCGTCGGCGGCGTAGACGAGGCCATGGGCGCTGAAAGGCTGCTGTCACCACGAGATGCAGCGAAGATTGACAAACTGCCCAAATTGTTTAACAGCGGATTGCTGAGGCCGTTGTAGATCGCTAATTGCTTGCGGCGGTGCGTGATTCGACGGCAAGCTAGTTTGACGGCCGCGCGAGACACGCCGAATGTTTGTCAATGTAGCGCGGCGTGTCTTGTCAATCTTCGCTGCATCTCGTCAGCTGGCTGACTGGTGTGCGCGTGAGCCGGCCGCAATGAAGTACTTGGGGTGGAGGGGTGGAGGGATTGTGCTGGAAGCGGGAATCCGGCCGGGAATTCCGTCCCCCTGGGCGCGACCGGCATTGCCGTGCTGCTGCGTCGGTACTGTACGGGACCTTGCGGGGTGAAGATGGCCACCAACGCAAACATGGCCGCGACGATCGCGGCCATGTTCACGGGCTTGAAATCCACTCTAGTTGCGTTGGTGCGCAACCGGTTTCGGTCAGAACGGGTTGGTCGTGAGACGCTTGATTTCCTTGTTGACCAGGTACCCGGCCAGACCCAAGACTGCGGCCACTATGACCGAGATGGCGATGTTGACGCCCAGGCGCAGCCCGAGGCTGGTGGGGGCGTAGTCGCTGAAGTCGATCAGGGCGGTGATGGGGTCGATGGTGCCGACCAGTGCGATGGCCGCGCCGCCGTAACCGATGCCGTTCGCCACCCACTTATGAGCTTTCAGAGTGCCGATGGCGAAGAACGTGTAGGCCAGAGCTGCCCAGAATGCCAGTGACAGAACGCTGCCGATCAGTCCGCCGCCGTAGGACAGCAGGAGCACCAGCAGGGCCACAACGATGTAGCTGATCAGCATGAATTGGTCGGGGGACTGCCGGAAGGCCTGGAACCAGGGGGCCTTGATCAGTTCACCGTCCATGCCGCGCTTCATCAGCCGGGTGAGGAAGGTGTTGCCTTTGCCGATGAGGTTGCTGGCCAGTTCGCCGGGGCTCTGCGGGGTGGCGCCGGGGCCTGGATTGGTGGGGTAGGGGCCCAATGGGTATAGGAGGCCAGACTGCGGCGGGGGGCCAGACTGTGGCGGGGGGCCACCGAATCCTCCAGCGGGGTGCTGTGGTCCGGGGGCGCCCGGCCACTGCTGCTGCGGTCCGGGGGCGCCCGGCCACTGCTGCTGCTGCACTCCGGGACCCTGTGGAGGCTGGGGTGCTCCATATTGCGGGGCGCCGTACGGCGGGGCGGAAGGAGCCGAGGGGACCGGCGGTGAGGGCGGAGCGGGGGCAGCTGCCGGCGGCGGTGTCCACTGCTGCGGCGCTGGATTCCAGGTGGGCTGCGGGCTCGGCGGGACCGGCGCGGACTGAGGATTCGGAGGCGCGGGGGCCTGCCACTGGGGAGTCTGAGGCGGTGCCGCGTGCGGGTTGACCTGCGATGTTGGGGACTCTGGTGAGCCGGTACTGAACGGGGTCACCAGGGACGTCTTGTCGGGATCGGCGTGCGCGGCCGGGGTCACCATGGATGTTTCGTCGGGGTCGGCGGCCATGTTGTTGTCGCTCATAGGCCTCACGTTAGTGGCTCCGGCAAGAGGTTACCGACACCTCTTTGGTGGGCGGCGGTAGGAGCGACGAGGAATCCGAAAGTGAAGCACCCCCCGCTACGGAATAGGTGCAGCCATCCTAGGTGTAGCGATGCTACTGTTTTCGTATGTCGTCACCCGCCACTGGACTCACCAGCTCAAGCCCGGTCGACGATAATGCGCCGACACTGACAGTGCTGATCGGTTCGTCTGTCGCGCATGCGATCGATCCTGACCAGGCGCCCGTGGTGATCGGTCGATGGGTCGATCCTGCAACTGCCTCAGCAACGTCCTCGGACACGCCTCCGGCTGACATTCCCGTTGTGGATTACCGGATTTCGCGCCAGCACCTGGTGCTGTCGCTGCGTAACGGCCGCTGGTTCGCGACCGACCCGGGCAGCAGGAACGGAACGTTCATCAATGGGGAGAAGGTCGACGAGTTCGAGATTCCCGAGGATGACGAAATCATCGCTCACCTGGGCAATCCGGCCGCGGGTATTCAGATCACGTTCAGCCGCAGCGATGCTGGCGTCGTGTACGCCGGAGCTCAGTTCGCCGCGGCGCGCCGACAACTCAGGCTTTCCCAACGTGCCCTGGCCAGTGACGGGGTCATCAACGCCGGTGCGCTGATCGCCTTCGAGAAAGGCCGATCGTGGCCGCGCAAGTCCACCCGCGAAAAGCTCGAGCAGGTCGTGCATTGGAAAAAGGGCACGATCGAAAAGTTGCGCTGGGAATATGCCCACGGTGGGCAGACCACCGCGGCGGCCAGCGCACCGGTGCTTGCTGCTGTGCCTGACCCGGAAAAGACGGTGGTGGTGCCCCCGTCGCCGTCGCCGGCGCGAGAGGAGACCGGCACATCGGCGATCGATCCGGGATTCTTGGCCCAGTGGGCCAGTCAGAATCTGGCGCAGGCCCGCGCCCACCGCGCTGAACTGCCACCGGCATCGAAACCCGCCTACCAGCCCGCGGTGGCCCGGCTGATTGGCGAGCTGGCATCGCTGGAATTGCTGGTGCACAACGCTTCTGCCACTCCAGAGCTGCGGCCGATGTTCATGCAGGTCCGC
This sequence comes from Mycobacterium sp. SM3041, assembly GCF_039668335.1. Classification (NCBI taxonomy): domain Bacteria; kingdom Bacillati; phylum Actinomycetota; class Actinomycetes; order Mycobacteriales; family Mycobacteriaceae; genus Mycobacterium; species Mycobacterium sp. SM3041. The sequence goes on along the minus strand of NZ_JAYXBQ010000049.1, from coordinate 30,320 downwards.
AACGAGCTGCGTGAGGTGATGCTGGCAGCGGCCGAATCACCCTCGGCGACGTCGGGTCAGCGGCTGTTCGCCATTCGCGACCGGGATCGGCTCAGCGTTGAGGACGCGGCAAAACTCGCGGGGGTGCCTGCGGAGAGCGTGCGGGCGTTCGAGACCGGTGGCGCGGTGCCCGCCACCGACAAGGCTGTTCTGGAGAATTTTCTGGCTTCGCTGCAATAGTTCGCAGTGCCCCGTCCGCGCAGCCCGCGGGGCGGCTTCCAAGGGGGAAAGGGATTTGATGCGTAATCGGGGGACCGGCCTTGTGATGGGTTCGATCGCCGCAGCGCTGGCCGTGGCGGTCACCGCTGGCTGTGGCTCGACGATGGACGGGACGGCGACGAAGTCGACGTCGACGTCCGCGGCTGCCGGCGCGGTCGACGCCTCGCAGCTCGATCACGGCAACTATGCGATCGAACCGCGCCAGGCGCTAGGTGAGGCAGGCAAGCCCGAGGTCGGCGCCCTGTTGGAGGCGCAGCGGCTCGCCAACTACGTGACCGGCCCATGGGAGGTCGACGCGGCGCTCACGGCGCCGCTGGCTTTTGGCATTGGGCCGGGCTCGCTGGCTCTGCCCGGTGGGGCCAAGGCGCTGGCCACGTTCTTCTCGCCGGATCAGAACCAGGCCATGGCCCTCGACGGGTACGTCAACGGGTTCGCCACCGCTCGGGCTGTCAAGGACCAGAAGCAGCTGATGAACGTCGTGCTGCGGTTCACCGATCCGGCGGCGGCCTCGGCCGCGGCCACCAGCATCGCCCAGGCGCAGATCGCGCATCCGATCCCGCTGCCCCCGCCGATCCCGACCACCTCGATCGCTATCCCGGGGCATCCGGAGGCGGTCGCCACCACGCACATGTTCGAGGACAAAAACATCGGCCAGACCTGGACGGTGGTGGATTCGTTCACCCCGCACGGGCCGTTCGTCTTGATGCAGCGGGCCCAGCTGATCGGGCCGGTGGACGGTGTGACGGCGCTGGTAGCCAAGACACTGGACCTGCAGGGTCCGGCGATCGACCAGTACAAACCTGTTGACCCTGCGCAGTTCGCGTCGGTACCGCGCGATCCCAGCGGTCTGCTGGCCCGGGCCATTCCGGTGCCCAAGGGCCGCGGCACGCCGAACAGCAACATGACCTTGGATGTGCACGGGCTGCTCAATTTCGACGGCGACCCGGTGGCCTCGACCAAGATGTACGCCGATGCCGGGGTGGACCTCGGGGTGAGTGCCGGAGACTTCGTGTACCGGGCCAAGGATGCGGCCGCGGCGACGGGCCTGGTGAATGCCATGGTCGCCAAGATGCAGGCCGACGGGCCAGTAAACGAGACGGTGCCGAACCTGCCGGGCAGCCATTGCCAGAAGGCCACCGACGGCAAGAGCGTGACCTGCGTGGCGGCGGCGGACCGGTACGTCTACCAAATCGACGCCCACACGCTCAAGGACGCCCAACAGCAGGCTGCGGCGCAGTACCTGCTGCTGACCGCGAAATGACCATCGGCTGCCGGTGGGCATGGGGGCTGCTCGCCGGTGCCATCGCGCTCACCGTTACCGGTTGCACCACAGTGATGAGCGGCGCCGCGGTACGTGATCCGGGCGTCACGCCGGGTGCGGTGGACCCTGCGCTGCTCAATGCTGCCAACTATCCAACCCATGCCCGACCCCCGCTGGGGGCCGCTGGCGATTCCACCATCGGCGCCCTGGTGGAGGCGCGGCGGATGGCCGACTACATGACCGGGCCGTGGGAGGTCGATCCGGCGCTGCTCACGCCGATCCTTTTCGGTGAGGCTCCGGCGGCGACGCCGTTGATGTCCGACGGCACCGGTTTGATCCTGTCGCGCGGTTCGTCGCAGGCCGAGGCGCTGGGCCGCCTTGGCCTCATCAATGGTTACGTGACCGGCCGCGAGGTCACCGGCCAGCGTCTGCTCACCAATGCCGTGCTCCGGTTCGCCGATCCGGCCGCAGCAGCGGCCGCGGCCGCGGAGCTGATTCACGCCAACCCCCGGCCCGACTTTCTTCCGCCGGCCGCGCCGCCGGTACCTTGCCCCATCCCCGGCCATCCCGATGCGCAGGGCGCCAGCCAAACCATCGATGCCGCGGACCATCAGAGATGGACCACGGTGCAGGCCTTCACACCTCATGGCCCGTTTGTGCTGTTCCAGCAGGCCGATTTGATCGGCAGCGTCGATGACGCGGCGCGGCTGGTCGGCAAGACCCTCGACTTGCAGGGCCCACTGATCGACACGTTCGTTCCCACCGACCTGACGCAGTTCGCCGCCTTGCCTCGCGACCCCAGTGGAATGCTCGCGATGGCGCTGCCGCCGCCCGGTGACACCGACGCGGTGGCGACCAACATGACGGTGGGGCCGCGGGGGATGCTCAACCTGCTCAGTAACCCGACGAAGACCGGCAAGGTGTATGCCGACGCCGGGGTGGACGCGTCAGTGCAGGCGGCGGGTTGGCTGCATCGAGCGCGGGACGCGGCCGGTGCCGCCGCCCTGCTCGCTGACGATGTGAAGAGCCTGCGCGAAGACGGGTCGGTCGCCGACGCTGTGCCCAACCTTGCGGGCAGTGCCTGCCAGAAATCGACCGACAAATACAGCGGTGACAGTGCGTTCACGTGTGTGGCGGCACGCGGCCGGTACGAGTTCAGCGTGTATGGCCATGTGCTCAAAGACGTGCAGCAGCAGGCCGCCGCGCAATACCTGATCCTGGCGGCCGCATGAGACCCCCACTGACTCTTCGCCGGCTGCTGGCCCGGATCACCGCGGTCGGGGTATCGGCGATTCTGCTGGCGGGGTGCACGACCGTGATGGACGGCTCCGCGACGCGCGATCCGGGCTTCAAACCGGGCGATGTCACCCGGGCGTTACTGCAGACCGGCAACTACCCCACCGGCATCAGAAACGCGCCGGCACCCAGTGTGGCGTTGTCGCGCGTGATCGAGGCGCAGCGGATGGCCGAGTACGTCATCTACCCGTGGGAGGCGTATCCGACGGCAACCACGTTGGATGAGTTGGGCACCCGCGTGATCCTGTCTCCGGAGGCCCTGGGTGTGCAGATGCCCGGCGGCGTTGCCCCGGATATCGTGCAGGCCAACGGGTTCCTCAACGGTTTCACCACCTCGCGCGGGACACCGAAGGACGCACCCGGAGCGCACATGGCGGTCAACGTCATCGTCATGCGGTTCCCCGGACCCGATCAAGCGAACGCCGCGCTATCGGCCTTGGTCGCCAAACAGCCGCCGCCCGAAGGCAGCACCGGGGCACACCCAATCCCGATTCCCGGACATCCGGAGGCCTCGGCCACCGCGGTCGTCCTCAACAGCGGGCGGCCGTCGGTGGACTCGCTGAGCGCGCACGGCCCGTACGTGTTCAACGTGTTCACCCAGACCGATGACACCGCAGAGGCGGCGGCCGCGGCGATCGGCAAGGCCCTGGATTTGCAGGGCCCCAAGATCGACCAATTCCAGCCCACCGACCCAGCCCAGTGGCCAACGCTCAACCCCGACCCGACCGGACTGCTCGCGCGATCGCTACCGAAAAAGGACGCCACGGTCAACGACGGAGTGTGGACCACCGCGGCATTCCTGCATTTTTCGGCCGGCAGTTCGCTCGACGGGCCGCAGGAGGCCACTGACCGGTTCGCCAAGTTCGGCATCGACCGCATCGTGCAAGGCAAGAGCATCTTCTACCAGGCCAAAGATGCTGCTGCGGCAACGGGTTTCGCCGAACTGGTCGCCAAAGACTTCGCCGACGGCAACGAACAGAAGCCGACTGTCCCGGGGTTCCCGGGGGCCAAATGCTTCACTATCAAAGATCCCGGCGAGTTCTCGGATCGGTTTGAGTGCGTGGCCACCGCGGATCGGTACGTGGTCACGGTGTTCGCCAAGCAGAGCGCGGATGCGATTCAACAGATTTCTGCCCAGTACCTCATGCTGGTCGCGAAATAGTAAAGGGCGGCAATGACTTCCAGCGGGTTCCAGCCAGGTGATGTGGTCTCGGGCTACCGGATCGAAGGTGTGCTCGGTCACGGCGGCATGGGCGTCGTGTACAAGGCCGCCAACCCCACGCTGCCGCGCAGCGATGCGTTGAAGATTCTCGATGCCGGCCTGTCCCGCGACGGCACCTTCCAGGCTCGCTTCGAGCGCGAGGCCTCGGTGGCCGCCCAGCTCAGCCACGCCAACATCGTGGCCGTGTACGCGCAGGGCAAGACCGAAGGCGGCCAACTGTGGATCGCCATGCAGCTCGTCGCGGGCACCGACGCCGGCGAAGTGCTCGCCAAGGGCGGGATGACCGCGGGCCGAGCCGTGCACATCATCACCGAGGTCGCCAAGGCCCTGGACTACGCGCACCGGCGCCTCATCGTGCACCGCGACATCAAGCCGGCCAACTTCCTGCTCGCCCCCGATGAGCACGACGCCGACGAGGAACGGGTGTTCCTCGCCGACTTCGGTATCGCCCGGGCCCTCGACGACGCGGTGCAACTGACCACCGACGGCACGGTGATGGCGTCGGTGGCGTACGCCTCCCCGGAGGCATTGGCCGGGGGCGTCGTCGACTACCGCTCGGACATTTACTCCTTGGGTTGCTCGCTGTACACCCTGCTGACCCGCAAGTCCCCGTTTGCGGGACTGCCTGGCGGCGTGTCGGCGATTATGGCGGCGCACTTGCAGGCGCCGCCGCCGCGCGCCACCGACGTGGTGCCAGAGCTGCCCCGTGCCATTGATGCGGTGATCGCCAAAGCGATGGCCAAGAATCCGGCCGAGCGCTACCAGTCGGCGAAAGAGTTGGCGGCCGCGGCCGCGGCCGCGATCAACGACCCCACGATGGCCATCCCGCGATCGACGGCGACCCAAGAATGGTCGGCCCGACCCCAGACGGGTCCGGGTGGGCCGTCCGGGCCCATTCCGCCGGCGTATTCCAGTGGGCCGCGGCCCCTTCCGTTCCCGCCGACCGATGGATACAACATTTCGCAGGGGCCGACCCAGCCTCGCGGACTGGTCGGTCCCCCCGGACCGGGCGGCCCTTACGGCCCGGGCGCTCCCGCCGGGCAGGGCGGCTTGCCGGCCCCGGCCCCGGCCCCGGGCCCGGGGCGCAGGAAGCGGCTGATCATCGCCGGGGCGGTGCTCGCGGTCATCGCTCTGGTGGTGGGCGTGGGAATGGTGTTCTATGCCGCCGGGCCTTCGAAGGCGCCTTACACGGCCCAGACGTTCAACCATGTGCACGGCAGCACCGAGATCAAGGAGGCCCCGACGGCGATCGCGGCGATCGGCCCGGGTGATGCTGATGCGGTCCTGTCGCTGGGGGTGCAGCCGGTGGCGATCGGCGGGGTGAAAGCCGATCCTCCGTCGTGGATGCAGGACAAGATCACTGGCAAGCCGGCGGTCATGAATTTCGTTGACACCAACACGATTAAGGGCGCGCACCCCGATGTCATCATCGCCACCGGCGACATCGACGACGCGACCTACCAGCGCCTGTCGGCGATCGCCCCGACGATCACCCGCCCTTCGGATACCAGCGCGGTATGGAACTGGCAGACCCAGCTGCAGTGGATCGGCAAGATCGTCGGCCGCGACCACGACGCCACCGCGCTGATCACCCAGGTTGGGGCCCAGCAGACCGACCTGAGGAATCAGAACGCCAAGCTGGTCGGCAAAACCGTCTCGGTGCTGAACTACTCCGACGACGGTGTCACCCAGACGCTGACGCCATCTTTCGCGGCGGATTTCCTGGCCGGTTTGGGCTTGAACTACGACAACAAGCTGGTACGCCAACCCGACGACAAGGGACCGACGCGGGTGCTGGCCGATCAGGCCAAGCTGTACTTGGTCCAGACCAACCTCGTGATCGTGGTGCGCACCGACAAGGCCGCCGGCGGCGGCGGGCAGGCAGGCCTGCCGGGGGCGTTGACCGCCAACCCGGGCCTGATCGTCGTCGACGACCCAGGCACAGTTGCGGCGCTGGCCGACCCGGGCGGCTACCTAGCGATTCAATACCTTGATCGCAAGTTAATCCCCGAATTGGCCAACTACAGCTGACGCTGACATGCGTGAAAACTGTTACCTGACTAGCGATATCGGTCTCGGCGTCGCGCGCCGTCCGGTTGAGGGATGCAAGCTCGATGGAGGCTGATGATGCAGACGACCGTAGGTCGGCGGCCTCTGAGGGGCGAGCACCGATTTGGGCCACGTGGACCCGCAGCCAGCGCCTGTGGTTTGGGGCGTTCGTCGTCTTTCTGTTCGCGGTCGTGGTGCCATTGGGGTCGATGGCCACCCATGACTCGAGCACATTGATTGGGCGCGGTGATGTTGTCGAACCGGGGCGGGGCCGCGATGTCGTTTACGTCCACAACGATGATCCGCAAATCCGTTGCACTGCCACCACATCCGGTGGCGAGTCCCTGACGCTGGCGCCTTTCGTAGGCGCAAACCGCCGGGAATCGCTTGGGTCGCGTCGAAACGCTACGAAGTATTGGGCGGTCGCCGTCCTACCGACAGACCGCGGCCCACTGCGTATTTCGTGCTCTTCGGACGATGCGGTCCTGTGGATCAGCGCCCCGCGCGACAACACGTGGCTGTACATCTTTTTTTCTGTCATGGGCGCGGTGACGGTCGCCATCACGGTCGTCGCTGTCATGCTTCGCAGGCGCCAAGCTCGTTGAATAACCTCGACGGTGCCCATCGGCATTGCCGCGACCATCGCGACGAGCTGGCCGCGAGCATCCGCTGCGGGTGCTTTCACTGCGGCCGAACTTTCCCGCCAGGGGAGGTTGTCGACTGGATCGACCCGGCCCCGCAAATCGCCGCCGAGTCCGGCCGGCGCGGCCAGACCGGATTATGCCCACACTGCGGGATCGACGCCGTGATCGGGGACGCGGCCGGCTACCCGTTGACGCCGGAGTTTCTGGAAGGTATGCGCGCCCAATGGTTTTGAGCGATTCGGCCGGTTCAGCGCGGTGGTGGATTTTCGCTGGCTTTGCCGCCCTCGTGGGCGACATCGGTTTGGTGGCGTGGGGCTGGGGGCGGGATCAGTGGTGGGTGGAGGAGGCGCGCCACCACTGCAAACAGTCCGACTTTCCGCCACTGCCGAACAACTCACCGCTTGGGTGGACGGTATTGGTGTCGATCGGGCTCGCGGTCCTGGCTGTACTGGTGGGCGCCGTCCTGTACGCCCGGGCCGCCCGCAGCTGCGCAACAGCCCGCGTGGGAGCAGTGCTGGTGGTGCTCTGGGCGGTCGTGGTGGCGCTGGGATTACTGATCCCCGGACTGATTCTGATCGAGCCGCGGAATCTGTCCACCGGCGTCGATGGCAGCGGCCTGCCCTGCCCTTTCGGCTAGTCCGGACTGGTGCCGTGTCGCACGCTGCCCGGCGGACGTCGGCCGTCCGCACCGGGCTAGGTTGAGCCGCGTTGCGCCAGAGGCGATTTACCGCCCCTCACATTCTCGATGAGCGGCGGTGCGCTCTCGGTGCGACCGAGCCGGCAATAGGACAGCCGGACTCTGGTGCCCTCCGGGGCGCTTGAGAATTGGTGTCGGGCAGTGTCCTGAACTCGCGGGACAATCGATGAGGAGGCCACACAACGGGTCAGTATTGGGGGAGAAACTGCCATGGTGGACAACCACATCCGAGTGCGGCCATGAGCGCGCTACCGAAGCCTGAGGGCTGGAAGAACCGAAGTGTGCTGTTCTCGATCGGCATGGCCGTGATCGGTTCGTTGTTCGCGTACTTCGGGTATATCGCGATCAATGCAGCAGGCGAGTCGCATTGGTTGGCCACACTCATCGCACTGTGTGCGGCGGTGGCGTTCGGCATCATGACCGTCGGGTTGATTGTCCTGTTCACGGCGTCAAACAAGCTGCGTGGCAGTTTCGACGAGTCGGGCACCACGCTCGATGCTGTTCCGGCCCAGCCGTGGGCGGTCGTGATGTGCGTGGCGTTGGCCCTCAGTGGAGGGCTGTATCTGTTGTTCGGGTCGCAGGTGCATGACGACCTGCCAACCGCGAGCAGCCGAGACGCCGGCCGCCTGATCGTCCTGGTCATCATCAGCGTCATCGGTGCGGTGATGATGCTGCGGAACGTCATCAAGGGCAGGCCCACCCTGATCCTCGCGCCGGAAGGGATCGCCTACTCGCTCCCCGGGGATCGGACCTTCACCATCGTCTGGGATGACATTGTCGACATCACCAGCACTCCGCTGACCAAACGTGGAAAAGGCATGCGCCCCATCGTTTTCGAATGCAGCGACGGTACCCGGCAGATCATCGCGAGCGCCAACACCTGGGTACCCGGTGGGACCGGTCTGTACTGGCTGTGCCGCTTCTACTTCCAACATCCGGCCGAGCGCGGCGAGCTCGTTAACGGTGTGGCCTTGGAGCGACTGACGTTCGAGCGGATCCCCGCGGCGTGAGCTCATTGGGCGGGCCGGCAGCTTCACGGCGCCGAATTGGCCGAGTAGACAGTACCCGGATGGAGCTATCGCCGGTGACTGAGTGGCCGTAGGCGGCAACGTGTTCGAGCTGTCCGGGGTCCGATGGCCGCGACTCACTTGGGCCACGCGAGAGACAAGCCACCCACCACAGTGAAAGGCAGAAGAAGATGAAGCGATTTGTTGTCACGGCCGCGGTGTGTGCTGCCGTGTCCGGTGCTGTTCTCGCCGGAGGGGCCCCGGCGTCGGCTGATACCCCGAAGAAGCCCTATCCCGACATCAGTCGCTACACCAAGCTCGACTTCGAGGGCTTCCGGATCGACGGCAAGCCAGGGGTATGGTTCTCCAGTCTAAACGGATTGAACTGCGGTATCTGGGAGGACGGCAGCTTCGGCTGCACCGGCTCTATCCCGGGTGCACCGGCGGGGACCAACCAGATCGGCTGGTTCACCGGGGATACCGAACCTCATTACGATTCGACGGCCCAACTTCGCTTTGTCGCCGGCGGTCCACAGCGGGTGTTGCCGCCGAACAGCTTCATCAAGTACGGGAGCACGACGTGCGCCACCACCCCCGCTAACGGTGTCTACTGCGATGGGTCCTACTACGCCCAGTTCCTGGTCAACCCGGACGCGAGTTGGCTGGGTAATCCCGGCTACTGAGCGCATCGGCGCGCGGAACGTAGATCGCCTGCCGCCCAACGTGTCTGGGAAAAATGAGGGGGAACAGACTGCATGGCATGGAACGACCTCTTGCGAAGCCGGCCAAGTCGTGGCGTGGCCGCTGTCGGGGCCACGATATGGCTCGTCACTGTCCCCGCGGCGGCAGCGTCCCCGGCCCGAGTTCCACACAGCCGCGACATGCTAGTGCCGCTGGAGCAGGTGCAGTCCATCGTCAGCGATGGCGGCGGACCCACGTTGCACGCAAACCCCCTCGAGGACCGCACCAGCCCGTGGGTCGACCACAGCAGGGACACTGAGCTGTCGGCACCGTGCCGACACTTTGCCAACGAGGACGAGGCGTTCGGCAGCACGTGGGTGAACTTCGCCTCCACCCGCTACAGCGGATCAAGCAATGTCGGTGTGTCGCAACACATCGCCGTGTATCCCGACGCCGATACCGCCCGCCGGGTCTTCGGGGCGCTCACTGCTGCTGCACGGCAATGCCAGCTTCACCCGTCGCCCGGTGTGCTTGACGCCGGCGACACCCTGACCGAACCAGACGCGGTGACGCTGATGGCGCGGTACGCCGAGACCGTCAACGGACCGGGTAGCGTAAGCGTGTATGCGCTGCGCGCACAGGTGCTGGTCGAAGTCGGTGCACCGCACTTGTCGACAGACCCGCGGATTGCTCAGGCGGTGCTCGCACTGATTACTCAGAAGATTCCGGCGTGATAGCGAGGACGATGTCCATGACCCGAGCGGCCGCGATGGTCGCGGCCCTGCTCGCTGCGGCGTTGGTCGCCGCCGGCATCGCCCTGGCTGATACCGGTACCAGCTACGGCGCGACATACGACGTCTCGACCACAGTGATCGATCTCGGTACCCGATGGCACGTCAACGTCGGCCAGCTCTCGGGCGGAAATGACGCTGTGGCAACAGCATTCAACAATGCCAGCGTGGCATCCGGCCGAACTATGGGAAGCCTGCTCGACGGCGACGACGTCGATCGTGACCACGCGACGTTTGATTCCACCCCGACCGTGAGCTTTCGGCCCACTGCGATCGCGCAGGTACTCCATGGCGCCTACTACCACCAGGGCGCAGCCCATCCGCTGAACTACGTCACCACCATCGTGATCGACATCCGCACCGCCACACCGATCACCCTCGACGACCTGTTCGTCGATACCCAGGCCGGGCTCCGCCGCGTCTCCGAGCAGACCAAGAAAATCTGGCCCACCGTGTATCGGCGGCCGATGAGCGATGAGCCAGGCAACGCGCCCGCCGAGAAGAACTTCCACAGCTGGATTCCGACCGCCGTAGGAATCGAAATCCATTTCGAAGACGGTCAATTCGGTCACGGTTTACCGGTGATCACGTGCCCTGGTCGCAGGTGAGCGACCTGCTGGCGCCTGACATGCGGGTGCTCGCAGTATGACCGAGTGCGACGGTACGCCACATTCCTCGGGGGTCCAGCGCGAGCCGGTGCGGAACGACGTCATCAGCGCATTGCGACAGGCCGTCGCCGCGATCGAGGCCACCAGCACCGAGCTACCGCGCGACCGCGTCGCGGCCGCCCGGGCGGTACGCCGAACGCCACCGACGCGGCGTCCGTCGACACCAAAAAGGATGCCCGACGGCACCTGGCCGCCCGTGACCTACCAGGGCATGCCCGAAGGCGATGACTGGATGAACAACCTCCCGGCTTGGTATCACCACGGCGAGAGAGGGTTTGACCGCCGGATTATGGAGGAGCTCGCCGCCGCGGGTGTGCCGTGCTATACGGTCAACCAGCTCGCCGACCATGTCCGGTTCGTCCCGCAAGGGATCCCCATCTTCCTTGACTGGCTCACCCATCTGGAAGAACGCATCCCCGGTCCGGAAACCGATCACCGCAATGCCGTTCGTATCGGCCTGATCCGCGGCCTCGACGACATCGCCAACCGCGGCAACAGGGAATCCATCGACCTGCTGGCCGCTCAGCTCCGGCGCCGACCGCCGATACCCCGGCGGGCAGCGGACTGCGCGCAGTTCGCGCTCGCCCGCATCGCGACCGTCAAAGACTTCCCGACCATCGCGGCGCTGCTCGTGGAGATGCCGCCGGAGGTGGCACGCGGTGATTTCATCGAATACATGGGCCGGGTGAAAACCCCTGAGGCGCAAGAGATCGTCTTGACTTGGCTGGACACCGAATGGACATGGTTCGCGCTGCGGGCATTGATTGCGATGAAGGCCCGCGGCGTGCGTGAGCGGATCGCGCCTTACGTCGACGATGCGAACTCCGATGTGCGCAAGTACGCCAAACGTGCTTTGGAACGCTTGGCTGACTAGCCGGCGTGTCCACGCAGGACGCTATGGGGTCGGTTCTTTGTCGCGTTGATGATCGTGATGTCGACGGGCTGGCCTGCACCGGCGTCACGATCGTGGGCGGGCCGGTCGCGGCCAACCACGATGTCCGCCTGCACACGGCGGGCCTGCCCGTGTTGGGGGCGCCACCGAGGTCCACTACGCATCCGGTGATGTGGGGCGCGCGTGCGCTTCTTCAATCCGAGCGTGTGGCTAGGTGACTTTGCCGACCTGGTAAGTGCCGTGATCGTCGACGACGGTGACCTCTACGGAGTGCGGCGCACCGTTTACCGACAGGGAGCAGCGGAACTTGGTTCCCTGATCCCCCGAGGGGTCGTGCCCGTCGTTGCACGCCACCCCGCTGACGCCGCTGATGCCGTATCCGGTGTTCGGGTCGGTCAGGATGTGCTGCACGCCCTCTTGGACTTTGGACACGTTCAGCTGCCGCGTGACGAAAAAGCCGGGCTTCCAGAAGCCTGTGACACCGATCGCGGCGACAGCGATCACCGCGGCGCCGGCGGCGCCGATGAGCCAGACGGGGCGGCGCCGGCCAGAACGTGTCGCGATTACCGGGGTGAACTCGAAGCTACCCGGCGCAGGTTCGGCCGCTGCCGATTGCTGCGGGTGCAGGTAGCCCGGGTTGGGCGAGTAACCGGCGGGGGCGCCACTGGGCCCGGTGGGATACCCGGGTGCCGGCTGGTATCCGGCGCCCTGCGGGTAACCGCCGTACTGCTGCTGGTGGCCGCCGGCGGGCGGGTAGCCCGGAAACCCAGGGGCGGGTGCCGGTGACGGCGGTGTCGCAGATGGTGCGGCGGCTTCCCACGGCTGGGTGTAGTTGTCGGTGGGCCGGTGCACCACCGAGGTCGCCTCCGGGTCCACGTGTGGTGCAGGGTCGGCAGCTGCCGGCGCTGCAGCAGGCGGCGTCGCGGCTGCCGGTGGGGTGGCGACCGATGCCGGCGCGGATGGTTCGGCGGGAGCCGGTGATGCGGGCGTCGGCAGGGTGGCCGGTGGGCGTTGGATGTGGGTGGTCTGCTCGGGGTCGTCGATCGGCCACAGGCCTGTCGATTCGAATGCCACGGCCGGACCATTCTCCGGATTCGCGCCGCTGCTTCCCTGTTCTGGTGCGCTCATCGCACAGTCCCCTTACCTCGTACTCGGACCAGGCCCGAGTTCCCCCTGCGTGGTTGCCGTGTGAGCGGCCGCCGGTGTGTCGCCCCTAACTGTGGCATATGCCGGCGGCCGCTCGCGTGCGCGTTGCTGGTTAGCGTGGCCCGGCGATTTTCTGGCTGATGTCGCGGGCGATGGCCGATCCGGTGGTGCCGACGTTGACGGCGCAGGCCCGCACGTCGATCACGACGTTGCTGCTTGAGGTCATGGCGCGTTCACACTGGCGCGATCCCACAGCGGGCGGGGTAAGCACGATGGTGTTCACCCCGTCGGTGGTGGCCACGGCGCCCAAGGTGGCGTGGTCACTCTTGCCGCCGTTGGGGGTGATCGTGAGATCGGTGTTGGCGCAGCCTTGCCACTGGCTCAGTTGGCTGTCGACGAACGCTTTGGCGGCCTCTGGAGTGCGGAAGGTGCCCAGCGTCTGCACGAATTTGTGGGCGCCGGCACTGTCGTTGACGACCTGCTGAACGAAGCCGGTGAATCCGCTGCCACTCCACGCCTGTGAGGCGCCGGGGACGGCGGCGCCCGAGCATTTGAACGGGCTGACATCGATATCACTCATGGGCTGTTTGCCCAAGCCCACGGGCTGCATGTCGGCGCCCCCGAATCGCGTCGAGAGTGCGTCCGCTGTCGCCAGATAGGACTGCAGGTCGGCCGGGTCTACGGGCGCAGCGGCTTTCGGCGGCGCGCTGGGTGCGGGCGTGGCTGCGGCGCCGGGTCCTGGTGCGGCCGCGCTGGGAGCGGGTGCGCTGCTGGTGGCGGTGGTGCTCGGTGGTGGCGGGCTCGTGGTTGTGGCGCTGGAGGTGGCCGAGCTGGTGGTGGAGGACTGCCCAAGCAGTTTGTCTGAGATGGGTGTCCAGAAGTAGAACCCGGCGCCACCGACAGCCAGGACAACGACAACGGCCACCGCGGCGAGGATGCCCTTTTTGGAGCCGCCGGATTCGGTTGCCGGGGTGGGCATTTGGGGTGTTTGCGGCTGACCGTAGCCGGTGAATGGGGCGCCCGGCGCCTGCCCCGGCGGGGTGGGGGGAACCCATCCGCTGGGGCTCGGTTGGGCGGTGGGCTGCTGCCATGGCTGTGCCTGTGCGCCGGTCTGCGGGACAGCAGGTGGTACCGGGGCGGAAAACGGTGGCTGAGTGCCGGGCCAGGCGGACGTTTCTTCTGCGTCGCTGTTGCGGTCGTAGCTCATGGCGTTAGCTTGCCTTACGTCGGTGGGGTTCGGGTGCAGGAATGTGTGCGTCCCCCCGCCGGGGTGTTCACCGACGGGGGGAGCGGGGCTGGGCCTTAGGCCTTCTGGCTGGAAAGTTGATCGGAGAGCGCATTGGCCAAGGCCACGCCCTTGCCGTGCGCCGAGCCGGTGACGCACGCCATGACGTCGATGATCGCGTTGCCGTAGCCGGCGACCGCACGCTCGCAGGACTGACCGTCCTCGGCGTTGCGCTGCACGATCGACAGCACCGTCTTGTCGGCGTTGAGTTCGGGATCGCCCAGGGCCCACTTGCGCGGGCCTTCCGAGTCGTGTCCGGTGATCGTGACGCCGGCGCACGCCTTGAACTGCGCGACAGTGGCTTTCATCTGGGCGGCGACGTCCTGCTTGCCGGCCATGACCACGACGGCCTGGGTGATGCGAATCTCGTCCTTGGCGTCCGCCAGGATGTCCTTGACCACCGTGTCCGGTGTGGCCTTGTAGGCGCCGGAATCAGCCGGAGAGTAGGCGGCGATGCAGGACGATGGCGAAATGTCGGCCGCCCCGTCGCCCAGCTTGGACGAGGTCGAGATTTCCTTGAGGGGTCCGGTCCCCAGGGCCGCGGCGACCTGCTTGGGCGACAGCAACACCGACGCCGTGTCGCCGCCGCCGTTGGTGGTGTCACTGCCGGTGCTGTCATGGTTGCCGTTGCCGTAGCCGGTGAACGTCGGCAGCGGCGCGGACGGTGCGGCGGCAGCGGTACCGCCGGCCGCGGTGGCGGCCATGCTCGCCAGGACGGCGGCGGTGGCCAGGCGGACCACGGTGCCGCGGCCGGTGGCCTTGGTGCGGGTGCTGGTGGTCCGGATGGTCTTGGCGGTGGTGGTCATGTGGTGGCCTCTCTCGGGATCAGTAACCGTAGCGTTGACACACTCTAACCGTAGCAACGCTACAGATGCAAGAGCGGCGGGAACCTTTCTGTCCCATTCCCCTCAAATAGCCCCATAACCTGCAACAACATGGACAGCAGTAGGCGCTATGCGGGAGGTCACCGGTCGTCAAGATGCTCGACAAAAGGCTCAATGACCGCGATACCGCTGCAGTTACTGGCTTAAAATCTGCGATAACGCTATGGTTTAGCTGGCGACGAACCGCAGCACGGAAGGGGGGCCTGGCGATGGGGGACAGTGCGGCCACGGTCGGACCCGACCTGATGGTGACCTACGACGGCCACACCTCGATCCGGCACGCGGCCGATGGCGCGTTCATCGTTGGCCGCGACCAGCGGCCCTCAGTCCTGTCAGTCGAGCACTTCGCGGTATCGCGGGTGCACGCCCGGCTGATCCCCGGCGAGAAACAGTGGTGCATGGTCGATTACGAGAGCCGCAACGGCATCTACGTCGACGGCGTCCGGGTCCGGCACTCGACGCCTGTCGTCGATGGAATGACGGTGCACCTGGCCAGCCCCAAAGGCATCGCCCTCACGTTCCGCTATGTCCGCCCCGAAGACATCACCGCCCCGGCGGCGACCCGCTCGGCTGCTGCCGACGCTCCGGCCGGGGAGGCAACGCCGGCCGAGGAACCGGAGTTGACCCGCTACGAGCGGGCCACCGCGCAACTGGAGGAAGTGATCAAAGACGTGATGGTGGTGCCGGCGGTAGACCATCCGCGCGCCGCCCGCACGATGCTGCGGTTACTGCAGCGGCTGGGGCAGCTGCGACTCGAGTTCGCCGGACTGGCCGTCGACGAGGACATGGGTGAGGCGCGTGCCCTGCTGACATGCGTCGAGGCCATGTACCACGGCTTGGTCATCCGAATGTCGGTGTGCGCCTAAGCAAGTACACGGTACGACCGGGGCGTCACAGGCCCCAGCGTCACCACCATCGGCGCGCGTGAACAAGCGCATCAGCGACCATCGCGACACCGGCGACCAGAAACAGCAGGCGAACCCCGAGCGGCCCGTACCGCGTGAGGCCACGTACGAGCCAGCGCTGGAGTCGATCGGCGTGCCTGCTCGCACGAGTTGACAGCCCGAGCAACACCACGCACGGCAGCACCGTGAGCGCCGAATACACCACCACGATGACCGGCCACGCCGGCGGCAGTGGGTGCATCGCCGAGATCATCGCCAGCCCCGCCAAATAGGGAACCGCTGTGGGCGCCTGCCCGAGACCGATTGCCGCGCCCAAGAATCCGAGCAACCATGGACGCTCACGCATTGCCGCCAGCGCCCATCCCGGAGCCGTGGTGTGCGCCGTCAACGGGACGAAGGCCACCACGATCAGCACCAGTCCAAGCGCGAGCTCGCCCCACAACCGGACCGTGGGCGTCAGGTGAAACGTGGTCAGATCAGCAAGTAGCCCCAGGCCGAGCACGACGCCCAGGCCAAAGAGGGTCGTCACGGCCAGGAGCCCGACGATGAAGCTCACCCCACCCGGCAGCGCCGACTGACGATTCAACCGGCTGCCGTAGATCACTGCCGAGACGACGCCGATGTTCAACACGTTGACCGAATCCAGGAGCGCCAGGCCCGCCAACGACAGCAGCAGCGCAGTCATCGACGTCGCGTCCCCCCGAGCCCCATCCGCCCAACCCTACGACGCACCACGCTCGGCCACGAACCGGCCGTTCACGCAGCCCGCGGGCACCAGCCGCCAGCTAACGATCCACTCGCCGCTGACCTTCGATTGAAGCGTCGTGCCAGGGCGGTAGCACGCGTCCCGACGTAGGGTCGATGCGAAACATTTTGGTGTGCACGGGGATGCACACGTTGAGAGGTATTTCATGAATAACCAATTTGAGCAGCAGTTTTACGGCGAAAATCCTGCCGGCGTTGACCCTATTGCCACCCATGGACGGGTGCCGGCCACTGTTGGCGGGCCCGCCCAGGAGCTGGAGCGGACCCAGGTTTTCCCTCAGCTCCCGCCGGTGCCGGCGCACCCGTCGGGGCCTGCTGGCGCCGGCTATCCGGAGCCTGCCAGCAACCCCTTCTATGGGCAGGATCAGGTGCTGCCTGGTCTGCAGATGGCGCCCGAGGCGGCCGCCGAGCTCGGCCTGCCCACCGCCGCCGAATCCGTGTCGACGGTGGCGGCCCGGGGCGCCGCGAGGACGTTGCCGCGGCGCGGCTGGCGTCGCGCCGTGTACGCCACGACCCGCATCAACCTCGGTCCCTCCCGCGACGAAATCTATGAGCGTGATCTGTTCAGCCGCATCCGGAGCAACGTCGTGGGCTCCTACCAGATCGGGATCATCGGGCTCAAAGGCGGCGCGGGCAAGACCTCGGTCACGGTGGCCCTCGGATCGCTTCTCGCGGACGTTCGTGGCGACAGGATTCTCGCCGTGGACGCTGATCCGGACTGCGGCAACCTCGCCGACCGGGCCGGGCTGCCATCCGAGGTGAGCGTGGCAGACCTGTTGGCGGACAACAACATCAACAGTTCCAACGCGCTGCGCGCATACACGCGCACGACCGATGCCAACCTCGAAGTCATCGCATCGGACCCATACAGTGTCGCCAAGCGTGATTTCAGCGCCGACGACTGGACGGGCATCGTCGAGCGCGTAAACCCTTTCTACAATCTGGTGCTCGCCGACTGCGGCCTAGGTCTGTTTCACTCAGCGTCCCTCGGCGTGCTGTCCACCGTCTCGGACGTCGTGGTCGTCGCCACCGCATCGGTCGACGGTGCCAGGCAAGCGGCGACCACGCTGGATTGGTTGCGCCTCAACGGTTACCAGGACCTGGCCCACCGCGCCTGTGTGGTGATCAACCACGTGACGCCAGGTCGCCCGGGGGTCGATATGAAAGATCTGATCGCCCAGTTTGAGCGTCACATCATGCCGGGGCGTGTGATCGATCTTCCCTACGACCGACACATCGCGGCCGGCGCCGGCATTGTCTTCGACCAGCTCGGCGCGACGTACCGGCGCCGGATCGCGGAGCTGGCCGCGGCGCTGTCGGTTGACTTCGGCGCGGGCTACCACCGCTGAACCGGCCCGGGAGGTCTTCGGCCTGCTAATCCGTTGGCGCGAGGTCGAATTGATCGGGACTCAGTATCACGTTGTCGCGGCGCGATCCCGACAATGATCGGTCGTCGGTGATGTTCACGATGACGGTGTATCGCTCTGTTGGTCGGTCATAGGCGTCGATGACCGCGCCACGCGTGCCCTTGGGGATGGTCCTGTCCCCGGAACTGCCGGGGACATCGGCGGTGAGCACCACGTAGTCGTAGACGCGTGCCTTCATCGACGCCCCTCTTTCAACGGAGTAGGCCCGGGAGTCGTGCCAGCGGGTGGTTAGGCGAAGCGGTCGTAGCAGTCGTCGTGGTTCCCGATGAGGCCGGCGCGGAACGCCGCGATGCGGGTGAAGCCAGCGATGACACCATCACCATTGACGTCGGTCGCGACGATACCGTTGGTGAGCAGTCCGGCGACGGCCTTGTCCAGGTCGCCGGCGGCCAGCGTGAGGTTCTGTCCGCTGGGCGTCTTCACCGGCTTGACCATGCTGCGTTCGGCCACGGCGGTCAGGCACGCCGTGCGCAACGCCGCTGGGCCGCCGGTGAGCGGCACACCTTTTTCGTGTTGCAGCGCAAGCATGTACCGCGATGCCACGATGGACAGGGCGGTGTTGTCGCCCTGCAGCAGGAGCTTCTGTTTGATTTCGTCGGCTGGCTTTCCGAGCTTCTGCAGCTCCGGCAGGTCTAGGACGATGGTGTTGGTGGCCGGGCAGTAGGACGCCGGGGAGCCGCCTTTGGCGTCGGCGCAGCTGGCCGAATCGAAGCTGACTTTCGGCGGGTTCTTCGGCTCGAACACGGCGTTGAGGGTGTCCACCAGCACCGTGAACACGCCCTGGTCGAGCGGGACGTCCGTGCCGCGGCGCTTGTTGTCGCGGTTGGGTTCTTCGTCGAGCTCCATCGGCAGCCCCTCGCGGCGGCGCTCGACATCACGCATGTCGATCTTCCCGCATGCGGCTGGCCCCTGGGTGAATCCGATCTGGAAGGCGCTGACTCGGTCCAGCGCGGTGCCGTGGCCCTCTTCGAGGAGTTCTTCGTCTTGGGGCCCGTAGCTGGGGTCACGGATCGTAATGAGTCCTGCCAGAACGTGATTGAGCCCGTCCCCGGTACTCACCTGGAAGCGTTTCGAGTTGCCGGCCGCCACGTTGTAGATGTAGGCGCCGCCGAAGCAGTCGGCTTGCTGTTCGCGCACGACCACGGGGCTTTTCTTGTTGACGATCTTGGCCATGCGCTGGATGGCGTGGCCGTACTCGTGGGCGATCAGCCCGGCGACGGAGATGTCGCCGAAGTACTTGCGTCCGGCGGGGACGAGCACACCACGGTCCCAGGCCATGAGGTTATCCGGTGGGCAGTAGAAGGCGTTGACCAGCTCATAGGTCTTCTCGCCGCACAGCTCTGGGCTGTTGGGGTCGCGGGCATCATAGGATGCCAGGTTGGGGACCGGGGTGAACTTGCCTTTGAAATCTGTTGTGGGGTAGGTGGTTTGCCAGTAGTCGGCGAGGTCGTTGATCGCCAGGAGGATGAGTCGATCGATGTCGCCGTTGTTCGTGTTCTGCACGGTTCCCGTGGCCGGCGGCGCTCCGTCTTTGACGCCGCTGGGACCATCGGCGGCAGGCAGATCGCCCACATGGGTGGGGTCGTTGATCGGGGACACCCCATGACCGGCGACCACCGCCCCCGTGCACGCCGATAACAGCAGGATGGTGCTGGCGGCGAGAGCGCCGGTGATGGTGCGCAGCCCCCGCCGCGCTGGTGTGGATGCGTCCACGACGACCCCCGAATGTCGAACTATCTATTGGTTTCAGGCGCGGTGGGCGCCGCGGTGACGACGTCGTCGCGGCACCCACCGGCCATGAAGGCGAACCTTGTCAATCTCGTAGTAGTGCTGCTCGGTCACTGTTTACTCTCAGGTCAGGTGACAGATAGCACGTGCAGGTGACAACTAAAACTTGTTGTTTTCGCGTTGTGCGGCAACAGAGTTAGTTGCACGCCCAGGTATCGATATAGCCATCGGCGGCATTGAGCTGCCGCAGAGCGCTTGCCTCGGCGCGGGCCAGGGTAGTGCCGCTGCCGCCTTGCACCACCTTCAGCGAATGACTCTTAGCTACCGCCCCGCAGCCGGTGAAGGTGGTCAGCGCCTCGCAGTCGGTGTAGCCGCAGGAGTTCACTGCAGCCTGCGACGCCGCCTGCCGGGTCGGGTAATCAATCGCCCAGCCAGCGGCATCGTACGGGTTGTAGGCGATGGCGCCATAGCCGCTGACAGCGCCAGCGGGTGCGGACTCGATAACACTGAACGTGGACGCGGCCAGCACAGCCACGGCGGCCGCAGCGGTACGGCGGCTGAAAACGGTGAATTTCATTGGAAGAAAAGTCCTTTCAGGCGGCGCGCACGGAGCATGTCGCGGCGCCGGAGTGGTCGGTGAGGTCAGTTGCCGGCGTCGGTGGGGTTGGTGACTTGCGGCTTCTCGACGGTGACGGTCTTGCCGAAGTCCGAGAGCGTCATGGTCACCTTGGCGTCCTGCGCCAACGGCGACTCCACCTGCGCCTGCAGCAGGTTGTGCGGATCTTTCTTGTCGATCCAGACGGTGATCGGCACGTCCTTCGCGTTCTGCGGGGCCTTGCGCGAACCAGCAAGCTGCGCAACGTCATTGGACGAAATGGTGCCGGTCACCTTGGTGGCGTCGGTTCCATTGATCGTGTCGGACCCGGCTTCCTTGGCGTCCTTGATCTTCGAGAGGGCGTTGGCCAGGCCTTGGCTCGGATCGAAAATCACGCCCAGGTTGTAGATCGAGTCGCCGCGGCCGTAGTCAACCCACTTGCCCGGCTCACCGATGTCGGAATACAAGCGCCCGTCCAGGTAGATCAGCTTGGCGCTCTGGGTTTGGCCGTTGCCGACCTGCATGGTGGCCTCACCGGTGGCGACCACCGCAGGTTTGTCGGCGATGTCGGCTTCGAGTTTGGTGATCTTGACGTTGGGCACCTTGCCGTCGGCCGTGATCACGACATGTGCACCGGTCACGGCCTTCATCGCGGTGGCCGACTGCGACACCAACTGCGAAGCGTCGGCACCGCTGGCCGGGCCGCCGCCGCTGGGCTGGCTGGAGCAGCCGCTGAGCGCGATGCCCGCCACCGCGGCACCGACCACAAGAGTCGTACGGAACTTCATTCAGTTTCCTACTTTCTGTGTCAACCGAAGCGCTCCGCACACACATTTGCGGCGCCCCCCAGGGAACCTCCCCGGCATTACTCTAAAGCTGAATCGGCGACCCTCCCGACGCCAATTTCAAAATTGGCGTCGCCGTACGGGGTCAGTGGATTTTGTCGGTGATCTTGGCGACCACATCGTCGGCATGCGCGCCGGCGTTGGGCCCGCAGACCAGCACGTCGATGAGCACGTTGGAGTCCGTGACCAGCACGTGGCGGCATGCCTTGGAGCCCATGGTCAGATCCGCCGCGGCATGGCCATTGGGCAAGCTGACCTCACCGATCGCCACCGGCGACGGCGGTTGACCGTCAGCGGCCAGGTTGGCGGTGGTGCGCGCGCAGGGATGCCAAGCGTTGATCTGGTCACTCTGGACTGACGCAGCGTGGTCGGCGTCGGGGTAGCCCAGCACATATTCGGTGACCGTCACGTTGGGGTCGGTGGAGGTGAAACTCAAACCGGCGACCCCAGTCGGATTGCTGGGCCCATAGACCTGCGCGGTGCCGGCAGCGGTCACACCCGCGCATTTGGCCGGGTCCACGGTGCTGGCGGCCAAAGTGGTCGCCGGGTTCGCTCCGGTGACCGTCATCGTCGACCCCATGACACCCCCGACCGCCGATGCGTCCGGCAGCAGCCCGGCAAGATCGCCTGCGGCCACCGGCTTTTGGCTCGGCGGCGCCCCCTGCGCGGGCATGTTGGGCAGGTCCGCCGTCGCGGCGTGGTCACGGATGTGACTGCCGCGGGTCAAGTACGACGCACCAGCGACGAACCCGCCCAGGAGAGCAATAACCACCACGATGGACATCGTCGTGCGCCCGCCGGCACCAGTGGCGTCGGTGGACGGCAGTCGCAACAGCCGCGCCACGACGATCGTCGCGGCGACGCCGAGGGCCAGCAGGATGCCCACATCGGTGAGCCACCACGTGAGCTGGTGACGCCACAGAGGATCGTCGACCGTGTTGAGGGCGTTGGCGGTCATCAGGTCGACCGTGGAGGCAGAGGCAGCGAAGCCCCAGCGGGCCGGCAGCAGGAACGACAACTGGTTGAGGCCGGCGCGCCCGCTGACCGGGATGAGGCCGCCGGAGAACACGATCGCCGACATGATCATCACCACCAGCATCGGCATGATCCAGTCACCGGAGCGGGCCAATGCGGACAGCAGCAGGCCGACGATCGCCGACACCACAGCCGTCAACGCCAGCGCCGCGTACAGGTCGGCCACCGGGCTGCCGAAAGCCAGCGCGCCGCGTGCCGGGCCGCCTTTGAGCGCCACCACCAGGGCGACGACGATCGCGGTCTGCGCAGCCGCAGCGACGCTGTACACCACGACTTTCGCGGTCAGATACGCCCCCGCAGACAGGCCGACAGACTGTTCGCGTCGGAAGATGCTCCGTTCACCCACCAGGTCTCGAATGGTCAGGGCAGTGCCCATGAACACCGCGGCGATGATAAGCACACTGAGCAGCTGCGCCGGCTCACTCGGCGAGGGTCCGTTGGCCTTGGTCACCCCGAGCCCGTTTTTGCCCGGGACCACCAGGCACAGCGCACCCATCACCAGCGGCAGCAGAGCCAGGAACACCGCGTACCCGCGATCGGCCAGAATCAGCCGGACCTGCCGCCCCATCAGGGTCAGCACCTGGCGGCCGGTGCTGGTGCGGGCCGGCTCACCCAACGGCCCCGCCGGTCCCGCCGCCGCGGCGGGTTGCGCGGCCGCCGGGTTGTTGTGCAGGAACACCGCGTGCGCGTCGTCCGGCTTGGCCGACACCCACGCAAAGATGTCAGCCCAGTCGGTGGTGCCCATCGCCGCCTCGATGCCGTCGGGTCGGCCGGCGTAGGCCGTCTTGCCGCCCGGGGCGAGCAGCAGCACCTGGTCGCACATGCTCAGATAGGTCAGCGAGTGCGTGACCACGATGACGGTGCGGCCCGCGTCGGCGAGCTTGCGCAGCATCGACATCACCTGGCGGTCCAGCGCGGGATCGAGACCCGAGGTCGGCTCATCCAAGATCAGCAACGACGGGCCAGTCAGCAACTCCATCGCCACCGAGGCACGTTTCCGCTGGCCGCCCGAGAGCTTTTCCACCCGCTTGGCACGATGCTGGGTCAGCTCGAGTTCGGCCAACACCGACTCAACAACCGCGCGCCGGTCAGCCTTGCTCGTGTCCGCCGGCAGCCGCAGCTTGGCCGCGTAGTCCAGCGCCTGATCCACCGTGAGCTGGCGATGCACCACATCGTCCTGCGGCACGACGCCGATCCGGGAACGCAGCGAGGCGTAGTGGGCGTGCACGTCGTGACCGTCGAACGTCACCTGCCCGGAAGTCGGTTGGGTGGCCCCCGCCAACAGCTTGATCAGCGTCGACTTACCCGCACCCGACGGCCCGATAACCGCGGTCAGGGTGCCGGGACGGGCAGCGAAGGACACGCTGGTCAACAGCTGGTAGCCGTCGATGGTCAGACCAACCTGGTGGGCCTGCAGACCTCCGGTCGCCGCCGCAGCCGTGCGCGGCTCCAGCGTGACGCCGGTGAACACCAAGTCGGTGTTGCCGATGGTCACAACGTCACCGAGCTGCAGCGTCGCCGCCGGCACTTTCACACCGTTGACGAAAATGCCGTTGTTGCTGTGGTTGTCGTGAATCTGCATGCCGGTCGGCGCCGGCAGCAGATAGGCATGGGTACGCGACGCGAGCGTGTCATCGACCCGGATCGCCGACGTGGAGTGCCTGCCGATGGTGATGGCCCCGGGCGGCAGCGCCGGTGTTCCGCGTTGAGGCAGAACCCGTTTGACCATGCCGGTCACCTTGGCCAGCGCATCCGCCTCGTCGGCCGGTGAAGGCTCCAGCGGGCGTGGAGCTGGGGGAGCCGCTGCTGCTGCCGCGGGGTTCGGCCACCCCGGCGCAGGCTGGCTGGGCGCGGCCGGGGGCGGCCCGGCGGGGCGCGGCGGCGGGCTGGCTGGGCGCGGCGGCGGGCCGGCAGGACGGTGAATCGACCCCGACGGCGGACCAGCGTGCCCGGACGGCGGACCCTGCGGGGCCCGCGGCGCAGGGGGCTGCTGGCCCAGTGGCGGCGGCGAAAACTGCTGGGGCACAGGCGGTACCGCGCCGCGCAGCGGACCGGTGGGCCGCGGCTGCGGCACGGGTCCGCTCGGCCGAGCCGGCGGCACAGCGGTTGGTGGCTGGTATGGAGGCTGCGGCCCACGGGCAGGCAGGGGAACAGGGCGCCGAGGTGGCGCCGCCGGCCCGGGCGCCGCCGGCGGGGCAGCCGTGGCCAGACGTGCCGCGGGCACGACTTGGGTGGCGGTCTTGAAGATCAGTTTGGGGCCAGTGGCCGCGCCGAGAGCGATCGGAATGCTGTCGTCGACCGCAATCGTCTGCACCCGGATGCCATCGGCATAGATGCCGTTGCGGCTCTTGTCCACGGCCACCCACTGGCCGCCCTCGACCCGCAACACCATGTGCGTGCGGGAAATCGCCTGCTTGGAGTCGACGTCGATACGCACATCGGCGCCTTCACCGCGGCCCACGACGACCTCTTTGCCCGGCGGAAACGTAAACATCGCGTCGCCCAGACGCACCACCAACGGCGGCGCGACCATTCCCGAACCCATGACATCCCCCCTCGTTGGTCAGTCCAGAGCTAACCGTAGCTCACACTTTTTGAGCTGGTTTGCACCAATTTCTGCGGGGGTCGGTCGATGCGCAATCGGCTTGACGGCTGTCAGCGGAAAGCCAGGCGGGTGCCTCTCTCCTCACTCGTAACCGAGGATCGAGCCCGATTGTGTGTGCGGGGATCGTCACGTGCCCCGACTTGATGAGAAACGAGAGTGCCACGGGCAAACGACGACAAGTTCAAGGCGCATCTACGCTCACGGCGGTGTCTGTCTCGGCGGCAACCCTCAGCGCATAGTCCTTGCGCATTGCGTTGAACACCACTCGCGCTAGTCGCCTCTTGAGGCGGCGTAGTGCGCTCCTGGTGCTGTCCCCGGCGTCGACGTGTTTGTCGTAGTACGGCCGGCCGATGCCGCCGCTGCGGAGCTGACTTAGGGCGATGACATGGATCGCCGCGTTCAGCTGCCGATTGCCGTATCGCACACCGTGGACGTGGGGACTATTGGATGACCAAAAGGGAAGTGGCGCGACACCAACATGCATGGCGAACTGGGCCTCGGTGCGGAAGCGGGTGACGTTGGCTGTCTCTGCCACTATTCGGGCCGCGGTGAAGCTGCCACAGCCTTGCACCGCAAGCAGATTCGGCGCGACCTCCGCTATGCGCACCTCGATGTCACGCTCCAGCGGCCGGATCAACTGAGTAAGTCTGGAGAGCTCGTCGACGTCGCTGGCAGCGATCTCTGCCAGCACACCAGACTGGGTCTCCAGCAGCCAGCCGCGGAGTCGCTCTCGATGGACGTCGGCTTTGAGGTTGGGCCCGCAGTCGTACTCGGGGTCGAGCCGATGTACCCGCCACCGCAGACGGTTGATCGCGGCAGTGCGTTGTTTGATCAACGTGGCGCGGTGATCGATCAGCAGCTTCATCTCGTACGAGACCGGTTCGTGACAGGCCCTGGGCAGCTCGGGGTAGCGAAGCGCGGCGCGCGCTACAGCCTCGGCGTCGATCGGATCCGACTTGCCGGGGCTGCGCGCGGAGGCACGGGTTTTCGCCATCGTCTGCGTCGGCACCCGCACCACGGTCAGGCCCGCATCCACAAGGAAGCGCTCGAGGCGCCCCGACACCATGCGTACGTCCTCGATCGCCCAGAGCGCCGGATCGGGACCGAACTTGGTCTGCGCCCAGCGCAACGCTTTGGCATGCCCCGGGTCCGTTGCCTCGACAGTCAACTCACCCAGTTTCTGGCCCAGATGGTTGACAGCCACCAGCGTGTGGGTCCGCTTGTGCGCGTCCACGCCAACGACCACCGACGGAGCGGCTTGGGTGATCCCGAGGCCCGACATGTCGCTCCCATCAGTGCCGTTCACAGTGCTGAGGCCCTGCTGTCGACACCATGGGGATCGAATCAGACCATAGCCCGACAGGGAACAAGCTAATCAGACAGCAGGAGCCACCATCGGCGCCCGCTCAGTGGTGGGCCACCGGACTCGGCACCGCGTCCCGGGAGACGCAGCGTGCCCGCAGCGTGGGCAGTAAACGATAAGCCAGTCGCCTCGTAATGCCTGAAGACGACGGCAAACGCATGTCAAGCCACACGCAGCGCACCGAGTCGCCGCGAGCATATCGCGGGGACCACTTGCCTGCTGTGCGGATGATCTTCCACCACTCTCGGGGCTATTCAACCGGCGCCAGCGCCTGGAGTTTTCCTGCTGCGCGGCCATGACCTTGGCGCGTGGGCCGCTAACCGAAACAATCGCACAGATGCCCAGCCCCACGGACGGGCCACATTGATTCCTCGTGTCCGTGATGTACCGCAAGGCCCGAAAATTCGTGACGTGACCGGTCCCGCGCCTGCGGCAGAATTGATGACCAGGCACAGTCTTCGGGGGGATTTGATGATGTGGGAGCGCTGCGGGTGACCGGCGCGAGCTGGTTTCCCGATCCGGGCGGCAGCGGCGGCCTGCGGTGGTGGAACGGAACGAACTGGACATCTGACGTGTATCAGCCGTCGGCGCCGGCTCATTCCCCAGGATTCGTCGCACGCCACCCGGTGTGGGCGCTGACGGCACTGCTGGCGTTCTGCGCCATCGGGATCGCGGTGACGGTGATCAGTCTGCCCAAAGCCTGGGAGAACGCCGTTGGGCCGTCCCGGCAGGCGGGCCGCGAGTATGCCCTGCGGTGGATCAAGGCGCAGGAAGCGGCCGGCCGGGCCGACGATCTGTCGAAGTCCGACGTCGAACGGCGTTGCATGGCCGAGGCATTTCGAGTCGGGTCGAACGGAACCGACCTGGCCAACGGGACGCATCTGGCGCCCGGCAGGCTCATGCGCGGCGAGTTCATCAATGCCTGCACTGACGAGGCGATGCACCATGTGGGCCGAGCGGTATGAGCGGCAACCAGGAGCATCAGGGAGGACGTTTCCATGGTCGACCATCCGCCGCGTGAGCCCGGTCCCCGGCAATTCACAGCGCCGACGCCGGCCGACGGTCCGACAATCCAGTTCCCTCGATTCCGCCCTGCCGAGACCGGACCGGCCGGATTCGTTGGCGATGACGGCCCGACGGCGCCACATCCGACCTATCCGCCCCGCGTGCCCACGCCCGCCCACCCCGTGGCACCACCACCAGCGCCGGCGTACGCGGCCCCGCCTGCGGCACCACGCAAACGGTCGCGACGCACAGCCTTCATCGCCTTGGGTGGGACCATCCTCGTCGCCGTGGCTGGCCTGATCGGCGCCGAGGTCTTGGTTCGCAATCACGCGGAATCGGTCGTTGCCGACACCGTCAAGTGCGCGACGGGTGACACCTCAACGGTCTCGTTCGCCACGATGCCGCCGATCCTGTGGCAAGCCGCCAGCGGTACCTACACATCCATCCGGATTCAGACCTCGGGCAACAGGATTCGTGGCATGCGGGGCATGCCCGTCGTCATCAACCTGCATGACGTGCGTCCCGCGGCGAACGGTTCCGCGGGCTCTGTCGGATCGGCCGACGCCGCTCTCACGTGGAGCCTCGACGGCATCAAGCAAACGCTGCAGGCTGCGGTACCCGTCGCCGGGAAGCTCCTCACCGACGTCACGGCCAGCCCAACCGACGGCACCATCAAACTGGGCAACTTCCTGGCCAGTGTGACCGTGAAACCGAAGACGCTCGCCAACGGGACCATCGCATTGGACGTCGTCGACACCACTGGACCGGGTGTGGCAGCGGTCGAGACGCTGCAACCGGCATTGGACGCCTACATGGCGAAACAGACGCTGCCCCTGGGCCTGCACGTCGATCAGCTATCAGTGACCGATCAAGGAGTGAACGCGCACTTGACGAGCGCGAACGCCAGCCTGCCCTCCGATACTGAAAAAGACTGCTACCCAACAAGTTAAGGTTGTGTCGATCACTGCGCGGCACTATTCGCACACACGTAACCCCACCGTCCAATCGGGACGATAGAACTCCTAGCTGTGGTGTTCCACCACGTTGGTTACATGGACATAGGGCGCCATCCAGCACGACACCGATCGCCGACCATGTGTGGCCGCATAACATCGAGCGGTGACTACGGCCTTACCGCTCGGAAATCCGGTTCAACCCCCTGGACACCGATGAACGTCGAGGCCCCGATCGCGTCGTCGACGGGCACGCGCCCTGGGGCTCGTTGGGTGTTGTGGGCGATCGCCGTGGTGTCGTTGATCGCGGCCATTGTGGTGGTGGCAGTGGCGGTGTGGCCGGCCCCCCGCGCGGGACTCACCCCAACCCCCGCGCCGTCGGCCGAGCAGCTGCACGCCCAGCAGGTGGTCACCGCGTGGGTTCAAGCCGCCGACAGTGGCGACACGGCGACGGTGCGGCAGCTGACGTGCGCCAACCCCACCGGCACCATCGCACGGGACCTGCCGACGATCCTCGACCCCACCGGGTACCGCGTCGAGGCCCGCGACCACATCGACGGGTTCTTCCGGTACGCCAAGACCCGCAACGGCGCCCAGATCGACGTGATGTACCGGCAGATCGGGCTCACCCCGGCCGGACGACAGCACGCCGCGGTCGGCGCCAACAACTTCTTCGGCGACACGTACGTGCTGGTGAACGAGGACGGTGAGCTCAAGGTATGCGGGGCGATCTCATGACACCCCGACCAGCCGGGTACCGCTGGCCGCTCATGGCCGCGATCGTCGCGGTGGTAATGCTGTGTGCGGCAGTCGGATTCGCACTGACCCACGAGCGGGTGACGATGCGGCCCATCGCCGCGGCGGCGGCGATGCCCCGCGGGCAAGGTGAAGCCGTCGCTCAGAGCACCGTGCGGCTGTGGGCGCAGCAGGTCGGCGACCGCCAGGGCGCGAACGTGCGTGCGCTGACGTGCTCGGCGTCTGGTCCGGAGACCGACGCCGGTAGGCGCCTGGCCCAAGTCGGGGCGCCCGGCTCGCCGATCGAGATTCTCGGGTTCGGAGAGCTCACCGAGGACACCGCCACCAGCTGGTCGATGATGGTGTTCTTCTTCCGGCCCGGCGGCAGCGACAACGGCAAGATGTTCCACTTCGCCGTCGAGGACGACGAACTACGGCTGTGCGACATCACCGACCCACCGGCACTCCAGATTTCAGAGGGAGAGGGGCGATAGCCGACATGCGTCCAGAACTGTTGCCGCCGGCCTTCGACGACCGACTCACCGAGCTCATCTCCGACGCCTACGACCGCCTCGAACATGCTGAAACGCCTACGGCGCTGACGGAGCATCTTGCCGCCGAATCTGGCCTAGCCGTCGAACCCGGTTGGCTCGATAGGGTTTTCGGATCATGCGATCCCGCTGCAGCTGCTTGGGCGTTGCGGCTAGCCAACGATCCGGGGCTGGTCCGCCGGGTGCAGCCGACACGCGACGAACTCGTCGAGATTGTCGAGCGGATCAGCCCAATGTCACCGCTGTGGGATCGTGAACGGGCCTGGAATAGGGCTGTACAAATCGATATCAGGCATTATGGATAGCCAGGAACAGCACACCGGCGATGCGGGCCCGCCGTCGCTGGATCGCTTCGAAACCGTTGGCCATATCAGCTCTCCACACCGTTGAGTTGACTATCGGAGTACTGCACCAACGACGTGTTCACCTTGACCACCCCGCCGTCGCGGGAATCCATCGACCACAGCGTCTGGCAGCTGGACGGGTCCACCGCGTTTTCGGTGATGTGCCCGGCCTCGCCCATGATGCCCGACAGGATGGTCTTGCCATCGGAGGCGACATAGCCGCGCAGGTTCAGATCGGCGCAGGTGCGCAGGATGCTGGCGGTGGCCAGATCGATCTGCTTCCACGGGTTTTCCTTGGCGGTGTTCTCGATACCGACGGTGTCCGAGACGTACAACTTGTCGCCGATGATCACCGCCCGGGTCTTGCTCGGCTCACCCTGGGTAGGCAGGTCCGTGATCTTCTTGCCGGTGGCGTCGAATACCAGCCACCGCATCTGGTCCGGGGCCTTGGGATCGCCGTACTGGACGACCAGCAGCGCGCCCCGGCTGATGACCTGCCAGGCGCCGCGGCCAACGCCAACGGTGAAATGCGACAGTTCTTTTCCGGTGTTGTCGTAGAACGTGATCCGGCCCTCAGGATCGCTGGCACTACGGCCCGGTACCGCGAAACCACCGTCGTACACCCACGGCCGGGCGGTCAGCTTGTCGACGACGACCGCGCCGTCACTGACCGAGTACACCAG
>NZ_JAYXBQ010000048.1:0-25211 GCF_039668335.1 Mycobacterium sp. SM3041 | reverse complement strand
GAAAACCTCGCGATCTTCTTCACGTTCGGCCCAGGTATTTACTGGGACCACTGTTCCCGGTAAATTGGAGACATGACTCAGGCAATGGAGCCCGGTTACCAGAATCTCCTCGACGTGCTGTCGGAAGGCTCGGTGCGGCGCCGCTTCGACCCCTACCTCGACATCCCGTGGGATGCCCCGGACATGCAGATCGACCTCAACGATCCGCGCTGGGTGCTGTCCCCGACCATCGACCCGCTGGGTGCCACCGAGTGGTACCAGAGCCAGCCGCTGGAGCGACAGATCGAGATCGGCCGCTGGCGGACGCTCAACACCGTCAAGGTGGGCGCGGCGTTCGAGAGCATCCTGATCCGCGGGCTGATGGCCTTCATCATGAAGCTGCCCAACAACTCCCCCGAGTTCCGGTACGCGCTCCACGAGATGACCGAAGAGTGCAACCACATCCAGATGTTCCAGGAACTGGTCAACCGCTCCGGTACCGATGTCCCGGGCATGCGGAAGCTGTTCTTCAAGCTGTCGCCGTACATCGGCCTGGTCGGCCAGTACTCGCCGACGGCGTTCATGGCCGGCATCCTCGCCGGCGAGGAGCCCATCGACCACTTCCAGAAGGGCATGATCCGCAACGGCGCCAACCTGCCGCCGGCAGTGCTGCGCACCATGCAGATTCACATCGCCGAGGAGGCCCGCCACATCTCGTGGGCCAACGAATTCCTCAAGACCCACATGCCCGAACGGTCGTGGCGGTTCAAGGCCTTCGCCACCGTCGCCTTCCCGCTGACGCTGCGCTGGCTGGCGCACGAGATCATGGGGTCGTCGAAGTCGTTCGGCAAGCAGTTCGACATCCCGGAAGACGTCATGCGGCAAGCCTTCTGGCGCAGCCCGCAGTCGCGGAAGATCATGGCGAGTTTCTTCGACGAGACCCGCGCGCTGGCCGAGGAGATCGGCCTGATGAACCGCGTCGGCCGCTGGATGTGGAAGCGCTGCGGCATCGCCGGTGAGACGGCCCGCTACCGCAGTGCACCCAACCGCGAGGCACAGTTGATCGCCTGATGCCCCACGTCATCACGCAGTCCTGCTGCAGCGACGCATCGTGCGTCTACGCCTGCCCGGTCAACTGCATTCATCCCACGCCCGACGAGCCCGACTTCCACACCGCCGAGATGCTGTACATCGATCCGGTGGAGTGCGTCGACTGCGGCGCGTGCGTGACGGCCTGCCCGGTCGACGCCATCAAGCACGACGGTTCGCTGGAGCCGACCGAGAAGGTCTTCCTCGAGCTCAACGCCGGCTTCTACAAGGAACCACGGCCCCGGCCGCTGCTGGCGCCCGTCGTTCCCCCGCTGCAGGTCCGCGCCCCCGGAGCCCTCAGCGTGGCCATCGTCGGGTCCGGCCCGGCGGCGATGTACGCGGCCGACGAAGTGCTGACCATCCCGGCCGCCCGCGTCCGGATGTACGAGCGGCTGCCCCAGGCCGGCGGTCTCGCCCGCTTCGGCGTGGCGCCGGATCACCGGCGTACCCGGGGCGTGTCCCGGCAGTTCGACACCATCACCGCCGACCCGCGGCTGGAGTTGGTGACCGGCGTCGAGATCGGCTCCGACATCACCCACCAGCAGCTGCTCGCCGAGCACGACGCCGTCATCTACGCCGTCGGCGCCTCGACGGATCGTCCACTGGATGTACCCGGAGCGAACCTGCCTGGCGTCAGCTCGGCCACCCGTTTCGTGGCGTGGTACAACGGCCATCCCGACTTCGCCGACGCCGTCTTCGACCTGTCGCAGCCGCGCGCGGTCGTCATCGGCAACGGCAACGTCGCGCTCGACGTCGCCCGGATTCTCACCACCGATCCGGACCGGCTGGCCGCCACCGACATCGCACCGCACGCATTGAAAGCCTTGCGGCAGAGCAAGATCGACGAAGTCGTGGTCGTCGGGCGACGGGGCCTCGCGCAGTCGGCGTTCACCGTGCCGGAGCTGGTCGGCCTGACGACGATGCCCGACGTCGACGTCGTCATCTCATCACAGGACCTGGCGTCACTGCCGGACACCGATGCGCGCGCCCGCATCCTGCGGGACCTGCCACGACGGCCCGGGAACCGCCGCATCCGGCTGGAGTACCTGCAGTCGCCCACCGCCATTGCGCGCACCACGGCCGGACTGGACATCGAGTTCGCCCGCAACGAACTGGTGGCGGCGGCTGACGGCACCATCAAGGTGAAGCCGACCGGCGACCTGCACACCGTCAATGCCGGACTGGTGCTCACGTCGATCGGCTACCGGGGACGGCCCGTGGCCGACCTGCCGTTCGACGCGGCGCGGGGCACCGTCCCCAATGACAGCGGTCGCGTCGACGGTGTCGCCGCGACCTACGTGACGGGCTGGATCAAACGCGGTCCGACAGGGTTCATCGGCACCAACAAGTCCTGCGCACAGGAGACCGTGCGCAGCCTGGTGGCCGACTACAACGCGGGGTTGTTGGCCTGACGGTTCGCCAGCGCGGCCACCACGGCGACGAGCGGCTCATCACGACTGACCTCGAACCCGATGGCCCGTGCGGCACCGTCGATGACGTACCACGTGAAGTCGGCGAGGTGCGCGATCATCTCGTCGCGGGTGTGCGTCGGTTCCGGCGTGCGCACCCAGGCGAACAGCGTCTCCTCGACCATGGTCACGATCGCCAGCGGGACCAGTTTGAACGCGCTGTCCTCGACGCCGATCGCCAACTGGATGGCGGCGATGATGCCGTCGGCGCGTTCGATGATGCGCAGCTTCAGCTCGCCGACGGCGTCGAGCGTCTCGTCCCCCTCGAACGACGGGCCACTGCGCGCGAATTCGTTGAGCCGCGGATGGTCGATCATCCAGTCCGCGACGGCCTCGATGGTGCGGGTCAGAATCTCGCGCAGCGAGCCGTCGGAGATGTCGAGCTTGCTGACCAGGACGGACCCGAAGTCGTCGATGAGGTACGACCGCACCCGCCGCTCGAGTTCCTCCTTGCCGGAGGTCTGCCGGTAGATCACCGACTTGGCGACGCCCGCGCGCTTGGCGATGGCGGCGACGGAGATGTCGGCGCCGGGCGGGCTCTCCTCGAGCAGTTCGATCATCGCCAGCAGGATCTGGGCCCGGCGTTCGGCGTTGTGCTGCTCCCACCGCGCCTCGTACCCACTCACCGAGGCAGAGTTCGGGGCCACAGACATGTGTCTTACGGTAGCCGCCGCCTTCTCATGTGATGCCCGCCACACCCCTGTCACACCTCGCGACGCTGTCTCGTCCAACCGGTATGACCACAACACCACGCATCGAACCCCTGCCCCCGCAACGCGCCGGCCTGCTGACCCGGCTCATGTACCGCTACGCCAAGCGTGAGTTCGGCGAGGTGCCCGAACCGTTCACGGTGGCGGCGCACCACCCGCGGCTGCTGGTCGCCAACGCCGTGCACGAGACCCTGCTCAAGAACGGCTCCAAGACGCTGCCCGACTCGGTCCGCGACCTCGCCGTCTTCTGGACCGCACGGACCGTGGGCTGCTCCTGGTGCGTCGACTTCGGCACCATGCTGATGCGCCTGGAGAGCCTGGATGTGGACCGGCTCAAGCACATCGACGATTACGCGACCTCGCCGCTGTTCACCGACGACGAGCGGGCCGCCATCGCCTACGCCGACGCGATGACCACCGATCCGCACAACGTGACCGATGAACAGGTCGACGATCTCAAGCGCCGGTTCGGCGAGGCCGGTGTCATCGAGCTGACCTATCAGATCGGCGTGGAGAACATGCGGTCCCGGATGTACGCGGCGCTCGGGATCACCGAGCAGGGCTTCAGCTCGGGCGACGCGTGCCGGGTGCCCTGGGAGGCCTAGCCCGAGCGAGCCGGGACTCTCGCTGGCCTCACGTCCTGGCCAGGTGGTAGAACACGTTACAGAAATGACGGCCTCGGCCGCCGAAACCGCCTGTTCAGCGAGGACTGCCCATGCACTGGTACACCGGCAACACGTTCTATGACACCGTGCTGACGGCGGCCTTCGCGTTCGCCGCGTTCGTGATCATCGGCGGTTTCTTCGCGCAGAGTTCCTACGGGCGGTTCTCGACGACGAAGCTCGGCTTGAACCTCAACCCGAAGCTCGGCTGGTGGCTGATGGAGATTCCGGCGACGGTCGTGTTCCTCATCAGCTACCTGGCCGGGCCGCACCGCTTCGAGCCGACGTCGCTGGTGCTGGCCGGGATCTGGCTGCTGCACTACGCCAACCGGGGCTGGTTCTTCCCGCTGGCGATCCGCCAGGCGCCCGGCAAGCGCGGCACCTTCAACGTGTCGGTGATCGTGATGGGCATGCTCGTGACGTCGATGCACGGCTACCTCAACGGGACCCTGTTCAGCCACGACTTCTTCGGGCAGTACACCACCGCGTGGCTGACCGACCCCCGGTTCCTGGTGGGGCTGGTGGTCTATCTGTGCGGCTTCGTGCTCCTGGTCAACTCCGAGTCGATCGTGCGAAACCTGCGCGACAAGAACAACCCCGGCGGTGCGGAGTACCGGATTCCGTTCGGCGGCGGTTTCCGGTTCGTCACCAGCCCGGCGTACCTGGGCGAGCTCATCGCGTGGTCCGGCTTCGCGCTGCTGACCTGGGCGCTGCCCGGGGTGGTCATCCTGTTGATCACCGCGGGCAATCTCATTCCCCGGGCGCTGGGCACCCATACCTGGTACCAGGAGAAGTTTCCCGAGTACCCGACCGACCGCAAGGCCCTGATCCCCTACGTGCTCTAGGGCCGTGCTCTAGGGCCGCTGATCAGACCGCAGCGGCGAGCCGCTAATCAGATCGCAGCGGTGACGCCGTGAACTTGTCCGGGTTCGCGATGTCCCACAGCGCGACGACCTTGCCGTCGCGCACCGTCATCGCGGTGACGCGCGGCAGCATCTCCGGATGCTCGCCGTCGGCCGGCAGGCCGGGGCTGTACGCACCGAGTTCGCCGTTGACGAGCGCCAGTTGCGACGTCGAAAGCCATTGCGGCCCATAACGTCTGGCCAGCCCGAACAGGAACCGGGCCACCTTGTCCGCGCCGACGATGGTGCGGGGCGCCGTCGGTGCCCGGCGGTTGGAGTCACCGGTGAACGTCGCATCGGGATGCAGCAGTTCGACGACGGCGGCCATGTCCCCGCCGGCGAGCGCGGCCATCAGCTTGCCGACGACCTCGTTGTGGCCGGCGTCGGGCGGTGGCGCCGGGGCCTCGGAGACGGCGCGCCGGGCCCGTGACGCGAGCTGGCGGGCACTCGCGTCGCTCACGCCGAGCACCGACGCGATCTCGGAGAACGGCACCGCGAAACCGTCGTGCAGGACGAAGGCCACGCGCTGGTCGGGTGTCAGCCGCTCCAGCACCACCATGGCGGCGAAGCGGGCGTCTTCGCCCGCGACCACCGCGGCCAATGGGTCGGACGCGTCGAATCCCGTCACCACCGGTTCGGGCAGCCACTCGCCGAAATAAGCCTCGCGGCGGTGCGCCGCGGAACGCAGCCGGTCCAGGCCGAGGCGGCTGACCACCGTCGTCAACCAGGCACGGGGCTCTTCGATCGACTCGACATCGGCGCTGTGCCAGCGCAACCAGGCGTCCTGCACGATGTCCTCGGCGTCGGCGTAGACACCGGTCAGCCGGTAGGCGACGGACAGCAGGTGCGGGCGTAACCGCTCGAATTCATCGGTGTCCTGCGCAGTGGTCACAAACACCAACCTACGACTCGGTGTTCGAGCGCGGCGAACCGTAGCATCTCATCGGCAATCAACCGGGATGAGCAGGGAGCAGATGACTACGACAGCGCCAGACATCGTCGCCCGAGACAAAGGCCTCAAACGGGGTGCCCTCGGTCTGGTGTCCAGCGTGGTGGTCGGGCTGGCGTCCACTGCTCCGGCATACAGTCTGGCGGCGACGCTCGGTCTGGTCATCGCCGCGGGCGGCACGCTCCTCGCCGGGGTCAAAGCGCCTGCGATCATGCTCATTTCGTTCGTGCCGATGTACCTCATCGCCGTCGCCTACCAGGAACTGAACAAGGCCGAGCCCGACTGCGGCACCACGTTCACGTGGGCGGCCCGGGCCTTCGGTCCCGTCGTCGGCTGGCTGGGCGGCTGGGGCATCATCGTCTCCGACGTCATTGTGATGGCCAATCTCGCGCAGATCGCCGGGTCGTACTCGTTCACGTTCGTTGGTGACCTCGGGTGGCATTCGGCCGCCGGTCTGGCGAACAGCACGCTGTGGTCGACGGTGGCAGGCGTCATCTGGATCGTGTTGATGACGTACATCTGCTACCGCGGCATCGAGGTGTCGGCCCGGCTGCAGTACGTGCTGCTGACGGTCGAGGTCGTCGTACTCATCGTGGTGTCGGTCGTGGCGCTGGTGAAGGTCTACACGCATCACGGTCATGCCTACTCGATCATGCCGTCGTGGTCCTGGTTCTGGCCTGGCGGAATGGATTTCGGCACGGTGATCGCCCCGGCGGTGCTGGCCACCATCTTCATCTACTGGGGTTGGGACACCGCGGTGGCGTGCAACGAGGAGTCCGACGATCCGGGCCGCACCCCCGGCCGCGCCGCCGTCATCTCGACGTTCCTGCTGCTGGCCACCTACGCGTTGGTCACCGTCTCGACCATCGCGTTCGCGGGCGTGGGCACCGAAGGCATCGGGCTGGGCAACCAGGAGAACGCCAAGGACGTGTTCACCGCCATCGGGCCATCATTGTTCGGGGACAGCGTGATCGGGAAGATCGGCATGCTGCTGCTGTCGGCGTCGATCCTGACCTCGGCGGCCGCCTCGACGCAGACCACCATCATGCCGACCGCACGTACCACCCTGTCCATGGGCGTATACCGGGCGCTGCCACAGAGTTTCGCAAAGATTCATCGCCAGTACCTGACACCCACCACGTCGACCATCGTGATGGGCGTGCTGTCGGTGCTGTGCTACGTGCTGTTCACTGCCATCAGCGCCGATCTGCTGACGGCGCTGATCGGTTCGGTCGGCCTGATGATCGCCTTCTACTACGCCCTGACCGGGTTCGCGTGCCTCTGGTTCTACCGAAAGACGTTGACCCGCAACGTGCGTGACTTCATGATGCGCGGCCTGCTGCCGTTGTTCGGCGGCATCACACTGTCGGTGGTGTTCGTCTACGGCCTGGTCCAGTACAGCAAGCCGGACTGGCTCAAGGACGAAAACCACCACAACGTCACCATTTTCGGGTTCGGCGCGGTGGGTGTGGTCGGCGTTGTCGGGTTGCTGCTCGGTGTGGTGCTGATGTTCGCATGGCGCGTCGCGCAGCCCGAGTACTTCCGTGGGCTGACGCTGCCGCGGCGCCATGACCTGGTGCTTGATACGCCGGCCTCCGTTCAGTCCGCACCGGCGCATTTCGGGTTGCCGGACTCCGGCGACATGCCGACGGTCATCGCCCCCGACCTGTCGAACCTGCCGCCCGGCGAGACGGCCGTGGACACGGCGACGGGCGAAGAGTTCCGTCGCGACTGACGGTCGCCCGGCAGGCAGTCGTGAAAACCCCGAATCCAAACGGAAATTGGAGGTTTTCCCGTCTGCCGACACGTAACAGGCGTTACCGTCTACACGTGCCGCACAAGCCACCCATCAACCCGGTGCGCTGGACCCCGCCGCCGGTCGACGCCCTGCCTGATTTCCCGTCCGCGGAACTCACCATCGTGCCGATGCCCGGCGATGCCCCCGAGGACGTGGTCGTCGGCGCCGACGGCGTGTTGTGGACCGGCCTGGTCGACGGGCGGATCGTGCGGGTCTCCCCCGACGGTGACACAGATGTGGTGGCCGATACCGGCGGCCGGCCGCTGGGGCTGCACGTCGCGCGGGACGGGCGACTGCTGGTCTGCGACAGCTACCGGGGGCTGCTGGCGCTGGATCCCGGCACCGGCGCCCTGGAGGTGCTGGTACCCGACATCGACGGCCGGCCCCTGCGCTTCTGCTCGAATGTCACCGAAACCGAAGACGGCACAATCTATTTCACCGAATCGACCAGTTCGTTCCATTACGAGCACTTCCGCGCCGCGATCCTCGAGGCCCGCGGCGACGGCGGCCTGTACAAGCTGGCGACCGACGGCACGGTCAGCACACTGCGCGAGGGCTTGTACTTCGCCAACGGCGTCACCGTCACCGCCGACGGCACCGCGCTGGTGTTCGCCGAGACGCAGGGGCGCCGGCTCTCGAAGTACTGGCTGTCGGGGCCACAGGCCGGCAGTATCACGCCGCTCGCGGTCAACCTGCCCGGCATGCCCGACAACATCTCGACGGGCGCCGACGGGCGAATCTGGGTCGCGTTCGTCACCCCGATCAACGCCGCCGCCGAGTGGCTCGCGCCGCGACCGACCATCCTGCGGCAGTTGGTGTGGCGTCTGCCGGACGCGCTGCAGCCGCAGATGGCGCTGGAGGTGTGGGCCGTCGCCTTCGATCCCGACAGCGGTGCCGCGGTCGCGGGCGTGCGCGGCCGGCACCGTCAGTTCGGACAGGTGACCGGACTCGTCGAGCACGACGGGCGGCTGTGGATGAGCTCCATCGGGGTGCCCGCCCTGGCGCACTGCGCGCTCCCCGAGCGCCGGTAGGCCCCGGTTAGCTAATTCACATTTGTAACTTCAACCCCACTTGTCACAGCGCGGCAACACGGGATCCGGTCATCCGTCACCTAATCTGGCGACACCATGGCGACCACCCGATCAACGTCACAGCGCGCTGCAGCCCTGGCAGCAGCGTTTTTCCTGGCGGCCGCACCGGCGTTGGCCTATGCCGAACCCGACCCGCCGGCCGCGGATCCATGCCCGTATCGGGTGAACACCCCGCCCGCGGTCGACCAGTCCGAGGTGCCCAAGGCGGGCGACCCGCCGGCTCCGATTCCCGTCCCGGCGACGCCGCTCGGCGGCGACCTGATGGGCAGCTGCGGCATCGTCGCCGCACCCGACATGCCACCACTACCCGGCGACGTCTCTGCTGACGCCTGGCTCCTGGCCGACCTCGACAGCGGCGACATCATCGCCGCCAAGGACCCGCACGGGCGCCACCGCCCGGCCAGCATCATCAAGGTGCTGATCGCGACGCAGGCGCTGCGTGAGCTGCCCATCAACAAGCGCGTCACCGGAACCCCGGAGGATGCTGCCGCCGAGGGCACGCGGGTCGGCGTCGACGACGGCGGCATCTACACCGTCAACGACCTGCTGCACGGCCTGCTCATGCACTCGGGCAACGACGCCGCGCACGCGCTGGCGATGCAGGTCGGCGGCATGGACACCGCGATCGAGAAGATCAACGACCTGGCGTCCAAGCTGGGCGGTCGCGACACCCGGGCGGCCACCCCGTCCGGCCTGGACGGCCCCGGCATGAGCACGTCGGCCTACGACATGGGCCTGTTCTACCGCTACGCCTGGCAGAACCCGACGTTCGCCTCGATCGTGGCGACGCAGAAGTACAACTTCCCCGGCCACCCGGCCAAGCCCGGCGAACCCGGCGACCACCCCGGCTACGAGCTGGAGAACGACAACAAGCTGCTCTACAACTACCCGGGCGCGCTCGGCGGCAAGACCGGGTACACCGACGACGCCGGGCAGACGTTCGTGGGCGCTGCCGATCGCGGCGGGCGCCGGCTGGTCGCGATCCTGCTGCACGGCACCCGCGTGCCGATCGCGCCGTGGGAGCAGGCCGCGCGTCTGCTGGACTACGGGTTCGCGACGCCGCCCGGCACCAAGGTCGGCACGCTGATCGAGCCGGACCCGTCGCTCACCCAGCGCAAGCCCGACGCCAAGCATCCCGCGGCCGCCCAGGCCTTCGACGGTCTGCCACCGGTCGACGCGGTGCCGATCCGCGTCGGGGTCGGCGTGGTCGGGTCCGCGGTGGTGCTCTCGCTGATGATGGCTGCCCGTTCGATCAATCGGCGCCCACAGCACTCCAACCGGTAGAGACTTACGGGCGATGACGCTCATCTCGGCCGGGACGGTGGTTCTCGGCGATTCCGTGTGCCGGCCCGGGTGGCTGGAGATCGATGGTGACCGCATCGTGGCGTGCGGCGGCGGCGCCCCGCCCCGCAGTGTCGACGTCGATTTTCCCGACGGTGTCGTGGTGCCGGGCTTCGTGGACATGCATGTGCATGGTGGCGGCGGCTTCTCCTACGGCACCGACGATCCGGGTGACGTGGTGCGGGCCGCCGAGTTTCATCGTGCCCACGGGACCACGACGACCCTGGCAAGTCTGGTCACGGCGGCGCCAGAGGTCCTGCTGGCGCAAATTCAGACGCTGGCCGACGCGGTGCGCGATGGCGTCGTCGCCGGGATTCATCTGGAGGGTCCGTGGCTCAGTTCGGCGCGCTGCGGTGCGCACGACGTAACGCAGTTACGGGAGCCCGACCCCGCGGAGATCGATGCCGTACTCGCCGCCGGCGACGGGGCCATCCGCATGGTCACGATCGCCCCCGAACTACCCCGCGCCGATGTCGCGATCGAACGGTTCGTCGACGCGGGAGTCATTGTGGCCGTGGGCCATACCGACGCCAGCTACGAAGAGACCAAAAGGGCACTGCAGCTGGGCGCCACCGTGGGCACGCATGTGTTCAACGGCATGCGCCCGCTCCATCACCGCGATCCGGGCCCGGCGCTGGCGCTGCTCGAGGACAGCCGGGTGACGGTGGAGCTCATCGCCGACGGCGTGCATCTCCATCCCGCGCTCGTGCACCAGGTGGCGGTCACCGCGGGCTCGGATCGCGTCGCACTGATCACCGATGCGATGGCGGCAGCCGGCATGCCCGACGGCACCTACCAACTGGGCGGGCTCGACGTCGAGGTCGCAGGCTCGGTGGCGCGGCTGCGCGAGCGGTCCACCATTGCGGGCGGTACGGCCACGATGGACACGTTGTTCCGGACGGCGGCAACGGGTTTGGAGGCGGCGTCGGATTCGGCGCTGCGGCACGCGGTGGCGATGACGGCGACGACGCCGGCGCGCACCCTCGGCTTCGACGACGTCGGCGAGTTACGGCCCGGCGCGTCCGCTGACTTGGTCGTGCTGGACCGGCAGCTGCAAGTGCAGGCGGTGGTGCGGCGCGGAGTGTGGTCGGCGAGTCGGGGCGCACCAGCCTGACTACGGCTTGTGCTGGCCAGATCCGAGCGGACGGAGAACACACCCGCTGGACACTGGACAAGCAATTGATCTCGGCGACTTGAGTGCGAACTGACGTCGCGAAGGTGCGAGTGGGCAGGTGCGCAGATTCGCAGTCAATGCCACAACCACGAGCCAACCCTCAAATCACCGTGAGCGGCAGCGCCTTTCCCAAATCAGTGCCCGCGGCGATCGACATCCGCTGACGCCCGAGCGCCGGCCACGCCTGTACCGCACAGAACGGCGCGCATTGGTCCTGGCTCGATCTGGTGCCGACGTGCACGCAGCACTGCACGAGACGTTCTTCGATCATGGTCGAGATGTCCATGAACGGTTTGACGGTGATGCGAACCACCCTCTCGCCCAACAGTTTCCGCACCCGGTTCTTTCCGCCCGGCAGGGCCGACGACGCCAGCGCCAGCAGCGTCGGCATGCCCAGATCGCAGTTCTGGCAGATGGTTCGCCACACGTCGCCGATCCCGGGATGCGACAGCGAGGACTGCTCGGACAACAACCCCAGGAGCGATTCCCGGACCGCCAGCTGCAGTTCCTGCGGCAGCTCGCTGTCGGCGATCCTGTTGGACACCAACCCGAGTCGTTCTTTGAGAATGTCATGGCCGATCAGCGACACCAGCGACCGCCAGTGCCCGGAATCGTCGCGCAGGACATAGCCGACCGAGCAGCAGTGCGGATGCGAGCACGGCAGCGCGGTGAGGTCCCGCCAGGTCACCAGGCCGGCGGTCTGCGGGCCGAGCCTGCTCAGCACACCGGTGTGTGTCAGCCGGTCGTGCGCGTCCAGGTTGCCCGACCGCCCCGAGCCGAACTGCGGCTGAATGGTGATACCGCCGACGTAGGGCGTATCCAGCGCCAGCTGCACCATGTCGCCGATCTCGTTGTCGTTGACGCCGAGCGCCGCGGCCATCACCAACGTGGTAAAAATCTGGCGCTCGGAAAGGCGCTGCAATGCCCGCGTTTTCAGCTTGCGGAGGTCGCCGCCGCGGTGGTGCCGGTGCGCCGTCTCGGACAGTCCGTCGTATTGCAGATACACCTCGACGCGGTGCCGGTGGCCGCTGAGCAGTTCGAGGAGGGCATCGTCCGTGGCGATCCGGATGCCATTGGTGTTGACCAGGATTCGGGTGATGGGCCGGCTGGTCAGTGCGTCGAGCAGTTCGGCCAGATCGGGATGCAGCGTCGGTTCCCCGCCGGAGAGCATCAGCACGTCGAGGCGCCCGTTCTCCCGGGCCAGCCGCTGATCGACATTGGCCAGCACGTCGGCGACGGGCACCACATTGCGCAGGTCGGGCGACGAGTCGGTGAAGCAGGTGGGGCACCGGAGGTTGCAGACCTCGGCGATGTCTTCGAGCAGGATGCAGGTG
Organism: Mycobacterium sp. SM3041; assembly: GCF_039668335.1. Taxonomy (NCBI): domain Bacteria; kingdom Bacillati; phylum Actinomycetota; class Actinomycetes; order Mycobacteriales; family Mycobacteriaceae; genus Mycobacterium; species Mycobacterium sp. SM3041. The sequence continues at coordinate 12,713 of NZ_JAYXBQ010000048.1, read as the reverse complement.
TGCTGGGTCTGCATCTCCGGCAGCCCGCGCAGATACGCCGACGGGATCGGATCGAAATTGCCTGCCACATCAGGCATGTGCGCCTTGGTCGGGGCGGTCCACTCCTCCAGGTACGCAAGGATCTCGGGGCTCTCGTCGTACAGAGTGCTGATCAGGCCATGTGCCGGGCAACCCCGCTCCAGCCACACCTTCCCGTCGCGCTCGACGAGCCGGCCGGCCAGTCGCGCCACATCGGCGAGCGGCCGTTCGGGAGCCTCGTGGTGACAGCGCGGGCAATAGGCCGTCACGTAGCGCAGGATGCGGTCACCGCGCAGACCCATGCCCGCCGTCATGTGTACATCGTCGGGTTGAGGCCGGTGCAGTATCCGACGGTCAGGATCGAGGTGAGGGCCCAGCCGATCATCAGGCCGAGGCCGAGCCCCTTGGACGCCGGGTTGCCGGTCTTCCACAGCGCGAATCCGCCCCCGAAGGCGACGAGTGCCAGCGCCACGGCACCCAACGCCAGCAGGAACTTCCCCTGATTGGCCATCATCACCGTGACGAAGCCGATGCCGACGTTGATCACCGGGAAGATGAGAATCCCGCTGATCACCCCGCCGACGGAGATCGCGTTGGGCTTCGGCGGCGGATAGCCGTACTGCGGGTACTGAGGGTATTGCGGGTACTGCGGCGGATATTGGGGGTATTGGGCGTATTGCGGGTGCTGGGGCGGGTTCTGGCCCGGCGGCACGCCGTCGCCGGGCTCGTCGTCCGGATAATCAATTGGCGGCTGGGACACGGTCGCCCTCCTTGTCTGCAGACGAAACCCGGTAGTAGCCGCGGCGGTAACCGCGCCACACCCGAAAACCCAAGAGCGCCAATGACGGCAGCAGCACCCATTGCGGCCGCGTCAGGTCCAGCCACACGGTCTCGTTGGCGCGCACGAATTCCACGAAGAAGCGGAACACGGCATAGGCCGCCACGTAGATGACGAACAGCTCGCCGGGATGGGTGATGCGCGGCCGCAGCCACATGAGCACCGCGAAAGCCGCCAACTGGAAAGCGATTTCGTATGCAAATGACGGGTGCATGGCGAGCCCGGCGACGCACCCCGGGCATTCGGGGGTACTGGCCGGCGCATGTACTCCCCAGGGCAGTGTCGTCGGGCGTCCGGGCGCCTCCGTCAGCAGGCAGCCGATTCTGCCGACGGCCATCCCGAGGGCGACCGCGGGCGCGAACAGGTCGCCCGTCTTGCCGCGATATCCGCCGAGCCGCTTGGCGATCAGCACGCCGAGGTAGGCACCGAGCAGTCCGCCGAGGATGCTCTTGGAGCCGTACTCCCACACCTGCGCGACAGTCGGGTTGGCGCTGAAATCGAGGTGGCGCGCCAACCCCGACGCCCGCATGCCGATCGCCCCGCCGACGAGGGCGCCGGTGACGGCCACCAGTGACTGTTCGTTCACCGCGCCGCGGCGGCGCGCCTCGTGGACGAACACGATCACGGCGGCCAGCACACCCAGCCCCACGAACAGACCGTGCACCGGCACCTGCACCGGTCCGATCTGCCACTGCGGGATCATTGCGATCACAGTGGCAAACCTACCGGCCGGAATCGTCAGTGCACGATGATCCCGCGAATGTTCTTGCCCTCCCGAAGGTCCTGATAGCCCTGGTTCACCTCTTCGAGGGTGTACCGCGTGGTCACCAGGTCGTCGAGTTGCAGCTGGCCGTCGTTGTACAGCCGCAGCAGACGGATGATGTCGTACTGCGGGTTGGCCGAGCCGAACAGCGAGCCACGAATGGTCTTCTCGAACAACGTCAGTTCCAGGCCCGAGACGTGAATCGTCAGCTTCTCGGGGTTGGCCATACCGATCACGACGACCGTCCCGCCCTTGCCGATGGCGCTGAAGGCCGACGTGACGACGTCCTCGTCGACGGTTCCGACGCAGATGATGGCCTGATCGGCGCCCTGCCCCCAGGACAGTTCGGTGATCTTCTCGGCGGCGGCCTCGGCGCTCGCGAAGACATGTGTCGCACCGAATTTCAGCGCGGTATCGCGTTTGAAGGGCACCGGGTCGATGGCCACGATGTATTTCGCTCCGGCATGCGCGGCACCCTGGACGGCGTTGATGCCGATGCCGCCGATGCCGTAGACGACGGTGATGTCGCCGGGCCGCACGTTGCCCGCGTAGGTGGCGCCGCCCCATCCGGTCGGGACACCACAGCCGACGAGGACGGCGGTCTCCAGCGGCAGCCAGTCGTCGATCTTGACCACCGAGTGTTGCGAGATGGTGGCCTTCTTGGCGAACGTGCCCAGCATGCACATGGCACCGAAATCCGTGCCGCCCTTGTGGAATCGGAACGAGCCGTCGGGCATGGAGCCCTCGAGGATGGTTGCGCCCATGTCGCACAGGGCCTGCCGACCGGTCGAGCAGTAGCGGCAGTGGCCGCAGCTGGGGATGAAGCTGCACACCACGTGGTCACCGGGCTTGACCTTGGTGACGCCGGGGCCGACGTCCTCGATGATGCCGGCGCCCTCGTGACCGCCGACGATGGGATAGCGCGGTGGGAGGTCACCGTCGGACAGGTGCAGATCAGAGTGGCACAGTCCGGCGGCGGTGTAATTGATCAGCACCTCGCCGGGGCCGGGACCGTCGAGGTCGAGTTCCATGATCTCGAAGGGCCTGCCGGGCTCCAGCAGGACGGCTGCGGTGGTCTTCATCGGTGTAACCCTTTCAGGCTGAGTGGTTGACGCGGTGGTGCCCGTGGGCCGGTGCCAGGTCGTGCTTGAGGAAGTCGAGCTGGTCGGCCAGAACCCGCTGCTGCCAGGGACCGTCGTAGAAATCGAGGTGGTCGGCGGGGTACTCGCGCAACTGCGCCCAGTACCCGGCGCGGCGGGCTGCCTTGCGCGCCGCGGCCGGCGGCGCGATGCGGTCGTCGGTGCCGGGCTGCACGAGGATCGGGCACGTCAGCTTTCCGGCTTTCGTAATCGGCCGGTTGAATGCGACGCCGAGGGCGTGCCGGCCGCGGACCTCGTTGCGCCACGTCGGCCCGGCTACCGGCAGCCAGGCCTCTTCCGAACCCGACGTGGCGATCACCGCGTTGGATCCGGGCTGTCCCACCACCGGCACCAGGTGCGACGGCCGCCCCAATGCGCTGCCGACAACGTCCCTCAGGGCGTTGACGGTGGAGCGCACCAGGTAGCCGGTCCCACAGGTACGACGCAGGTGCGCCAGGGTGGCCACCCCGTCGACGGCGGGATTCATCGAGATGACGGCCGCGATGCGCTGGTCCCGGGCCGCGACCGCGATGACGTGGCCGCCGGCGTACGAGGTGCCCCACAGCACGATCCGGTCCGGGTCCACCGCGGGCAGGTGCCGCGCCGCGGCGATCGCGGCGTGGTAGTCCTGCCGTTGGCGGGATATCGAAACATCCTGCCGCGGAGCGCCTTCGGACTCCCCGAAGCCCCGGTAGTCGAACACCAGCACGTCCAGTCCGGCGGCGGCGAAGGGCTCGCCGAAGCCGAGCAGCGCGGTGTCTTTCGTCCCGCTGAAACCGTGCGCCATCACCACACACGGACGGCCGGACTCCCCGGCGAGCGCATCGGTCGTGGCGGGCAGATGCCAAGCGGCGCAGCGGGATCCGTGGCTGTAGAAATCGAGCTGCTTCATGATCGGACTCTCTCTACGAGGCGTACGCGACGGTCTTGACGGACGAGAACCGCAGGCCCGGATCCTCGATGGGACCGTTGCGCAGTCGTTCGGCGTCCATCTCGTAGGCGTGTTTCACCAGCCATGAGCCTCTGTCGCCGCTGCGGGGGAACTGCTGGATACCGCGCTGGACATAGCCGGACGACAGGTCCATCAGCGGGCCGCGTGCCATGTCGGGGTTCTCCACCACGGGGACGACGACGTCGTGACCATGGGCGTCCATGTGGTCCAGCATCCGGCAGAAGTGCTCGCAGACCAGGTCGACCTTCAGAGTCCACGCGATGTTGGTGTATCCCATCGCGAACGCCATGTTGGGCACGTCGGAGACCATCATGGCCTTGTACACCGTGTGGTCGGGCGGGTTGAGCACCTGGCCGTCGACGCTCAGCGCGATCTTGCCGAACAGCGACATGTTCAAACCCGTTGCGGTGACGATGATGTCGGCCTCCAGCTCCTGCCCGGACTGCAGCAGGATGCCGCGCTCGGTGAAGCGCTCGATCTGATCGGTGACCACCGACGCCTTGCCGGTCCGGAACGCCTTGAACAAGTCGCCGTCGGGCACCATCGCCAGGCGCTGCTCCCACGGGTTGTAGTGCGGGGTGAAATGGGTGTCGACATCGAAGCCCTTGGGCAGCTGGCGGGCGACATTGGCGATCAACAGCTTTCGCATCACCGTCGGGTACTTCTGGCACAGCTTGTACAGCCCGCGGGCGGTCGCGATGTTCTTGCGCCGCACGATCGGGAAGGCACGCTCGTGGCCCAGCACCTTGTTGAGCGCGTTGGTGATCGGGTCGGCCGCCGGCACCGACAGCACATAGCTCGGCGAGCGCTGCAGCATCGTGATGTGGCCGGCCTGGTCCGCCATCGATGGGATCAGCGTCACTGCCGTTGCGCCGCTGCCGATCACGACGACCTTCTTGCCGGTGTAGTCCAGATCCGTCGGCCACAATTGCGGGTGGATCACCTGGCCGCGGAAGTCTTCCTTGCCGGGAAAGTCCGGGATGAACGGCTTCTCGTAGTCGTAGTAGCCGGTGCCGAGGAACAGGAATCGGCCGGTGAACGTCGTCGTATCCTCGCCCTGACCGGTGGTGACGGTCCAGCGCCCGGTGCCCGAATCGAAGTTCGCGTTCAGGACCCGTTGGCCGAACCGGATGTGCTCGTCGAGCCCGTTCTCGTCGACGGCCTGCTGTAGGTAGTCGAGGATGATGTGACCGTCGGCGATGGACTTGCGGTGGGTCCACGGCTTGAAGCCGAACCCGAAGGTGGGCATGTCGGAGTCCGAGCGGATGCCGGGGTACCGGTGCAGGCTCCAGGTGCCGCCGATGGTGTCGCGCCCCTCGATGATCAGGAACGACGTGCCCGGGCGGTTCGCCTTCAAGTGGTACGCCGCTCCGATGCCGGAGATCCCCGCCCCGATGATCAACACATCGACATCGCGCGTCTCGGACCGCTTCATTGAGGTGGACACTGTGACTCCTGATCGTTGGGAAGCGCTGTTGTGATGGCGCTAACGCTATGGATGCCACGAGACACAAAACAGGTGCGACGGCCCAGTGCTCGGCCCCCGATATGTGCAGGCGCATACTTCGTTGATGGCTGCCGAGACACCATCGCCTGAGGTCATCAACCTCATGGGCGACGTTGCCGAGCTGATGCTGGCCGAGATCGACGACCTGGTGGCCGAGATGGACGCCGCCGAGGTCGAGCTCTCCCCCGCCGCCGGTTCCGATGCCGCGGTGCTGGCGGACACCTCGGCCAGTAACCGCGCCAATGCCGTGCGCTTACTGTCGATGTTCGCCCGGCGCGACGCCAAGATGGCGCCCATCGACATCCCGCCAGAAGCACTCGACGTGGCCCGCACCGTGGCCCGGCGGGGGCTGGACCTCGACCTGATCTTCCAGTCTTACCGGCGCGGTCAGAACGTCGCGTGGAGTCGCTACCTGAAGCACGCCGCCCAGCTGGAGTCGACCGGCCCACTGCTTTTCGAATTGCTCGAAGTCGCTTCGGCGCGCATGTTCGAGTACGTCGACCACGTGGTCGCCGGCGTGATCGCCGCAGCGCAACGCGAACGCGAGGATGTACTCGGCGGGGCCATCGCCCGCCGCGCCGAAACGATCCGGCTCATCCTGGACGGCGCCGCCATCGACGCGGCGCGGGCCGGCGAACGCCTGGGATACGACCTGCGCCAGCGCCACACCGCACTGGTGCTGTGGACGCCGCCGCACGGCGACGTCCAGGGGGCACTCGAATCCGCTGCGGCGGTGCTGGCGCGGGCCGCGGGCACCCGCCCGCCGCTGACGTTGTCCGTCGGCCCGTCCACGTTGTGGGCCTGGCTGGGCAGCAGTTCCGAGCCCGCGGTCGATGCACTGTCTGACGCAATCGCGCAGGCGCAGAACCACATTCGCGTCGCGGTGGGGCCGACGCGGCCGGGCATCACCGGATTTCGCCGTTCCCACGAGGCGGCGCTGGCGATCCAGAGTCTGCTCGCCGGGCACCCCGGCGGCGCGCGAGTGGCCCTCTTCCGCGACCTCGAGGTCACCGCACTGGCGGCCCAGAACCCTGATCGCGCAGCCGAATTCGTCGCGGCAACGCTGGGACCCCTCGCGGAGGACACCCCGGCGGCAGCCCGCCTGCGCGACACCCTGCGGGTTTTCCTCGATGAGGCCGACAACGCTCCCCGCGCCGCCACACGGTTGCACACCCACCGCAACACCGTGTTGCAGCGGGTGGCCCGGGCTACCGAACTGCTGGGATACCAGCCCGGGGAGCGGCGGCTCGCGATGGAACTCGCGCTGGAACTGGCGCACCAGCTCGGCCCGAGGGTGCTGACCGCGCCGCCGCCGGGCGCCTAGCCGTCACGTCGTCGGAAGCGTCACATCCAGCCGGAATCCGCCGGGTACGTGGGCGGCGGACACCTGCCCGCCGTGCGCCTCGACGATGCCCCGCACGATGGCCAGACCGATGCCGGCGCCCGACCCGTCGGCCTCCGGGGTACGGGCCTGCGTACCGCGCCACCCCATGTCGAACATGCGCCCGAGATCGTGCGACTGCACGCCGGGCCCCTGGTCCAGCACCGTGAGCACGATCCGGTCGCCCTCGAGCCGCTGTGCCGAAACCTCGATCTCGGAATGCTCCGGAGCGTGCCGGATGCTGTTGACCAGCAGGTTCGCCACCACCCGGGACAGCTCTCCGGCATCGGCATTCAGCACCACGTCGGCCATGCCCGCATGCGTGATGCGGATGCCGCGGGTGGCCGCGAGGGCCTGCATGTCGGACACGACATCGGACACGAGGTCCAGGAGCACCACCGGCTCCTTGCTGAGCTTGAGCATGCCGCTCTGGATCTTGGACAATTCGAACAGTCCGTCGACCATGCTGTTGACCGAGTCCACCTGATCGCGGATCTGCCGGATGTAGTCGGCCGGGTCGTCGACCACGCCTTCCTCGAGCGCTTCGGCCATCACGCGCATCCCGGCCAATGGTGTCCGCAGGTCGTGCGAAACCCAGGCGACCAGCTGCCGCCGGGACTGATCCAGCTGCTCGACTTCCGCACGGGCAGCGGCCAATTGCGCCGATGACTGCGCAAGCTGGCTGGACAGTTCGGCGAATTCCCTTGAGCTGTCGATGTCCGCCGTGACGATTTCACCGCTGCCGATCTGTTGCGCGGCACGTTGCAGCCGGGCCAGCGACCGCCGCAGCCGGCGCAGCATGAACCCGGCGGCGAGGCCGGCCATGAGCGCCGAGATGGCGAGCACCGCCAGCAGCACCTGCAGATCGTGCGATGACAGGTACATCTCGATCGAGATGGCGACCGTGGAGGCGACAATCGCGACGATGGTCGCGCAGATCAGGACCGACACCTGCGTCCCGATGGACCCGCGCCGGTTGAGTTGCATGACGAGGACGGCCGCGCCGGTGGCCACCGACGTACAGATCAGGGCCGTCACCGCGATGATGACGAGGTCCACCGCACCGAGGATCACGACGACCGCCCCGACGGCGTGAATCGGTATCCCGTGCCCCATTCGGTGCGTAGATAGACGGGGTCGCGCGGGTCGGCTTCGATCTTCTCGCGGAGTCGCCGGATGTGCACCGTCACCGTCGATGCGTCGCCGGTACTCCAGCCCCATACTTCCCGCAGCATCTCGTCGCGGGAGACGACGCGGTCGGGGTTCTTGAGCAGGAAGAGCAGGAGCTCGTATTCGCGTGCGGTCAGCTCGACATCGGCGCCGCCGCAGGTGATCCGGCGCATCGTCGGGTCGATCCGGAACCGGCCGACGACGAACGGGGCGAGCGGCGACTGGTGGGAGACCCTGTGCCGCAACAGTTTCGAAATGCGCAGTTGCAGTTCACGGAGCGCGAACGGCTTGGCCAGGTAGTCGTCGGCGCCGAGCTCGAGGCCGTCGATCCGGTGCCCACTCGCACCGAGCGCGGTCAGCATGATCACCGGAACATCCGAGCGGGTGCGGATCTCGCGCAGCAGGTCGTCACCCGACAGCCCCGGCAGCATGCGGTCGAGCACCAGTACGTCAGGCGTCGAGCGTTGCACGGCGTCCCGCGCGGTTTCCCCGTCGGAGAACTCGTCGATCCGAAAACCTTTGGCGCGCAGGTACGCCGCCACCGCAGTCCGCACCCGCTGGTCGTCTTCGACCAGCACGACGTGCGCTCCGCCGCCGTCGTCGGAACTCACGGGCGCATCCACATCGCACCTCTCATGGTGCTGAGCCTAGACAGCCGGCGGCGTGACGGGCCGGTTCTTACGGTTCTGAAATGTTTGTCGAATGCGCGACGGATGCTCCCTAACTTCATCGGCGACGGGGTGATCGGCACCCCACGACGCTCGAAGGAGTTCCACATGGTCATCAAGCCGATCGCAGCGACAGCAGCTGCGGTGTTCGCGCTGATGCTCACCGCGTGCGGTGCGAACGAGATGAAGTCGGCCGGTTCATCCAGCCCCTCCAGTTCCGCCATGTCGTCCACCATGACGTCCGCGATGACCTCATCGAGCGCGGCAGCTCGCACGGGCCACTTCACCGGCCTCAATGGCAAGCACGTCGCCGGTATGGCGTCCGTCAGCGGTATGAATCTCGAATTCACCGACTTCTCCTCCGACGAGGGCCCGGACCTGCACGTGTACCTGACCAAGGGCTCCACCGAGTCCGATGTCGCCGCGGGTAAGGAGATCGCCGCCATCAAGTTCGATCAGGCCACCCAGTCGTTCCCGCTGACCGGCATCGACACCATGGGCTACACCACCGTCGTCATCCACTGCGACAAGGCGAAGGCAGTCTTCGGCGCTGCCTCGCTGATGTGATGACCGGTCTGATGACCACCCGCGCACTGACCACGCGCGACCGCGCCGACCTGGCCGCGTCGATACTCTTCGGCGCGGTCCGGGTCGGGCTCGGACTGCTGTGGCTCCACGAGGGCTATGTGAAGTTCCGGGCGCACTTCGGGCGCGCGGACATCCTGCTCGTCGTCGACGGCGCGTCGGCGAATTCGCGTGTGCCGGAGTACTTTCGCTTCGTGGCCGAGCACCTGCTGCGGCCGACGGCAGACCTGGCCGGCCTGATGACGCCGCTGACCGAAGTGGCACTGGGGCTGGTCCTGGTGCTCGGAGTGTTCAGCACGCTGTCCGCGGCCGTATCCGCGGGATTGCTTGCGGTCTATTGGAGTTCGGACCAGCTCATCGCGCAGTACCCGATCATGGCGCTGCTCAGTGTGGGCGTCCTTGTCGGACAAGGATATTCGAACCGCTGGACGATCATGACGCTGGTGCGCCGGCGATCGGCACAGCAGGAAGAGGGATGAGATGAAAGCAGCAGTCGCCGGATCGGCGATGGCGGCATTGGCCGCCATCGTGATGTTCCAAGCGCCGACGGCGTCGGCGGCGTCGGCCGATGGGGTGATCAACGACCTGCGGGCCGCGGGGTATCTGGTGCAACTCAATCAGACACCGACGGCACCGCTGACGGCCTGCACGGTCGGCAGCGTGCGCACGCTGGAGGGCGGCACACCGTCGGCCCTCGTCGACATCGTGTGCCCGGACGGCTGCTGACGGCGGCGTGCCGACCGGGATCAGAGCTTTCCGGTGCGCAGGTCTTGGCTGCTCTTCAGAACGGCCGAGTCCAGACTCCAGTTCTGCGGCTGCACCCGCTCCCAGAGGCTGCCCTTCCCGGCCGCCTTGCCGAGTTCGTCCTCACGCCGGAACCACTGCTCGGCGCTGCGGATCCGGTTGGGGTGGATTTCGTCCAGCAGCGCGTAGTTCCGCTCGATGATGCCGTCTTTCCACAAGTTCCAGAAACCGGTGAAGTTGGCTCGAAATGTCATGGTGCTCGGGTCATCCGGGGCCGCGTTGTATCCGGCAGGGGTATCGGCGACGCCGCCGAGCGGCCCCTGCCAGTACGCGTCGATGTCCGTGTCGACGTATCGGGCGGGATGCCCGGTGACCGCTTCGAACGCCCGGGCAAGCTCGCGATACGAGATGTGGTCGATGGCCACCTCGAGGTCCATGCCGTTGGACCTGTCGGTGTTGTCGAAGAGCCAGCGCACGTAGTAGCCGCAATCCTCAAGGGAGACGTGGGGCATCGCACCGTCGCCGAGTGGCACGCGCCAGGTGACGACGCCGTCCTCCACACTCGGTGCCATCGGCGTCAGGGGCGAGATCGTCATTTCGATGTACGGGCCCGACGTGAAGATGGCAGCGCCCATCCGGGCCGAATTCGCCTGATTCTGCAGCAGGATCCATTCGGCGATGCGCCCCTTGCCGTCGTAGTGCCCGACGCGGTACTTCGAGTCGTAGCCGGCTTTCTTGAGCCCGTAGTCGAGGTTCCCGTACACGAAGAACCTGATGCCTTCTTCGATGGCGATCTCGTAAGCGCGCATCGCCCAATACATCTCGGTCTTCTCGCCGGTGTTGAATCCGTCGATGTTGACGAATGCACCGTCGCATTCGCGGAAGCCTTCTCGCAGGACGGCTTCATCGGTGAAGGTCCCTTCGAGTGCCGAGATGCCGCCCAATTGGAGCAACGACTTGGCCCGGGCACTCGTGGCGTCACGAGTGAGAAATCGAACGGCATACTTGCCGTCGGCAACGAGGGCGCGGGCGACAGGAAGTCCCTGGGCCCCGGTCGCGCCGATCATGAAAATCTTCGACGTGGGATGTGACATCACAGCTCCTCTATTTGATGTATATACAACATTTGGGCATTGACGGCGGCCGACCTCAACGATTTCCTAGTCGCCGGACGACAAACCGACGCTGGTCGCGAGGGACCGGACCGCCGTGACGCCGCCGGCACCCAGCAGTTCGGCAGCCCGGCGCTGCGCCTGCCGCCATGCCGGCATGACGGTCTCGATCTTCTTGCGACCCGACGCGGTCAGCACGACCTCACGCACACCCTTGGCGTTCACCGACACCGCCTCCACCCAACCGTGTTTCATCAACAGGCTCAGATTGCGACTGACGGTCGACCGCTCCAACTGCAGCACCTCACCGATCCGGGCCGGCGAGCACGGGCCGATCTTCCCCAGCGCCGCCAGGAGATTGATCTGGGCGATGCTGACGCCATGTTCTTCGAGGGCGTGGTCATACAGGCTCGTCACCGCCCGGCCGAGTAACCGGACGCGGACCGCCAGGCAGTTACCGGCGATCTCATCGACAGCGGCGTTGGCCATGCCACCATTGTTGCATATACACCATCACCCGGCAATGGACCGGCGCCGGAGCTACCCCCTGCGCCGTCGCACCAGCCGCGAAAGACTCAGCCCACCGAGCAGACCCACGGCCGCGCCCACCGCCACGCTGTTCGCGTCGACGCCCTCGCGCTCGCGGTAGCGGGTGACGATCGCAGCCGGTCCGGGCGGCGCCACCGGGGCCAGCGCCATGGTGTCCGCGGCAGTTGCCGCCCACGCGGTCGAGAACAGGATCAGCCGTGCGGTGATGTAGGCGAACACCATCAGACCCAACACGGGACCGAATGTGGCACCGGCCGGGCCGTGCATGACGGTCCGCAGGTAGATCGAAGCGACCTGCTTGAACAGTTCGAAGCCCACCGCGGCGATCAGCGCCGCACGGGCCGAGCTGCGCAAGCTGACCTTTTCCCGCGGCAGCCGGGCGATGATCCAGGTGAACATGAGCCACGCCACGAGGAACGACACCGTCAGCGACGCCACCCGCAGCAGCACGCCGAGACCCGGCACGTGGCCGACGCCGAACCAGTGCAGGACCGTCGTCATCAATCCGGTGTCACCCAGGGCGGTCAGGCCGATCGTGACGACGATGGCCAGGAATGCCGAGACCAGCGCCAGCAGATCGGACAGCTTGGTGCCCACCCAGCCGTCGGGTTCGCTCTGTTGCTCCCACATCTCGGTGAGGGCCTTGCGCAGATTGGCCATCCAGCCGAGGCCGGCCCACGCCGCGGTCGCCAGGCCGATGACGCCGACCGACGTGCGCGATTTCACGGCCGAGTCCATCAAGCCGACCAGCTGATTTCCGAAGTCGCCCGCGACGGCGGACCGGATGTGCACCTCGAGCTCAGCCAACAGATCCGGGCGGGAGGCCAGCACGAAACCACCCACGGCAAAACCGACCATGAGCAGCGGGAACAGCGCGAACACTGTGAAGTATGTGATGCCGGCGGCGTAGAAGTCGCCGTTGCAGTCCTGGTAGCGGTCCTGGGCCCGCATGATCCGATCCAGCCACGGATGCCGCTGACGCAGTCGGTCGAGTAGGCCCGGCTGGTCCGAGTCGGTCATTTTCGGCAAACCCCCTTGTCTGCCGAAAAGCCTAGTGTGCGACGCCGCGGGTGTCCCGGCGCGGCGTCCACAACGTCAGCGCAGACGCGGCAGGAAGCCCAGTCGGTCGTTGACGCGCTGCAGCGTCTTGAACGCCACCTGCTCGGCGCGCTCGGCACCGGTGGCCAGCACCGATTCCAGTTCGGCCGGATCGGCCAGCAGCTCGTCGACCCGGTTCTTGATCGGGGTGACGTACTCGACGACGGCTTCGGCGGTTTCCTTCTTCAG
>NZ_JAYXBQ010000047.1:0-150698 GCF_039668335.1 Mycobacterium sp. SM3041 | reverse complement strand
CTAGCGCGCAGTGACCTAGCCGCCACTTCGCGGCTCGCCCTCTGGCCTGCCGGAAAGTTCGGAGCGATAGATCCGTTGCCTTTCGAACATATGTTCGATACGATGTGTTATGGGAATCGCACCGGATCTCAAAGCTCTCCTCGACCACCTGCGCGGCGTGGTCATTTCCGAAGACATCACCGGGGATGCCGCACTTGGTGTGCTGCGGACGCTACTGACACTGCGTGGCGTGGTCGATCATCTGGCGGCGATGCTGACCGGGGTGCTGGATCGCCGCGGGGTGGCGGCCGCGCAGGGGCGGACGCCGCGGGAGTTGTTGATGGCGTTGGGGTGTGCGCCGTCGGTAGCTGAGCGGCTGATTCGGGTGGGTGGAGCCATGCCTTCATTGCCTACCCTGGCGGCCCATGCCTCTGATGGCGCGATCTCTGGGGAGCATGTGGATGCGATCGTCAAAGGCATCAACCACATCCGCGCCCGCGCACCCGGTGAGGTTAGCGAGGAAGCCCGCTTCGCGCAGGTGACCGATCTGTTGGGGCAGTTCTTCTCCGGCGCCACCCCCGCCGACATCGACAAACGCGCCCGCCGTTTGGGGAACCGGCATGCGGCCGCTGAAGGTGGGTTGCCGGCCGCGGAGGATCGGTCGGTCAACACCGTCGAGCACCGCGTCACCTCCGATGGTCGGGTGCAGGTGCGCGCGGACTTGGACGTGGAGGTGGGCGCCAAGCTGGTCGCAGCGATCGAGGAACACTCGGCACCGCGGCCCGAACCCGACGGCAGCCCCGACATCCGCACGGCGGGCAGGCGGCGGGCTGATGCGCTGGAAGCGGTGCTGGACATCGCCGCCCGCGGCGGCGACACCGCTTCCGCGCCGCGCACCCAGCTACTGGTCACCGTGCCCGCCGACACGCCAGACCTGGCCACGCTGGAATTCATCGGATCGATCAGCACCATGACCCTGGAACGAATCTGCTGCGACACCACCGTCACCACGATCATCGTCGACGGCGAACACGTACCCCTGGACATGGGCCGGGAGAAACGTTTGTTCCCGCCGCACCTGCGCAAAGCGCTGTATCTGCGGGATGAGTGCTGCATCAAATGCGGCGCCCCACCCGGACGCACCCACGCCCACCACATCATCCACTGGACCCACCATGGTGAGACATCACTGAGCAACGGGTGTCTGCTGTGCCCGGCCTGTCACGCCAACGTCCACCACGACGGCTGGGATGTGGTCATGGGCCTGGACAAGCACCCCTGGCTCATCCCACCCGCGGCCGTCGACCCGCACCGAAAACCCATCCCCGCCTACAACCGCCGCACCATGCGCCTCGACAGCGCTGCATAACACCTAAAGCGTTGCGTACCTTGACAACTACACAGTGTTAGCCGGGGTCAAGGTGGCCGGCGTGTACGGACGTAGCGGCCGCTGCCGGACGAACGTCGGCCACCAGAACCAGGGGCCCAGCAGTCGCACGAGACACGGCACGATGAACGACCGCACCACCAGGGTGTCGAGCAGCAGGCCGATGCAAACCGTCGACCCCATCTGGCCGATGGTCCGCAGATCACTGGAGAGCATGGCCAGCATGGTGAACGCGAACACCAGGCCCGCGGACGTCACGACGCCGCCGGTGCTGCCGAGCGCGCGGATGAGGCCGGTGTTCAGGCCGGCGTGGATTTCCTCCTTCAGCCGGGCGACCAGCAGCAGGTTGTAGTCCGAGCCGACGGCCACCAGCACGATGAAGGTCAGCGGCAGGATCAGCCAGTGCAGGGGCAGCCCGATCAGGTGCTGCCAGATCAGCACCGACAAGCCGAACGCGCCGGCGTAGGAGAACGCCACCGTGCCGGGAATCACCACGGCCGCCACCAGGGATCGCGTGATGATCATCATGATCAGGAAGATCAGGACGAAGGCGGCGATGGCCGCGATCATCAGGTCGTTCTTGGCGTACAGCTGGATGTCCTTGTTGTTGGACCCGGATCCGCCGATGTAGATCTTCGACCCGGCCAGCGACGTCTCCTTCAGCGCGATCTTGATCGCGTCGGGGAACTGTTCGACGTGCTCGATGCCCTCGGGTCCCATCGCGTTGCCCTCGTGGGTGACGATGAAGCGCGCGGCATGCCCGTCGGGCGACATCATCAGTGACATACCGATTTTGATGTCGTCGTTGTCGAACGCTTCGCGCGGGATGTAGAAGAAGTCGTCACTGCGCGACGCGTCGAAGTCGTTGCCGACGTTGATCATGTCGTCGAAGGTCTGGTCGGTGTTCCGGTTCTGAATGTCGGTGGGGCCGTAGTTGTTCACGATGATCGCGAGCAACGCCTGGTTGTCGGCTACCGTCTGCCGCAGCAGCGACACCATCTGCGGCATGAGCCTGTCGATCACTTCGAAGGATCCGACGGCCTTGCCGATGTCGGCCGCCAGGTTGTCGACCTTGTCGATCACGTCGAACAGCGACCGGAACGACCAGCACACCGGGATGTCGAAACAGTGTGGTTCCCAATAGAAATACGCGCGGAGCGGGCGCATGAAATCGTCGAGGTTGGCGACCGCGTCGCGCATGTCGTTGGTGACCTGCTCCATGTCCTCGAGGGTCAGCACGGTGTTGTGCAGCTCGTCGGCGAGGGTCTGGGTCAGGTCGGCCGTCTTCTTCAGCACCTCGATGCTGTGCGCGGTGATCTTGGCCTGCTTCGCGGTGTTCTCGTTGTTGTGCTGGGTGAACGGCAGCTGCTGGCCGTTGCCGCTGCCCTGCGTGGTGAAAAGGTAAGGGATGGAGGCATGTTCGAGCGCCCGTCCCATGGGGCGGGTGATGCTCTGCACCATCGCCACACCGGGCAGACGGATCAGGGCCTTGGCCACCCGGTCCAGTGAGATGAAGTCGGCCGAGTTGCGCATGTCGTGGTCGGCTTGGACCATCAGCATCTCGCTGAACAGCTTGCTCTTGGGGAAGTGCCGGTCGGCGGCCTGAAATCCCTGGTTGGCCGGGGCATCTGGCGGCTGGTAGGTACGGTCGTCGTAGCTGACGCGGTAGGTGGGCACAAACACCGCGCCGACCGAGACGACCGCGACACTGGCGACGAGGATCGGCTTGGGCCAGCGCACCACGGCGGTGCCGATGCGCCGGTACAGCTTCGCCTTGACTTCCTGTTTCGGGTCGAAGAGCCCGAAGAGGCTGCCGACGCTGAGCAGGGCGGGTCCGATGGTCAGGGCGCCGGCGATGGTGATCAGCATGCTCACCGCGACGGCGGGGCCCATGGTGTGGAAATAGTTCAGCCGAGCGAACGTCAGACACGCGCAGGCGCCGGCGATGGTCAGACCCGAGCCGACGATGACATGCGAAACACCCTTGTAGGCGGTGTAATACGCGTCCTCACGACTTTGTCCGGCCAGGCGGGCCTCGTGATATCGGCCGATGAGGAAGATGCCGTAGTCGGTACCCGCGCCGAGGGTCAGCGAGATGACCATGTTGGTGGCGAACGACGACAGCGGGATGAAGCCGTAGTGCCCGATCGCCGAGATGACGCCCTTGACCGACAACATCAGCAGGATCACGCCGAAGAACGGCACCAGCATCGTGACGACGGAGCGGTAGACCAGCAACAGCATGAAGATGATCAGGAACATCGTCGCGATGGTGATGTTGTTCAGGCTGGAGTTGGCGATCTCGACGGTGTCGGCCGCCAGCGGCGCCGCGCCACTGACGTAAACCTTCAGTCCGGCAGGCGGATTGGAGTCCTTGACGATCTTCCTGACGGCGTCGACCGAGTTGTTGGCCTCCATCTGCCCGATGTCGCCGGCGAGGCGGAGCAGGACGTAGGCGGATTTGCCGTCGAGGCTCTGTGCGCCGGCGGCGGTGATCGGCTTGCCCCACGTGTCCATGACGTACTGCACGTGCGTGGTGTCGGCGTTGAGCGTGCGGACCAGGCCCGCGTAGTAGTCGCGGTCCTGCTCGGTCAGGCCGCGATCGGCTTCCAGCACCAGCATCGTCAGGCTGGTGGAGGTGGACTCGTGGAATTCCTTGCCGATGGCCAGCATGGCCACCTGGGACGGCGCGTAGGTCGGCACCATCGGGCCGGCGAGTTCCTCGGCGACATCTTCGATCTTCGGCACGAAGGTATTGGTGACCACCGCGAGCAGGGCCCAGAAGACGATGATCGGAATCGCCAGCAGGCGAACCATTCTGGGGACGAAGGGGCGCTTGGCCGCGCTGTGCGCCGGGCGGGCGATCGGGGCGGTGTCGGTGTCGGTCACGCGGACTTCACCCGGCAGGCGACGTCGGCGTTGCCGTGCTCGTCGGACTGTTCGTCGCGGACAACGTCATTCACCTTCATCCGGCAGCCGACGGTGCCGCCGTGCACCTGGACCGAGATGCTGCCGGAGACGACGGTGAGGGTCGTGGTCTCGGTGTGCGACCACGGCAGTTCGGTGAGATCGACCTTGTGGGGGTGTCCGCTGATGTCGACGTACGAAAGCAGGCCGCCGGACCCGAGGGTGCCGAACACCTCGTAGGTGAGCGTCTTGGGGGTGAACTCCGGGGGCGCCTGCGGCGGGTTGACGGCCAGCACCGGTCCAGGCTCGGAGAATTCGTGGACCTTGACCATGCACAGCACGCCGACGCCGATCGCGATGAGGGCGATCAACGGCATCCAGGCTCGTGCGAGGAATCGTCGGGCGGTAGAGCGTTGGCTCACTCGATCACCTTTCGACGTCGGCGAGTTGTATATCAACTAACTTGAGATGAATCGGCGTAAACACTATCAGTGATTGGACACGCACGGCTTTCCACATATTCCGTGGAATAGAAAGACGAGGTGAGAGCGTCCAGCTAATTCCCAGAATCCACCAAGGTGACGTTTCCGAGCCGCTTTTTCAGCTTGATCACGCGGAAGATCTGGGTGGTCACATTGATGGACGAGATCATGGCGATGACCCCGAGAAAGGTGCGCTCCGAAGGGGTTGCGCCGTGGAGTTGCTCGAGACTGCCGAGCACGTAGAAACACCCCAGCGAAAAGATCGTCAGGGGAATTGCGAATGTCATCAACGTCCGCTGATTGTCGATCACCTGGGTGGCATATTCGAGCTCTTCAGCGGTCATCGGCTGGCGCTTGCGGACCTTCGTGAGCACCGTCTGCTTGGCCCGGACGTTTTCGGCGATCGGCAACTGCGGTTGTTTCCGCAGGCGCTGGATGTAGAAGAACATCACCGTCGCGGCGAACAGCAGCGTCAGCAGGGCGACGTCGGCCAGCTTGCCGAACAGGTGCCAGTCGGTGCCGAGGAAGTTCCAATCCATGGGGCACTCCTTTGCAGTTCGCAGATGGGTGGGACGTTACCTCAGCTAACTGGCAACACGCGGTACTTGTCAACTCAGTTGATATAGGGTCTTGATGCTCGACCGCTCATGACACAGACTGGCCGTGATGACGCACGTGCAGACCGTCAGGGGCCCGGTGCCCGTCGACCGCCTCGGGGCCACGCTCATGCATGAGCACGTGTTCATCCTGAGCGACGAGATCCGGCAGAACTTCCCGGACTATCCGTCGCGATGGGACGAGGACGCCCGCGTCGCCGACGCGATAGACCAACTGCGCCAATGCAAATCGCGTGGCATCGACACCATCGTCGACCCGACGGTGATCGGATTGGGCCGGTACCTGCCCCGGATTCAGCGGGTCAACGAGCAGGTCGACATCAACATCGTCGTCGCGACCGGCATCTACACCTACAACGACGTGCCGTTCCAGTTCCTGCACACCGGTCCCGGCCTGCTGTTCGACACCCCCGAGCCGATGGTCGAGCTGTTCGTCAGGGATATCCGGGAGGGCATCGGCGGTACCGGCGTGCGCGCGGCCTTCCTGAAATGCGCCATCGAGCATCAGGGACTGACGCCGGGCGTCGAGCGGGTGATGCGCGCCGTCGGCCAGGCCCACGTGCAGACCGGCGCGCCGATCACCGTGCACACCGACGTGCACAGCCGCTCCGGGCTCGTCGCGCAGAAAGTGCTGGGGGAGGAGGGCGTCGACCTCACGAAGGTGGTGATCGGGCACTCGGGCGACAGCACCGATCTCGATTACCTGTGCGCGCTCGCCGATGCCGGTTCGTATCTCGGCATGGACCGCTTCGGGCTCGACATCCTGCTGCCGTTCGAGCAGCGCGTCGACACCGTGGCGGAACTCGCCAGACGCGGATACGCCGAGAAGATGGTGCTGGCGCATGACAGTTCGTGTTTCATCGACTGGTTCTCGCACGAGGGGAAACTGGCCGCGGTGCCCAACTGGAACTTGACGCACATCAGCGACGACGTACTGCCCGCACTGCGCGAACGCGGCGTCACCGACCAACAGCTCACCACCATGCTGGTCGATAATCCACGCCGGTATTTCGGCGGCGAGATCAGTTGAGCCGCAGCGGGATGCGTCTACTACTTATCTCCGACACCCACGTGCCCAAGCGCGCCCGCGACATGCCGGCGCGAGTCTGGGACGAGGTGGCCCGCGCCGACGTGGTGTTGCACGCCGGCGACTGGGTGGACGTCGCACTGCTCGACGAACTCGAGCTGCGAGCGACACGGCTGGTCGGCTGCTGGGGCAACAACGACGGCCTCGACCTGCGGGCCCGTCTGCCCGAGCGGGCCGACGTGACGCTCGAGGGCGTCCGGTTCACTGTCACGCACGAGACCGGCGCGTCGGCCGGCCGCGACGCGCGCATGGCACGGCTGTACCCCGACACCGACGTACTGGTGTTCGGGCACAGCCACATTCCGTGGGACAGCACCGCGACAACCGGACTGCGGCTGCTCAACCCCGGCTCGCCGACCGACCGCCGACGCCAGCCGCACTGCACCTACATGACGGCCTCGGTCGGCGATGGCACGTTGTCGGACGTAGTGCTTCATAAGCTCTGACCCGCGGGAAATTGACGCTAGGTTGGTCGGCATGGAGCAGAAGCCGCCCACCGATGCCATTGCCGCCGCCAACCGCGCCCACACCGCGACGCTGCCGTTCGCGGACACCCGGGACTTCGAGGACGCCGACCGCGGCTTCATCGCCGCGATGGAACCGTGCGTCGTCACCGCGGCCGACGGAAGAGTGGTGTGGGACAACGACTCCTACAACTTCCTGAACGGCGACGCGCCGGACACCGTGCACCCGAGCCTGTGGCGGCAGTCGCAGTTGTGCGCCAAGCAGGGCCTCTACGAGGTGGTGCCGGGCATCTATCAGGTGCGCGGCCTGGACCTGTCGAACATCAGCTTCATCGAGAGTGACACCGGCATCATCGTCATCGACCCGCTGATCTCCACCGAGACCGCGGCGGCGGCGCTGGCGCTGTACCGCGCGCACCGCGGTGACCGTGCGGTCCGGGCCGTCATCTACACGCACAGCCACGCCGACCACTTCGGCGGCGTGCTGGGCGTGACGTCGCAGGCCGAGGTCGACGCCGGCCACGTCGTGGTCATCGCGCCGGAGGGTTTCACCGAGCACGCGGTACAGGAAAACGTCTATGCCGGAACGGCAATGGCGCGGCGGGCGGGCTACATGTACGGCGCGGCGCTCGACCGCGGTCCGCAGGGGCAGGTCGGCTGCGGCCTGGGACAGGTCGGGTCGACGGGTGAGGTGGCACTGATCGTGCCGACGCTCGACATCAAGGTGACGGGCGAGACCCACACCATCGACGGCGTCGAGATCGAGTTCCAGATGGCGCCCGGCACCGAGGCGCCCGCCGAGATGCACTTCTATTTCCCGCAATTCCGCGCGCTGTGCATGGCCGAGAACGCCACCCACAACCTGCACAACCTGCTGACGTTGCGCGGCGCGCTGGTCCGTGACCCGCACGGCTGGGCGGGCTACCTGACCGAGGCCATCGACACCTTCTCCGGCCGCGCCGACGTGGTCTTCGCGTCGCACCACTGGCCGACGTGGGGGCAGGACAACATCGTCGAATACCTGTCGCTGCAACGGGATCTGTACGCCTACCTGCACGACCAGACGCTGCGCCAGCTCAACCAGGGCTACACCGGCATCGAGATCGCCGAAACCTTCCAGATGCCACCGGCTCTGGAGAAGGCCTGGCACACGCACGGGTACTACGGCTCGGTCAGCCACAACGTCAAGGCCGTCTACCAGCGCTACATGGGCTGGTTCGACGGCAATCCGGGCCGCCTCTGGCAGCACCCGCCGGCCGCCGCGGCGCCGCGCTACGTCGCGGCGATGGGCGGTATCGACCGGGTCGTCGAGCTGGCGCAGGCCGCGTTCGACGAGGGCGACTTCCGTTGGGCGGTAACCCTGTTGGACCACGCGATCTTCACCGACGAGCATCACCCCGCGGCCCGGGCGCTGTATGCGGACACGCTGGAGCAGATGGCCTACGGTGCCGAGAACGCCGTGTGGCGCAACTTCTTCCTGTCCGGTGCCACCGAGCTGCGGGTCGGGAACTTCGGTACCCCGACGCAGAGCTCGTCGCCGACGCTGCTCGCGCAGCTGACCCCGGCGCAGATGTTCGACACCTTCGCGATCAACATCAACGGCCCGCGGTCGTGGGACCTGAACCTGGCCATCGACGTGACGTTCCAGGATGTCGCGACCAACTACCGGTTGAGCCTGCGCAACGGCGTGCTGGTGTACCGCAAGGTGGCCGCCGACCCGGATACCGCCCAGGCCACCGTCACGCTGGCGAACAAGTTGCGGCTCTTGGCGTTTGCCGCGGGCGACACCAGCTCGCCGGGTGTCGAGGTTACGGGTGACGCCAGTGCCCTGCCCACGCTGCTGGGCGCGATCGACCGGCCCGACCCGGCGTTCAACATCATCACGCCGTAGCCGGGCCGGCCGTCTCGGCTATACGGTCGGCACCCAGTTGCCGTGGAAGCCGGCCGGCACGCGGTGCGGCAGTTTGATGCTCGCGACGTCCTGCAGCGTCTGGGCGTCGAGGATCGCCAGCTCACTGCGGTCGGTCGGCGCGTCGTAGACAAAGCCCATCAGCACGCCGTCGTCTTCGGCGGCGGTCGCCGACGACGGGTGAAAGACGAACTCGCCCAGCTCTTTCCCGGCACCGAAGTGACGGGTCGCGGTATTGCCGCCGACGAAGTCGTGTTTGAGCAGCGCGTCACTGCCACTGACTCCCTCTGCGATCATCGGCGCGTAGCCGTAACGGTGACGCTTGCCGACCAGGCGTTCGTCGACGCGGGGGAACTCCTGGGGGTGGTCGTCCACGCGGTCCTCGAGCACCTTGCCGGCGCTGAGGTCGATGGTCCACCGGTCCAGCGTCGGCGGCCCCTCGTTGGGGCCGATGCGGTCTGTGTCGAACATCTTCGGGTGGCGCACCACGTCCAGGACGATCGTGTTGTCGTCGGGGGAGTCGTAGGCGTTCATCGGGTGGAAGACGTAGCACGGTTCGACGTCGAACCACCGCACGTCGGCGTTGCCGCCGTCGCGGGGCATCACGCCGATGCGCGCCGGGTACTTGGGGTTCCACGAGTACGGGAAGCGCCGATCATTCGATCTGAAGCTCGACTGGCGCGCGACGACCGGATCGGGAATCTTGACCCGGCCGATCACCGAGGACAACAGCAGTCGCGCCGGCAGCCGCAGTGCCTTCGGTACCGCCATTTCCGCGATGGTTTTCGCATCGAAGCTCACGGGCAGGTCGTAGAAGATGACGTGGCGCTCGGTCAGTGAGAAATCGTGCATCATCGGGCTGCCGTGGACCTCGATGTCGACGGTGCGCTTGGCCCGGCCGTCGGCACCGATCACCGAGTACTGCACGGTGTTGCCGCGGGTGAAGCTGTACGAAACCGCATGCAGTTCACCGGTTTCCGGGTCACGTTTCGGGTGTGCGGTGTAGCCGCCGCTGAGGGTGCCGTCGAAATCGCACACGCCGACGGTGTCCAACTCGTCGGTCAGCTCGTAACTCGCCCCGCCACCTTCGACCAGCGCCAGGGTCTTGCCTGCGTGGCCCAGTACGTTGGTGTTGGCGCCGATGCCGAACGGGCTACCGTGCCCGGGCGGCGTGCCCTCGCCGAGCGCGGCCGTGGTCAACGGCCCACGCACCCAGCGATTGCGGTACCACTCGGCCTTGCCGTCGCGGAGGCGGATGCCGTGCACCATGCCGTCACCGAGGAACCAGTGGTAGAGCTCGGGGTCGATTTCGCCGATCGGGTTGGGGCCGTTGCGCAGATAGCGGCCGTCCAGGTAGTCCGGGATCGTGCCGGTCACGGACAGCTCGGTCAGGGTGTACTCGTCGTGCAGTGGCGCGAAGGCGCCTTCCAGGTAGCGGTTGGTCATCCCAGAACCTCCATAACAGTGTTATTGGCCGCGGTTACTGGTATAACACTGTTATGAGAGGTCTGCAAGGGTGAGCGAAGAAATTCGTCGGCAATTGATCGAAGCCGGCATCGTGATACTCGAACGCGACGGTCTCCAGGCGCTGACGGTGCGCAAGCTCGCCGCCGAGGTGGGTACGTCGACCATGGTGGTGTACACCCACTTCGGCTCCATGACCGGTGTGGTCGACGCCCTGTCGGCCGAGATCTTCGCGCGGTTCGGTGCGGCGCTGGCGGCCATCCCGCACACCGATGACCCGGTGGCGGACTTCTTCTCGATGGGCGCCGCCTACCGCCGGTTCGCGCTGAAGAATCCGCAGCACTATCAATTGATGTTCGGCACGACGGTCCCGGCATCGTTGTCGAGCGTCCGCAGCGATCTGACGGTGACCGGCCATGCCACGTCGCGCGACGCGTCCTTTCAGACGCTCTGCGATTCGGTGCGCCGGATGGCCGAGGCCGGGCGCATCCGTGACGACGGCGAAGCCGCTGTCGCGGGCCGGATCTGGAGCATGTGCCACGGGGCGGTGATGCTCGAGATGGCCGGATTCTTCGGCGCGGAAGGCCACGGGCTGCGGGATATTCTCACCCCGATGACCGTCGACTTCCTCGTCGGAATGGGCGACGAACGCGATCGCGTGAACGAGTCACTCGCCACCGCGGCCGCTGCGCTCGTGGCCAGTGGCCACTTGTGAACTAAGCGAAACCGCCGTCGGCGCGCAGGATCGAGCCCGTGGTGAAGCTGGACGCGTCGGACATCAAAAAGAGTGCGGCGCCGACGATTTCGCGAGGATCGCCGGCGCGCTGCAGCGGCAGCGAGCGGAAGGCGCGTGACGTATCCGCACCCCACGCCTTGCTGATGTCGGTGAGGAACGGCCCGGCCATCAGGGTGTTGACCCGCACCGTCGGGCCGAACGCTTTCGCGAAACCCTCTGTGAGCGTGTTCAATCCGGCCTTGGCGGCGGCATACGGCAGCATGTAGGCGTCCGGTCGCAGTGAGCCCGACGAACTGATGTTGATGATCGAGCCGCCGCCGTCGGCCACCATCCGCTCGCCGATCAGTGCCGACAATCGGAACGGCCCCTTGAAGTTCAGGTTCACCACGGCGTCGAACAGCTTCTCGGGCACCGAGCCCAGCGACTCGTACAACGGCGACATTCCGGCGTTGTTCACGAGTACGTCGACCTTGCCGAACGCGGCATAGGCGGCGTCCACCAGGCCGTCCAACTCGTCCCAGCGGCCGACGTGCACCTGATGGGCCAGCGCGACCCGGCCCGTCTCGGCGACGACCTCGGCAGCAGTGGCCTGACACGACTCCAGGTTCCGGCTGGCGATGATGACGTCGGCGCCGCAGTGGGCCGCCGCGAAAGCCATCTCCCTACCGAGGCCGCGGCTGCCCCCGGTGATCAGGACCACCCGGTCCGTGAGGTCGAACAGTTCGTCGGCGTACCCCATGGCGGCTCCTTCGGTGCTGGGGCGGCGTGCTGGTGCCCATGTTGTCACGGCGGCCGTCCTGTGGTGGGTAGTGCGCCGTTGGCATTGTTTCCCGCACGTTCACACGCCGTTACACTTATATATACGAGTACAGAGATTGCCCATAACTTGTATTGACAACTATGGCGATGTGCCGCACTGTTATTGCCATGCCAAATCAACGGAGCTACGACGTCGTTGTCGTAGGAGCTGGAATCGTCGGCCTTGCCCACGCCTATCACGCCCACCGTCGCGGACTGGCCGTCGCGGTGATCGATCACGCGGCCGGTGTGGTCGGTGCGTCGGTGCAGAACTTCGGCCACGCGTGCATCACCGCGCAGAACGGTGTCGCACTGGACTACGCCCGGGCCGGTCGGCAGCACTGGCTCGAGCTGTCTCGACAGGCCGGGTTCTGGTCGAAGCAGGCGGGCACCTACTGTGTGGCCCGCCACGAGGACGAACTGGCCGTCATGCGTGAATTCGCCGACGTCCGGCCCAGTGGTGACGTGCACGTGCTCAACCGTCAGCAGATGGTCGACCGCGTACCGGTGCACGATCCACGCGTCGTCGGAGGCATGTACCTGCCGGGCGACCTTCAGGTCGACCCGCGCACCGCGGTGCCGTCCATCGCGCGGTGGCTGGAATCGCAGGGCGTCGACTTCCATTGGCGTACCGCGGCTTCCGGCTTCGGGCCGGGCGTCGTGCACACCTCGCGCGGGCAGATACGCACCGAGACCACCTTCGTCGCGGTCAACTACGACATCGACCGGCTCTTCCCTCAGCTGGCCGAGCGCGACGGATTGCTGCGCTGCCGGCTGCACATGATCCGGGCCAGGCTGCCGCTGGCGTTCACGCTTCCGGCGCCGCTGTTCACCGGGTGGTCGTTGCTGCGGTACTCGGGTTTCGAGGACCTGCCCAGCGTCAGGGCCGTCGCGCGGCGACTGCGGGACGAGCACCCGGACGCGGTGGACATCGACCTGCACCTGATGTTCACGCCGCAGCCCGACGGCTCGCTGTTGATCGGCGACACCCACATCCGGGAAGTCGCGGCGGCGCCGTTCCAGTCCGAGCAGGGCTTCGAAATTCTGCTCGATCAAACCCGAAAACTATTCGGCGTCAACGACATCGAAGTCTCCGAACGCTGGCAGGGCGTCTACTGCTCGGCCCCGGGACAGGAGTTCCTCATCGAGGAGCCGGTGGAACGCACCCACGTCGTGACGGTCACCACCGGGATCGGCATGACCACTGGCCTGGGCCTGGCGGCCGCCGCCGTCGACCGGGTGCTGTCGCCGAGCAGCATCCCCGCAACTGTCTGAGCCACACCAAAACCAAACCGCCGCAAGAGAAAAGGACGCCATAATGGAAAGCCAGTCAGCCCCCGGAATCAGCCTGGTCGTGTTCGACATGGCCGGTACGACGGTCGAGGACACCGGCCTGGTACAGCAATCGTTCCTGGCCGCCGACAATCATGCCGGTCTGTCGAAGACGGAAGCGGACCGCGCGGAGATGCTGCGCTTCGTCGCCGACACCATGGGGCAGTCGAAGATCGTCGTGTTCCGCCACCTCAGCCGCGGCAACGAAGAGCAGGCACAAGCGGCCAACAAGGAGTTCGAGCGCTGCTACGCCCAATTGGTCGCAGACGGCAACTGCAGCCCCATCCCGCCGGCCGAACATGTCATTACATCTTTGCGGTCCCGCGGCATCAAGGTCGCGCTGACCACGGGCTTCGCCAGGGATACCCAGCAGGCCATCATCGATGCGCTGGGTTGGCAGGACCTCGCCGACGCGGTGCTCTGCCCCGCTCCCGGCGTCCGCGGGCGGCCCTATCCCGACATGGCGCTCGCCGCCCTCATGCAGACCGAGACCGACTCGGTGCAATCGATGGTGGTCGTCGGCGACACCTCGTCGGACGTCATCACCGGCCTGCGCGCCGGAGCGCGTGCTTCGGTCGGCGTGCTGACCGGCGCGCACAACGCCGCGCAGCTGTCCGCTGCCGGCGCCACCCACATCCTGGACAGCGTGGCCGACCTGCCCGGTTTGGTGGCAACCCTGGGCTGATTCGACGACGCACTCCGCGGTGGTCGGGTGCCGCACCCTCGGCCCCGACCAACCCCGCGCCTCTCACTCTAACCTCTCGCGCTCTCGCGCCAAAAACCTTGCCTTGCCGACGATCTCGATGGCGTTGCTACGCATCTGGTCGGCCCATCTTCGCTCCGCGCTCCCTTACCCCGCACCCAGTGGAAGTGAACAGCCATGTCGCAGACCCTGCTGTCCAAGTCGCGCACCACCAATCCGAAGTACCAACGCTGGCGTATCCGCATCTTTGCCATCACCTGGATCGCTTATGCCGGTTTCTATTTCACCCGTCAGACGTTCTCCGTCGCCAAGCTTGGCATTCTCGAAGACCCCGTCCTGGACCTCCATCTGACCAAGAGCGTCATGGCCAATCTCGACGCCGCGTATCTCACCGCCTACGCCGTCGGCCAATTCGTCTGGGGCCAGGTCTCCGACCGGTTCGGCCCACGCGTCGTCGTGCTCGGCGGCCTGGCCATCTCCGCGGTCGCGACTCTGTTCATGGGTCTGCTGCCGGCCGTGGTCTTCCTGCTGCCCTTGATGATCGTGCAAGGCCTGGCTCAATCGACAGGCTGGTCGGGCACGTTGAGCAACATGTCCCAGTTCTTCTCCGTCGGGGAACGTGGCCACGTCCTGGGGCTGTGGAGCACCAACTACGCCTTCGGTGGACTCGTCGCCGCGCCGGTCGTCGGGTGGTTCGCCTACGACCTGTTCGGCAGCTGGCGCGCCGCGTTCTTCAGCGGTGCGGCCATCGTCGCCGTGGTATTCGTGCTGTTCTTCATCTTCCAGCGCAACAGCCCTGCGGATGTCGGCCTACCGCCGATCGAGGAGTACCGGGCCGCGGAGGACACCGTGGAAGGGGTCGAGCTCGACGCTGCCGCGGAGGACGAGGCCATCGCCGAGCCCAGCTCGTCGTGGCGCGAGTCCCTTGCCGTGGTACTGAAGGATCAGATGGTGAGAACCCTTGGGGCGTCGTACTTTCTGCTCAAGCCCGCGCGCTACGCCATCCTGCTGTGGGGCCCGGTGATCGTTGCCGAACAGCTGCACGACGGTGACAAGTTCACCGCGGTGACCGTCCCGGTGGCGTTCGGCATCGCCGGCGTCATCGCCCCGATCCTGCTGGGCCGCGTCTCGGACAAGGTGTTCAAGGCGCGCCGGGTGCCGGCGAGCGTTATCAGCCTGGCCGTGCTGGTTGTGGTGCTCATGCTGTTCGGGCCGCTGACCGCGACGGGCAATGTGTGGATCATGGTCGGCGTCCTGGGCCTGATCGGCCTGACCGTCTACGGCGCCGATGCCATGATCTCGTGTATCGCGGCCGTCGACTTCGGTACGTCCAAGCACGCCGGCACGGCCACGGGAATCATCAACGGCTGCGGCTCGGTAGGCGCCATCCTCGGTGGCCTGCTGCCGGGTTACCTGGGCACCTCGGCACTGTTCTACGGCTTCGCCGGGGCCGCGTTCATCGCCATGCTGCTGTTGATTCCCTACTGGAATCGGATGCCGGTGGCCGACTAGCCACCGTCAGGCGCGGACCTCGATGGTGCGGGCGTTGACGATGCTGAAGGCCACCACGTCGGGCCGGTATCGGTCGTCGGAATACTCGAAGGCCACCCCGAACTGGTCGCGTGAGGTACGACGCTCACGCAGCAGGGGGCTGCCCCGCTCGATGTGCATGTTCTCGGCGTCGACCTCGTCCGCGGCGACGGCGTCGAGCACGTGCTCCATGGCGTCCCACTGGACTCCGCGGTCGGTCAGGTAGTCGGTGATGGAGCCGGAGTCGGTGTCGAATTCGAACAGCAGCGAACCCACCGCGTCGGTGAAACTGCTCCGTTCGATCATCGCCGGCTCGCCGTCGAGCAGACGCACACGCAGCACCTCGACGACGAAGTCGTCGGTGGTCAGGCTCAGCGCGGCGGCCGCGGTCTCGCTGGCGCGTCTACGCGAGATCTCCAGGGTCCGGCTCCCTGCGGTGCGGCCGTTGCGCTCGGCCCACTGGGTGAACGGCGTGAACGTGTCCAGCGTCTGGCGGACGTCGTGGCTCCGGACGGTGGCGGGCTTGCCCCGCGAAATACGGATCAGGCCTTCGTTTTTCAAGGTCGCGAGGGCCTGGCGGACGGGCCCTCGCGACACGTCGAACTCCGCGCACAGCGCGCTCTCGGCGGGCAGTGACTCACCGATCTGGTACTCGTGCCGCGTGATCCGCTGCCGCAACACCGCCGCGACATGCTCATGGCGCGACTGGGAGCCGACCATCGGTGTACCGCCTCTCGGTGTCTTGTCATGACAACTTAGCTGCATAGTATTGCCCGTCAGCGCACTACCGCTGTGGAGGAAACCGCTATGCAACTGCTTCTGATCCGTCATGCCCTGCCGCTGCGCAACGAGCCTGGTGAGGGCGCCGACCCCGACCTCTCCGAGGAGGGCATCGCGCAGGCCAACCGGCTGCCCGACGCGCTCAAGCGGTTCCCGATCACGCGGCTCATCAGCAGCCCGCAGAAGCGCGCCATCCAGACCGGCCAGCCGGTGGCGGCCGCGCTCGGGCTCAACATCGAGATCGACGACCGGCTCGCCGAGTACGACCGGGACATGGCGCAGTACATCCCGATTGAGCAGATCGCGGCTGAGCACCCCGAGGAGATGGCCCGGCTCATGACCGGCCACCTGCCAAGCAGCGTCGACGAAGAGGCGTTCCTCGCCCGGATCACCGAGGCCGTCATGGACATCGCGAGCGAGGCCGAAGCCGACGACACCGTCGTCATCTTCAGCCATGGCGGCGTGATCAACGGACTGCTGCACGACATCGTGCCGACCGAGCGCATCCTGTCGTTCCAGGTCGACTACACCGGCATCACCCGGCTGCTGGCCTCGCGCAGCGGCCGGCTCGCCGTCGCCGGCGTCAACAGCGTCGAACACGTGTGGGACCTACTGCCGCGAAATCAGCGGTGGTAGACAGATCGGGTGGCATCTCTCGACGGCTTGGACCTGACCGCCCTCGACGCGCACCTCCGGGAGATCGGGGTGGCCCGCAGCGGTGAGCTGCGCGCCGAGCTGATCGCCGGTGGCCGGTCGAATCTGACATTCCTGGTGTTCGACGACGCGGCAAAGTGGGTGTTGCGCCGGCCGCCGTTGCACGGCCTGACGCCGTCGGCGCATGACATGGCCCGCGAGTACAAAGTCGTTGCGGCGCTTGAAGGTACGACGGTGCCGGTGGCTCATCCGGTGACGATGCGTAACGACGACTCGGTGCTGGGTGCACCGTTTCAGATGGTCGAATTCGTGCCCGGCCGGGTGGTGCGGCACTCGGCGGAGCTCGACGCGCTGGGCGATCAGCAGGCCATCGACGCGTGTGTGGACGCGCTGATCAAGGTGCTGGCCGACCTGCATGCCCTCGATCCCGAGGCCGTCGGGCTCGGGGACTTCGGGAAGGCCAACGGGTACCTGGAGCGGCAGGTGCGGCGCTGGGGTTCGCAGTGGGATTTGGTGCGGTTACCGGACGACGGCCGCGACGCGGATGTGCGCCGGCTCCACGGACTGTTGACGGAAAAGCTGCCGCCGCAGAGCCGCAGCGCCATCGTGCACGGCGACTACCGCATCGACAACACCATGCTCGACGCCGTCGACGCGACCAAGGTGCGGGCCGTGCTGGACTGGGAGATGTCGACGCTTGGCGATCCGTTGTCCGACGCCGCGCTGATGTGCGTCTACCGGCACCCGATGTTCTCGATGGTGCATTCCGACGCGGCCTGGTCGTCGGACAAGATTCCGCCGATGGACCAGCTGGCCCAGAAATACTCCGTCGCGGCCGGGCAGCCTCTCGATCATTGGGATTTTTACCTGGCGCTGGCCTACTTCAAGCTCGCGATCATCGCCGCCGGCATCGACTTCCGCGCCCGGATGGCCGCCGGCGAAGCCGGCCATGACGACCCCGTCGGCGAGGCCGTCGCGCCGCTCATCGCCGCCGGCCTCGCTGTTCTTTTCTAGCGCGAGCGTGCGTGTCTGCACACAACACGCCGTGGATTTCGTGCAAAAACGTCCCGCTCGTGGGTGACGAGCGAGACGTTCTTGGGCACCAGGAGCGGCGTGTCGGGGTGCAGACACGCACGCTCGCGGGAGGAAAGCTAGAGCCCGGCCTTGAGGTTCTTCTTCGCGGCCAGCCGCAGTTGCAGGATTCGGGTAGTGGCCACGGCGAAGGTCAGGAGACCGCCCGCGATGGCCGCGAGCAGGATGGTCACGCCCAGTTGCACCTGGTGCAGCTTCCAGCCGAGCAGCACGATGTCCACCGGGGTGTCGTTCTGGATGACGAACACCAGCAGCAGGATCAGGATCAGGAAACCGAGGACCAGCGCCGACCACAGTGCCGCGGTGCGGGTGAACTTCACCGCGGATTCGGGTGTCTTGGGTTTCTTGGCCGGGGCCGAGTCCGGCTTGGGCGACTTGGGCGCCGGCGGTTCGGCGGGCACAGCTGCCGGCTTGGACGTCGACTCCGACGGGTCTGGGGAAGTCGCGTGGTCGCTACTCATAGGCACCATCTTGACGGTTCTGCGGGCCGGATGCCGGGAACTGCGGCACCAATTTTCGAATAACGCTAGGGTCGGCCTGAGTGCACGACGCCGAAAGGACGTTCGGGTGGCGCGAATTCTGACCGCTCTGGCGGTACTGCTGGCTGCCCTGTTGACGGGCTGCGGCAGTGCCAATCCCCTCGGTGGGGGCAGCATCTCCGGCGATCTCAAGTCGATCGTGGTGGGGTCCGCCGACTTCCCCGAGTCGAAGATCATCGCCGAGATCTATGCGCAGGCGTTGGCGGCCAACGGCTTTACCGTGGGCCGGCAGTTCGGCATCGGTAGCCGTGAGACGTACGTCCCTGCGGTGAAGGATCATTCGATCGATCTGATCCCCGAGTACACGGGCAACCTGCTGCAGTACTTCGACCCGAAGACCAAAGCCACCGCCGCCGACGATGTCGAATTGGCGCTCGCGCGAGTGCTTCCGGGTGATCTGTCGATCCTGACTCCCTCGCCGGCCGAGGACACCGACACCGTCGCCGTGTCGGCCGAGACCGCGAAGAAGTGGAACCTCAAGACCATCGGTGATCTGGCCCAGCACTCGCCCCAGGTGAAATTCGGTGCGCCGTCGGAGTTTCTGCAGCGGACCGAGGGCCTTCCCGGCTTGAAAGCCAAGTACGGCCTCGATATCGCACCGGCCAACTTCATCGCCATCAGCGACGGCGGGGGACCGGCCACCGTACGGGCACTGGTCGACGGAACCGTCACCGCGGCAGACATTTTCAGCACCTCGCCGGCCATCGTCCAGAACAACTTGGTGGTGCTCGAGGATCCGAAGCACAACTTCCTGGCCGCCAACGTGGTGCCGCTGGTGGCGTCGCAGAAGAAGTCCGATCTGCTCAAGACGGTGCTCGACGGCGTCAGTGCGAAACTCACGACGAAAGCGCTCATCGAGATGAACACCGCGGTCTCCGGCAACAACGGCGTCGACGCCGACCAGGCTGCGAAAAAATGGGTCCAGGACAACGGATTCGACAAGCCGGTGGGCCGATGATCACGTTCGACAAGGTCACCAAGAGCTACGGCAGCGCCGTCGCTGTCGATGAACTGACCCTCGAGATCGCCGAGGGGACGCTGTCGGTGTTCGTCGGGCCGTCCGGGTGCGGCAAGACCACCTCCATGCGGATGATCAACCGGATGATCGACCCGACCTCCGGAACCCTGACCGTCGACGGTGCCAACGTCGCCACCGTCGACCCGGTGCGGCTGCGCCTCGGCATCGGGTACGTGCTGCAGAGCGCCGGGCTCATGCCACACCTCAAAGTGGTGGACAACGTCGCCACGGTGCCGGTCCTCAAAGGCGAATCACGGCGCAGTGCACGGAAAAAGGCGCTGGGCGTGTTGGAGCGGGTCGGACTCGACGTCAAGCTCGCCGACCGCTACCCGGCCCAGCTGTCGGGCGGGCAGCAGCAGCGCGTCGGGGTGGCCCGGGCGCTGGCCGCCGACCCACCCATCCTGTTGATGGACGAACCGTTCAGCGCGGTGGACCCCGTCGTCCGCGAAGACCTGCAGGCCGAAATCCTGCGGTTGCAAAGCGATCTGCGCAAGACCATCGTCTTCGTCACCCACGACATCGATGAGGCCGTCAAACTCGGCGACCGCGTCGCGGTGTTCGGGCCCGGTGGCACCCTGCAGCAGTACGACGCGCCGCAGCGGCTGCTGTCCAACCCGGCCAACGCATTCGTCGCGGGTTTCGTCGGTGCCGACCGCGGCTATCGCGGCCTGCAGTTCCGGGACGCCGACGGACTCAAGCTCCGCGACATCCGCACCGTCGCCGAACCGGCGGTCGACGCGCTCGATCTCACCGACGGCCAATGGGCCCTGGTGGTCAACGCCGACGGCATGCCGTACGCGTGGATCAACGCCCACGGCGTGGGTCTGCACCGGCACGGAAAGTCCTTGTACGACAGCACCATCGCCGGTGGCTCGCTGTTCCGGCCGGACGGCACACTGCGGCTGGCGCTCGATTCGGCCCTGTCATCCCCGTCGGGTCTGGGGGTCGCGGTCGATGAGCGGGGCCGCGTCGCCGGCGGCGTGAGCCTCGATGACGTGCTGGCAATCATCAAGAGCCGCAAGGGCGAGCAGTGCGATACCTGCTGAATCACCTGGAAGGCGCGTGGCTGCTCACGCAGATACACCTACGCCTGGCCCTGCTGCCGCTGCTCATCGGCGTGCTGATCGCCGTACCGCTGGGCGCCTATGTGCGGCAGCGGCCGCGGCTGCGCCGGTTCAGCACCATCACCGCCAGCATCGTCTTCACCATCCCGTCGCTGGCGCTGTTCGTGGTGCTGCCGCTGATCATCCCGACGCGAATTCTCGACGAGGCCAACGTCCTGGTCGCCCTGACGCTCTACACCGTCGCCCTGCTGATGCGGACGGTGCCCGAGGCGCTCGACGCGGTGCCCGCGGACACCCGGGAAGCGGCCACGGCCATGGGCTACCGGCCGCGTACCCGGTTCTTGAGAGTCGAACTGCCGCTGTCGATTCCGGTCCTCACGGCAGGCATGCGCGTGGTCGCCGTCACCAACATCTCGATGGTGTCGGTGGGCTCGGTGATCGGTATCGGCGGGCTGGGCACCTGGTTCACCGAGGGGTACCAGGCCGACAAGAGCGACCAGATCATCGCCGGCATCATCGCGATCTTCGTGCTGGCGGTGATCGTCGACCTCGTCATCCTGAGCGTCGGCCGCCTGGCCACCCCCTGGACCCGGGCGAAGGCGCCGGCATGAACTTCCTGCACCAGGCCCTCGCCTACATCTTCACCGCGGCCAACTGGACCGGCCCGGCGGGTCTGGGCATGCGGCTGCTGGAGCACCTGGAGTACACGGGTATCGCGGTGCTCTGCAGTGCGCTCGTCGCCATTCCGGTGGGCATGTACGTCGGGCACACCGGTCGCGGTACGGCCCTGGTGGTCGGCGGCGTCAACGCCTTGCGCGCCCTGCCCACCCTCGGCGTCCTGCTGCTCGGCGTCCTGCTGTGGGGACTGGGCCTGGTGCCGCCGACTGTCGCGCTGATGCTGCTGGGCATCCCGCCACTCCTGGCGGGGACGTATGCCGGGATCGCCAACGTCGATCCGGTGGTGGTCGACGCCGCCCGCGCCATGGGCATGACAGAGCGCCAGGTGCTGCTGCGCACCGAGGTGCCCAACGCCATGCCGCTCATCGTCGGCGGGCTGCGGACCGCGACGCTGCAAGTGGTGGCGACTGCGACCGTCGCCGCGTACGCCAGCCTGGGCGGGCTGGGCCGGTTCCTGATCGACGGCATCAAGGTGCGCCAGTTCTATCTCGCCCTCGTCGGCGCCCTGCTGGTGGCAGCTCTCGCGCTGGCGCTCGATGCCGCCTTGGCGTTGGCTGTGCGGGTCTCGCGGCCGGGTCCGGCCGGAGTTGTAATCGTGACTGCGAAGCCGGGCCTTCGTCGCCTACGGTAGACGGGTGAGCGCACCGCAGTCCGATGCCAGCCCCGAAGCTGCAGAACCCGCCTGGCCGGCGATCCTGACCTGGCGCGCGCAGGACGTGTCGCGCATGGAGTCGGTTCGGGTCCAGTTGTCCGGCAATCGAATCAAGGCCTACGGCCGCGTCGTGGCGGCGGCCACAGACATACATCCGGCGTTCAGCGCGTCCTATGACCTGGTGACCGACGAGAGCGGCGCGACCAAACGGCTGTCGCTCACCGTCACCCTCGCGCAGCGCGAGCGGCAGCTGTCCATCGCGCGTGACGAAGAGAACATGTGGCTGGTGCAGGACCACCAGAACCAGGCCCGGCGGGCGGCCTACAACGGCGCCCTGGACGTCGACGTGGTCTTCAGCCCGTTCTTCAACGCGCTGCCCATCCGGCGTACCGGCCTGCACAACCGCACGGCGTCGGTGTCGCTGCCTGTCGTCTACGTCCGGGTGCCGGATCTGACGGTCGAATCCGTCACCATCGGCTACAGCAGCGACGGGCCGGGCAAGCCCATCAAGCTGGACTCACCGGTCGCTGACACCGCGATCACCGTCGACGACGACGGCTTCATCCTCGACTACCCCGGACTGGCAGAGCGGATCTGATCACCCCACCCGCGCGGCCTTGGGCGGCCAGCTCTTCGCGCCAGCCCTCGGCCCCGATGGTCGTCGCGAGAATCTGTGGGCGGCTGAAGTTGTCGTAGCGGACCCGCGCGGCATGGCCGCCCTCCACCAGCTCGGCCACCGATTGCGCCTCGACCAGCGACGAGCGCGCCTGGCTCAGCAACTCCATGGCGCGGTCGAGCATCACCGTCAGCTCCGTCGCGTTGGCCTCGCACATGGCCCTGACCAGGTCGGGCGCGGTGGCCGCGACCCGGGTGCCGTCCCGGAACGACCCCGCGGCCAGCGCGAATGCCAGCGGTACCTCACCGGCGGTCGCGGCCAGGGCCTCGGCCAGCAGGTGCGGCAGGTGCGAGATCGCGGCCGCCGCGGCGTCGTGCTCGTCGGAGCGCGCGGGCACGATCACCGCGCGGCAGTCCAACGCCAGGTGCATCACCTGGGCCCACACCTCGGAGTCGACGTGGTCGTCCACGCTCACCACCCACGGCGCCCCGGCGAACAGGTCCGCGGTGCCGGCCGTCCAGCCGGAATGCGCGGTGCCGGCCATCGGGTGTCCGCCGACGAATCGGCCGAGCAGGCCGCACTCCTGAACCTGTTGCAGCACATTGCCTTTGACGCTCACCACGTCGGTCAGCGGGCAATCTGGGGCGGTGTCACGGATGCGCTCGAGCATGATCGGCAGCGCGGGCACCGGCACCGCCAGGACGATCAGCGCCTCGCTCACCGCGGCGCGCTTGAGCGCGGCGGTGAGATCCTCGGTCACGTCGAAGCCGTCGGCCGTCGCCGCCCGGACCGCATCGATCGAGCGGTTGTATCCGAACACCTCTCGGCCCGCGGCCTGTCCGGCTCGCATCAGCGATCCGCCGATGAGTCCCATACCGAGCACACACACCGGAGTTGTCACCTTCCAAGGTTTGCACACAGCCCCGGTCGGGTACATATGGGACCGCTGGTCAAGTGGCAGAGTGCGGACTAGCGTTATCCGCATGGGAGTACAGCGCGCGCAGGCACAGCAGCAGGTTGCCGATCTCCCCGACGGTTTCGGGGTCGCGGTCGTCCGGGAGGACGGCGCATGGCGTTGCGTCCCGCTGAAGCGGGCGGCGCTGGTGGACCTGGCCGCCGCCGAGACCGAACTTCGTGAACTGCGTTCCGCCGGGGCGGTTTTCGGCCTCCTGAACGTCGACGACGAGTTCTTCGTCATCGTCCGTCCTGCGCCCTCTGGGGCCCGGCTGTTGCTGTCGGATGCCACCGCGGCGCTGGACTACGACATCGCGGCCGACGTGCTGGAGAAGCTCGACGCCGACCTGAGCCTGGAAGAACTCGAGGAAGACGACCCCTTCGAGGAAGGTGACCTCGGGCTGCTCTCCGACCTGGGCCTGCCCGAGGCGGTGCTCGGCGTGATCCTCGCCGACGACGAGTACGCCGACGAACAACTCAGCCGCATCGCCCAGGAAATGGGCTTCAACGACGAACTCGTGGCGGTATTGGACAAGCTGGGGCGGTGAGCTCCACTAACTGTGGCCCGATTGTCGGCTCCGCCGACGAACGGCTGATGCGCGCTGCCCTGGAGGCCGCCGAACTCGCCGGTGCCGACGACGTGCCGATCGGAGCGGTGGTCTTTTCGGCCGACGGGGTGGAGCTTGCCCGGGCGGCCAATGCCCGCGAATCCCTGGGGGATCCGACCGCGCACGCGGAAATCCTGGCGCTGCGCGCGGCCGCCGCGGTGCACGGCGACGGCTGGCGGCTGGAAGGCGCGACGCTGGCCGTCACCGTCGAGCCGTGCACCATGTGCGCCGGCGCGCTGGTGATGTCCCGGGTGGCCCGCGTGGTGTTCGGGGCGTGGGAACCCAAGACCGGCGCCGTCGGCTCGCTGTGGGACGTGGTGCGCGACCGGCGGCTGACCCACCGGCCCGAAGTTCGCGGCGGGGTCCTGGAGGCCGAGTGCGCGGCGCTCATGGAGGGGTTCTTCGCCCGGCAGCGCTGATTTCCAGGATTCCTCGCTGCCACATCAGAGAAGTACGTGAGTTCAGTCGAATGGGCGATCAGCCTGTTGCGACTGAAACCAGGGACCTGTCGCAGCGGGAAAAGGTGCCTGGTTTCAGTCAAAGCGGCTTCGAGCGTCCAGTGAGTGAAGCTACGGACTTTCCGGCCCGAGGCCCGTGCGGGTAGTCCCAAAGGCACCCAACTAGAGCTCAGGTCACGGACGCAAGCCTCGTTTCGGCGTCACGCGACCAGCGATTAGGGACTGGGGCCCGGGTTCGGTAAGCTGCCACACGGTGGCGTGTCCGAGCGGCCTAAGGAGCACGCCTCGAAAGCGTGTGTGGGGTAACCCCCCACCGAGGGTTCAAATCCCTCCGCCACCGCCATAGAGCCCCTCACCTGTCACCGCAGGTGAGGGGCTTTTTTGCGACCAGCAGGAGCCCGCCCGCTGAGATCCCGGAAACACAAAGGCCAGGCACCCATCTCGGGTGCCTGGCCTATGTGATCAGGAACTAGCGGCCGAAGGTGAAGGCCGAGCCGCCGTTGACGTTGGAGCCGCCGACCGGGGTCGCGACGCCCGCGCCGGAGTTGGTGCCGGCCTGGACGCCGTCGGGGCCGATCTCACCGGAGGTGCCGGTGTTGAAGCCGCTGCCGCCGACCGGGGTGTTGACGGCCGCGCCGCCGCCGGTACCGCCACCGAACGTCGGGATGAAGTCGGCCGGGGCAGGCGCGGCGAACTCGTTGGCGGCGCCGGCGTTGAAGCCGCTGCCACCGAACGGCGTGTTCACACCCGCGCCGCCGCCGGCGTTGGCGCCGCCGCCGAAGTTCGGGATGAAGTCAGCCGGGTTGGGCACGTTGAAGTCGGTGGACGCACCGGTGTTGAAGTTGCTGCCGCCGAGCGGGGTGTTGATCGCCGCGCCGGTGTTGGTGTCGAAGCCCGCACCACCGAAGCCGGCGTCGGTGCCCGTGGCGGTGTTGAACTCACCGCCGCCGAGCGGCGTGTTCACACCGGCGCCGCCGCCCGCGTTGCTGGAGGCATCGAAGGGGTGCCAGAAGGGGTTCTCCACGCCGAAGCCGGCGCCGCCACCGGCGTTGCCGTTGCCGATCGGGGTAGCGACCGCGGCGCCGGTTTCACCGGAAACCTCGTCGTCGGCCCAAGCCGGGGCCGCGACGGCGAGCGGGACCAGCGCCAGGGCCGATGCCGCAGCAAATCCGATCAAACGTCCTGAGTTGCGCATTAGTGATACTCCAATCATGGTTCTCTCGCGTGTGGCCAGGTGAACCTACTGGGTCGTACTCGGTTCCTCCGACCACTACCCTGGTATCGCCGGCCACGGCGCATCCGTTACAGCAGTGAACCAGCTGGTTAACACGCCATGATTTGCTGTCAGTCTCGATTTGATCACTCGTGCTGTGAATATGCTGGCAGTTGACGCTGGCGCCGGTCTTGCTGGCGGGCGGCCCGCTAGTCGTCGAGCAAAACCGCGGCCTCGTACCAGTGGCACAGCAGCAACGCCATCTCGACGTCCAGCCGGTCGTCGCCGAGCGGCCGTCCCCGCCGTTCCAGCGCCCGCCCGACGCGGTACTTGACGGTGTTGAAATGCACCACCAACTCGTCGGCCGCGGCTGTGTAGCTACCGCCGTGTCGCAGGAACACCTGCAAGGTCTCCCGCAGCCGGGCGTCATTGGCACCGGTCCCGGCCAGTGGCCCGAGGACCGTGTGGACGAACTCCCGTGCGTCATCCTGGTTCTCGCCCAGCAGCGCGGCCGCGGCAAAGCCCGGGTCATCGGCCGCGGTGACACCCGTCAGGTCCGCCGTCACCGCGACACTGTGCGCGCGCAGGGCCTGCCGGTGCGACCGGCGGAAGCCGTCGACGCCCGGCAGCGGGGTGCCGACGGCGACGGCAGGGGCGCTCGGCTGGGAGTCCGTGAACTGTCGCAGCTGTGCGGACGCGCCGTCCGCGGTGGCGCCCGACAACGGCAGCCAGCCCCAGCCGGTCCGCTGATCGGCGGCCAGGAACAGCGGACTTCCCTGGGTGCCGACATGATCGGCGGCCGCGCGCAGGAACTGTTCGAGTCTGGCCAGCGCGTCGTCGTGCCCGGTGACCTGGCCACTACCCGCGGGCCACCACAGCACCACGGCCAGATGATGGCGGCGCATCGGATAGCGGATCGCGGCCGTGACGGCTTCGGGGTCGGAGTCGTTGCCGGACAACACTTCCCGCACCCGCAGCGCCTGTGTGCTGTTGCGGTTGGCGAGCCAGCGGTCGCGCTCGTCCTCGTAGACCGTGACGACCTGCTGTGAAATCCAGTCGATGTAGCGGAACGTCACCGACGTCATGCGCTCGTAGATGGCCAGGCAGGTCTGGGGCGCGAACCCGGCGCGGTTGATCTCCTCGGCCGCGACGTCGAGCACGAGCGCGTGGCCGATGCGGTAGGCACGCGTGAGGGCGTTCATCGGTACCCCGCGCTGCGCGAGCCGGCGCGCGTACTCGAGGGCAGCGGTTGGCGCTTCGATGTTTTCCAGAGATATGTCGTAGCGCAGCGCGTGGAAGATGGTCTCGACATTGCCGCCGACACTGGCGCGGAGCAGTTCGATGATCTCGGGGTCGCCGCGCAGTTCGGTGATATCGCTGGCCAGACGGTGCCCGACGGAGCGCGCGACCTCGGCCTGGCGCGCGATGAGGCGGGTCATGATCGTGGTGTTGGCCTCGCTGACCGCCGGATCCATGTGCCGACTGTAGAGCCAGAGTTTGTGTCGAGCGTACAAATCGGCCGACAAAGTTGATCGGCGCACGACGGAGTGGTGCACACCACAAACTCCTACTTTTATGACATGAACCTCGCCACCCTGCCCGACCGTCGCGCTGCCGCGGCGCCCCACGCGCCGGCCGTCGCGGACGACCAGACCGACCTCGACAACGCCGCATTTCTCGATGCCGTTCAGCGCGCCGCCGGGGCGCTGCATCAGCGCGGTGTGCGCACCGGCGACGTCGTCGGCATCATGCTTCCCAACCGCGCGGCATTCGTCGTCGCGCTGTTCGCCACCTGGCGGCTCGGTGCCGTCGCGACCCCCATCAGCCCGACCCTGGTGCCTGCCGAAGTCGCCTACCAGGTGGCCGACGCCGGTGCCGTCGTGCTCGTCGTCGACCGTGACGTCGACGCCGACGTCACGGTGCTGCACGTCGACGACATGGGTGGCGAGCCCCGCACGGCCGACCCGGTGGCCGGCAACGATGACGACCTGGCCCTGCTGATCTACACCAGCGGCACGACCGGCAGGCCGAAGGGCGTCATGCTCGACAACGCGAACCTGAACGCCATGTGCGCCATGGTGATCGAGGGCTTCGAGTTGACCGCCGCCGACCACAGCCTGCTCATCCTGCCGCTGTTCCATGTCAACGGCATCGTCGTCAGCGTGTTGTCGCCGCTGCTCGCGGGCGGCCGGACCACCATCGCCGGCCGGTTCAATCCGGCGACTTTCTTCGATCGCCTGGAATCCAGCCGCGCCACCTATTTCTCTGCGGTGCCAACCATTTACACCATGTTGCTGGGCCTGCCGGCCGAGGTACGGCCCGACACCTCCGCGGTGCGGTTCGCCGTCTGTGGCGCCGCGCCGGCCAGCATCGAGCTGCTGGAGGGCTTCGAAAAGCGTTACGGCATCGGCCTGGTCGAGGGCTACGGGCTGTCCGAGGGCTCGTGCGCCAGCACCGGCAACCCACTGAACGGGCCGCGCAAGGTCGGCACCGTGGGAATCCCGTTGCCGGGGCAGGAGATTCGCATCGTCGACGTGGCTGGTGCCGAGGTCCCGCAGGGCGAGCTCGGCGAGGTGGTGATCAAGGGCCCCAACGTGATGCGCGGCTACCTGAACCGTCCCGAGGAGACCGAGAAGACGCTGAAGGACGGCTGGCTGCACACCGGCGACGTCGGCCGGTTCGACGAGGACGGCTATCTGGTCCTGGTCGACCGGGCCAAGGACATGATCATCCGCGGCGGCGAGAACATCTATCCCAAGGAGATCGAGACCGTCGTGCATCAGCTCGCCGGGGTCGCCGAGGCCGCGGTGGTCGGACGCGCGAGCGGGCTCTACGGCGAAGAGCCGGTGCTGTTCGTCTCCGCACACCCCGGCGCCGAGCTCGACGTCGACAACATCGCCGCGCATCTGCAGGCGTCGCTATCGAAATACAAACTGCCCGTGGATATCACGGTTCTCGAGACGCTGCCGAAGAACCCCGTCGGCAAGATCGACAAGCCGTCCCTGCGCAAAACCCTCACCGCCACCGATCCGCGAATCTAGCCTGATACCAGCAAAGGAGCTCACATCATGGGATTCATCAAACCGACCTTGCCGAAGGTCGACCTGGAAGAGTTTCTCCGGATGCCGCTGCAGGAGCGGCTCCGCATCATGTGCCTCAAATGGGTGGACGAGGGGTACGGCGCACCGCGCATGATCCACGTCCTTTACATCCTCAAGCTCACGATCTTCTACGCCATCGGCGGGGTCACGATCGCCAACGCGACATCCGACCTGCCGGCGTTCTGGCACGTCGCGCAGTGGTGGGACCAGCCGATCGTGTACCAGAAGGTGATCCTGTGGACCGTCCTCCTGGAACTCATCGGGTTCGCGGGTTCGTGGGGTCCGCTGGCCGGCAAGACCAAGCCGATGACGGGCGGGTTCCGATTCTGGGCCAAGCCCAACACCATCCGGCTGCGGCCGTGGAAGGCGGTGCCGTTCACGAACGGCGATCGGCGCACCTGGTTCGACATCGTCGTGTACCTGGCGCTGATGGCCACCGTGCTCGTCGCCCTGGTGCTGCCCGGTGTGCCCAGTGAATCACTGTCGAAAGCGTTGCCGGACAACACCTCCGGACTCGTCAATCCGGCGCTGTTCGTCGCGCCGATCATCCTGTTCGTGCTGATCGGCCTGCGGGACAAGACCATCTTCCTGGCCGGCCGCGGCGAGCAGTACCTGCCCGCGCTGATCTTCTTCGCCACGCTGCCGTTCGTGAACATGATCATCGCCGGCAAGTTGCTGATCGGGACGGTCTGGATCTGGGCCGGCGTCTCGAAATTCGGCCTGCACTTCACCAACGTCATTCCGCCGATGGTGAGCAACAGCCCCGCAATCCCGTTCAAGTGGCTCAAGCGGGCCCACTACCGCAACTTCCCGGAAGACCTGCGGCCGTCGCACCTGGCCACCTTCATGGCCCACGGTCCGGGTAGCATCGTGGAAATCGCTGCGCCGCTGGCACTTCTGTTCTCACCGTGGCCGTGGCTGTCGATCGCGGCCGCCGCCATCATGGTCAGCTTCCACCTGTTCATCATCTCGACGTTCCCGCTGGCGGTGCCGGTGGAATGGAACGTGCTGTTCGCGTACGCCACGATCTTCCTGTTCCTGGGCTTCCCCAACGGGGACGGCTACGCGGTGTGGGACATGAACCCGGGCTGGCTGGCCATCGTGCTCGCCGCGGCGCTGTCGTTCTTCCCGATCCTCGGCAACCTGCGCCCCGACCTCGTCTCGTTCCTGCCGGCCATGCGCCAGTACGCCGGAAACTGGGCCTCGGCGGTGTGGACCTTCACGCCCGGTGCCGAGCAGAAGCTGAACCGCGTCACCCGGTCGTCGCCCAACTCGGCGGACCAGTACGTCGCATTCGGCTGGGACCCGCTCACCGCCGAGGTGTTCACCCAGCAGGTGACGGCGTGGCGGGCCATGCACAGCCAGGGCCGTGGCTTGTACTCGGTACTGCTGAAGTGCCTGCCCGACATCGACACCCGCGTCGTTCGCGAAGGCGAGATGGCCTGCAACACCATCATCGGCTTCAACTTCGGCGACGGGCACCTGTACAATGAGGATCTGATCCGGGCCATCCAGTCAGAGGCGCAGTTCGAGCCGGGCGAGTTCGTCATCGCCTGGGTGGAGTCGCAGCCTATCCACAAGATGACGCAGGAGTACAAGGTGATCGATGCGGCGCTGGGCGTCATCGAGCGTGGCACGTGGAACGTGAAGGACCTCGTCGACGAGCAGCCGTGGCTGCCCAACGGGCCGATCCCGCTCAACGTCACGTGGCAGCGGGCGGGAGTCCTGCACTGATGAGGGGCCAGCGAGTAGCGAAGGCGGATCGCGCATGAGTAATGCGGTTGTGATCGGCGCCGGGCCCAACGGGCTCGCCGCCGCCATCACCTTGGCCGCCAAGGGCATCGACGTCACGGTGCTGGAGGCGACCGATCGAATCGGCGGCGGCATCCGTTCGAGTGAGTACGTCCTGCCGGGCCTGGTGTTCGACGACTGCGCGGCCATCCACGTGATGCCGGCGGGCTCCAAGT
This sequence comes from Mycobacterium sp. SM3041, assembly GCF_039668335.1. Taxonomy (NCBI): domain Bacteria; kingdom Bacillati; phylum Actinomycetota; class Actinomycetes; order Mycobacteriales; family Mycobacteriaceae; genus Mycobacterium; species Mycobacterium sp. SM3041. The sequence goes on along the minus strand of NZ_JAYXBQ010000047.1, from coordinate 119,909 downwards.
TCATCAAAGACCTCGGCCTGGATCGCTATGGCCTGCAGTGGAAGTGGACCGACGTCGACTGCGTCCACCCGCTCGACGACGGTACCGCCGGCGCCCTCTATCGTTCGGTCGAGACGACGGCGGCCGGACTCGGGGCGGACGGAGCCCGCTGGCAGCTGCTGTTCGGTGGACCGTCGCGCGGGTTCGACAAGCTGTCCGACGACATCATGGGGCCGCTGGTCCGGGTGCCGCGACATCCATTGGGGCTGGCCCGATTCGGGGCGCCGACGGTGCTGCCCGCGGCAGCGCTGGCCCGGATCTTCCGCACACCGCAGGCCCGGGCATTGTTCGGGGGTGTTGCCGCACATACCTTTCAGCCGCTGCACCACCCGCTCACCTCGGCGATCGGGCTAGGGATCATCACTGCCGGGCATGCCAACGGCTGGCCGGTGGCCGCCGGCGGATCGCAGGCGATCACCAACGCGTTCGAAGCGGTGCTGACCGAACTGGGCGGCAAGATCGAGACGGGCGTGCGGATCACCGCGGGGTCCCAGTTGCCGCCGGCCGACATCACTGTCTTCGATCTGTCGCCCACCGCGATCGCCGGGATTCTGGGGGACCGGTTACCCGAGCGGGTGCGCCGCGCCTTCGGTCGATTCCGTTACGGTCCAGGCGCTTTCAAGGTCGACTTCGCGGTGGATGGTGACATTCCGTGGACCAACGCGGCGGCCCGCCGCGCCGGCACCGTGCACCTGGGTGGCGATTTCGCCGAGATCGCCTCGACGGAACGGGACATCCACGCGGGCCGGATGCCGCAGCGCCCCTTCGTGCTGGCATTCCAGCAGTACCTGGCCGACCCTGGCCGTTCCGTCGGGACCGTCAACCCCGTCTCCACGTATGCCCATGTGCCCAACGGCTTCAGTGGCGACGCCACCGAGGCGATCATCGCGCAGATCGAACGCTTCGCTCCCGGATTCTGTGAGCGCATCGTCGGGCAGGCCGTGCGGTCCACCACCGAGATGTCGGTGTACAACCCGAATTACGTGGGTGGCGACATCAACACCGGTGCGAAGGACATCCGGCAGCTGGCCTTCGGGCCGCGAACGACGTTGTCGCCGTACACCATCGGGGTTCCCGGCATGTACATCTGCTCGGCGGCCACGCCGCCGGGTCCTGGCGGGCACGGTATGTGCGGGGCCAACGCCGCCGCCGTCGCACTGGCTCGGTTGGGGCGCTAGCTACACGTTCACCGCGATGGTGTGCATCTCCCAGATGAGCACTTCTGTGCCGTCGGCGCCCGCGGTGATGCGCTGCCCGCCGGTCGCGGTGAGTCGCACGGCATCACCGGTGCCCAGCAGACCGGAGCCTTCGAACTCGGCCGCTCCGCGGGTGACGAAGACGTGGCCGTACGGTGCGTCCGGCACCTGTACGGTGCTACGGGCATCCAGCCGCGCGACGTGCAAAGTGGCATAGCTGTTGCCGAAGGTGATGGCGGCGTCGTCCCGGTACTTGCGCATGCCGGATGCCATGGGAATCAACGTGTTTCCGGCGAGCTCGGCGCTGATGTCGGCTTCCTGGTAACTGGGCGCGCCGCCGAGATCTTCCGGCGGAATCCACATCTGGACGACCCGCAGGGGCTGACGGTCCTGCCGCCCGGCGCCGTTGCGCTCCGAGTGCCGCAGGCCGGTGCCCGCACTCATCCGCTGCGCCAGACCGGGGTAGATGGTGCTCTCGTTGCCCAGCGAATCCTTGTGCACCAGTGAGCCTTCGAGTACCCAGGTGATGATCTCCATATCTCGGTGGTCGTGCGCGTCGAAGCCCTCACCGGGGTCGACGGTGTCCTCGTTGTTGATCATCAGCAGGCCGTGCGCGTTGGCCGCCAGATCGAAGTTGCCGGTCGCCGGGAACGACTGCCACGATTCCAGCCACTCGTTGCGCCAGTGCCAGCGTTCGTCAGCGCGGATGACGCGAATTGCCGAAGTCACCGCTCAATTCTGGCAGGCGGGGGTCGGATGCGAGGTGCACCATGGACGCATGAGCCGCCGGCTGCTGTGGGCACTGAGTGCCGTCATGCTCGTCTTCGCGCTGCCGGCGCTCGCCGGCTGCGGCACGCGCCCGGCCTCCGGTGCCCCGACAAACGCGTCGAGTCAGTCGGTGCAGTCCGGTGGCCTGACCCGCACCTTCCACCTCTACCGGCCCGACGGGCTCAGCGGCCCGGCACCGCTGGTCGTCATGCTGCACGGCGGGTACGGCGACGGGGCGCAGGCCGAGCGCGCCTACAACTGGGACGCCGAGGCCGACGCCGGCCGGTTCGTCGTCGCCTATCCCGACGGCATGGATCGCGCCTGGAACGCCGGGACCTGTTGCGGGATACCGAAGAACCGCGACATCGACGACGTCGGGTTCATCACCGCCATGGTCGGTGTGATCGAAGCGCAGCTGCCCATCGATCCGGCCCGGGTCTACGTCGCCGGGATGTCCAACGGCGCGATGATGGCGCTGCGCCTCGCGTGCCAGACGGACCTGTTCGCCGCGGTCGCCCCCGTCGCCGGGACGCTGTTGACCGACTGTTCGCACGCCGCACCGACCTCGGTGCTGCAGATCCACGGGACCGCCGACGACCGCGTCCCGTTCGACGGCGGGCCGGGCAAGGCCCGGACGCTCACCGGTGCGCCCAACGTCGACGGGCCGTCGGTGCCCGCGGTAAACGCGACGTGGCGGGGCATCGACGCGTGCGGTGCTCCGGTGACATCGACTGCCGGCGCCGTGACGACACAGGCCGCCGACTGTCCCGGCGGCCGCACCGTCGAACTCATCAGCATCGCCGGCGCCGGCCATCAGTGGCCCGGCGGCGTCCCGAGCCCGTTGGCGCAACGACTTGGCGACCTGCCGCCGCCGTCGACGGCGCTGAACGCGACCGACGTCATCTGGCGGTTCTTCGACGCGCATCATCGCTGAAACCACGCCGGTGTACGGAATGTCGAATGGGCACACGCAAAATCCCCAGATTGTCCGAGCGTTGAACTGTGTCCCGGCGCACACTAGGGCCGTGACCGCCGACGGTGAGGTGAGATGAGCAGACATTGGCGGGTTGCCCTCGTCCAGGCCAGCCCACTGCAGGGCGACGATCCGGTGGCCGAACTGACTGCGGAGCTCGCGACGATCCGCGCTGAGCACCCGGACACCCAGATGGTGGTGTTCCCCGAGATTCACCTGCTCGGCGCGAGCGACGGCGCCGACCACCCTGCGGCCTATTTCGACGCGGTTGCCGAGCCGCTCACCGGACCGCTCGTGCAGCGGCTCGGCGCCGTGGCCGCCGACGCCGGCGTCTGGCTGGTGCCCGGTTCGATCGCCGAGCGCGGCGACGACGGCCGGGTCTACAACACCGCTCTCGTCTTCGACCCCGACGGTCGTCTGGTCTCGTCGTACCGCAAGGTGTTCCCGTGGCGCCCGCACGAACCGTGGGCATCCGGCGCTGGTTTCACGACCTTCGATGTACCCGGTGTCGGCCGGATGGGCGTCAACATCTGTTATGACAGCTGGTTCCCGGAGGCGACCCGGCAGATCGCGTGGCTCGGCGCGGAGGTCGTGTTCAACATCGTCAAGACGACGTCCGACGACCGCGCGCAGGAACTCGTCCTGGCCCGCGCCAACGCGATTACGAACCAGGTCTACTACCTCAGCGTCAACGCCGCCGGGCCACTCGGGCGCGGGCAGAGCATCTACGTCGGACCCGAGGGTGAGGTACTTGCTGAGGCGGCCCACGCCGAGCCGGAGGTCACGTATCTGACGATCGACCTCGACCGGGTGACGGCGGTGCGGACCCATGGCACCGCCGGGGTCAACCGGGTGTGGGAACAGCTGCACGCCGATGACGACCCCATCGAACTGCCCGTCTACGGCGGCCAGCTCGTGCACCAGCGGTGGCAGCCGCAGACCGTCAACCCCGAAGGACGCTCATGACCGAAACCGCGCAGCAGACCGGCGAGGCCGGCCACCTCAACGCCACCCTCGGCCTGGGTGGCGTGACGCTGTTCGGCCTCGCCTACATGGCGCCGATCATCGTCCTGGGCATCTTCGGCGTGATCGCCGAGGCGTCCGCGGGCGCCAGCGCGGGTTCCTATCTGCTGGCCACCGTGGCCATGCTGTTCACCGCCGCGAGCTACGCGAAGATGTCGGTGCACTATCCGGTCGCGGGCTCGTCGTACACCTACGTCCGCAAGGCGCTGGATTCGCGGCTCGGGTTCCTGGTCGGCTGGACGATCCTGCTCGACTACCTGTTCCTGCCGCTGGTCATCTGGTTGATCGGCGCCGCGTACCTGACCGGTGAATTCCCGTCGGTACCGGCGTGGGTGTGGATCGTGCTCTTCATCGTTCTGACGACCGCGCTGAACATCCTCGGACTCAAGGTGGCCGACAAGGCCAATCTGGTCCTGATGGCCCTGCAGTTCCTGGTGATCGCCCTGTTCGTCGGTTTCGCGGTGGCCCACATGGTCTCTCACCACGGCGCCGGCTCGCTGCTGTCCGGCACACCGTTCAGCGGCACCGGCGGTTTCTCCGCGATCGCCGCGGGCGCGGCCATCGCGGCGTACTCGTTCCTCGGGTTCGACGCCGTTAGCACGCTCACCGAGGACACCAAGAATCCGCAGCGCAACATCCCGCGCGCCATCATGCTCGTCGCGCTCATCGGCGGCGTGGTCTTCGTCGCGGTCGCCTACGTCCTGACGCTCGTCCAGCCTGGCGGCACGTTCACGAATGCCGATTCGCTCGCCGCCGACACCGCCCGGACCATCGGCGGGGCGCTGTTCGCCGCGTTCTTCGTGACCGGTCTGATCATCGGCCAGTTCACCTCGGGCCTGGCCGCGCAGGCCAGCGTGTCCCGGCTGCTGTACGCGATGGGCCGAGACTCGGTGTTGCCCAAGAAGTTCTTCGGCAAGCTGTCGCCCCGGTTCTTCACGCCCGTCTTCAACATCGTGCTGTGCGGGCTGATCGGCCTGGGGGCGGTGTTCCTCAGCGTCGCGACGTCGACGTCGTTCATCAACTTCGGCGCCTTCACCGCCTTCACGCTCGTGAACCTGTCGGTGATCGGCTACTTTGTCCGGCATCGCCACGAGAAGCGACTGAATCCCTTGACGTACGTGGCGATTCCGTTGATCGGCGCGATCGTCGACGTCTACCTGCTCACCCAACTCGGCAGTGCGGCACTGACTCTCGGGGTGATCTGGATGGCGATCGGCGTGGTGTACCTACTGGTCCTCACCCGCGGTCTGCGGGTCCCGCCGCCGGAGCTGTCACTGGCTGAGTAGGCGTGCGCTGTTCCTCTCGAGCGGGGCGCAGTGGACGTCGAACCGCCGCGCGACGGTATCCAGGGTGCGCTGCAGGTGCGGACGCCGACGGCGGTGGGTTGCCAGGAACTGGGCCGTCCCGACGAGCTGACGTGGCATCGGATACCACTTCGCGAAGTCCAGCCCGCAGTCCTGAAAAACCTTGGCGGGCAAAGCATCCGTCAAGAGGCTGAGATTGTGCAGCGCCAGCGTCATCAAGGTGTGGGGGAACACCGCGTTGCACTTGCGCCGCAGGTCGATCATGTCGAGCTCGTAGAGCGGCACCTCGGTGAGTTGGCCGGTGAACATCAGATGGGGCAGGAAGTAGCCCATGAACGTCGTCAGATGCAGTGTCGCCGCCCTGCTGTTCAATGACAGCACCCGGCCGCTGGGCGACGCGTAGGGCTCGTACGGCCCCGAACGCTTCAGCAGGTACCCGGTGCAGTTGACGATCCAGCTGTCCGGATCGATCTCCCGGACGGCGCCGCTGCGCAACTGCAGTTCGGTCCGCCCGTCGCGATCGACGGCATCCACGAAATGGTCCATGACAATGTCGGCCAGACCGGCGGCGATGGCGTCGCGCTCCGCCGTCGACAACAACCCGAGCAGGAAATTGCCGGTCTCGGGCGTCACCCACACCCCGCAGCGTTCCCGCCAGCGGCGGGCCACTTCTTCTTCGTTGGTGCCGTCGAACAGCCGCGTCAGGTCGTCGACCAAGGCATTGAACGTCAGTCCACCCCACCATCGCTTGCCGCCGGTCGGGAACAGGCGGTCGCGGTGCGCGAAGTAGGTTCCCGAACCGGCCAGCAGATTCACCTCGCGTCCGGGGTGACGGGTGATCAGTGCGTACGCGGTGTCCATCGCGGTCTTGCCGCTGCCGATCACCCACACCGGCGCGCCGCTGGCGTCGATGTCACCGCCGCGCATGTCGCAGTAGTTCGGTGACACCGAGTGGACGCTGGTGCTGGACACCGGCAGCGGGTCGTTCGGTTCGACGTCGGCTGCGGTGGCCTTGATCAGATGCTTGGCTTCGATGACCATGCTCCGGCCGTCGTCGGAAGCACATTGGATGCGGACCACGCCGTCGGCCTCGGCATCGGATTGCATTGTCCAGCCGTAATATTCGTCCACCGCGATGCGCCGGCGCAGCACGTCGAGGCAATGGTCGAAGTGCGCCAGCACTTCGTGTTTGGTGGCCAGGTGCGACGGTTCGGCGCCCAGTGTCCACCCGATGTTCCCGACGGTGAAGAACGGGTGTGGCTGGTGCAGGCGCACGTAGTCGTAGGTGTCGACCCACATGCCGCCCGGTCGGTGCCGACGGTCCAGCAGGATCACCCGCTGACCCGGCGACAGGTACTGGGAGGTGGTGAAAAGGGCGTTCAGACCGGCGATTCCGGCCCCGACGATGCAGACGTCGCAGCGCTGGATTCCAGGTCCGGTGGTGTCGTTGCCCATGAGGCCTCCTTGTTCCTTGGAAAAAGGCTCCGGCATCGGGCCCGCCGGTGCAATCAGTCGATTGGCGTATTTCCTTGGCGCACTACAGGGATATGGCGAGCAGCGTGCGCACGAGCTCGGCCTGGCGGTGGGTGCCCGTCTTGTCGAAGATGTGTTGCACGTGGGTTCGGACAGTGCCGGCAGACAGGCACATGCTCTCGGCGATGGGCTTGATGCCGTCGCCCTGTATCAGCCTGATGGCCACTGCCGCTTCGGCCGTCGTCAACCCGTACAGGCGGCGCAGCATCTCGGTGTCCGGTTCCGGGTGTCGCTCGGGATCGAGGATGAGCACCAGCGCCCGCGATTCGGCGAGCGGAGCCGTCACGTGCTGGAACGGCAGCACGTGAATCACGTACGGGCGCAGGCCCGATGGGCGCGGGCACAACAGCGAGGTGCCGCCCCGCACCACCGATCCGGTCTGCCCGAGTGCGGCGTTGATGCCGTGGCGCAGCGCTGCGTCGGCGGGCGGGTGCGCGAACTCGAACGAGCCTTCCCGGATGGTCAATCCGTCGTGCCGGCGGACGATGTTCTCGGCCGCGGTGTTCAGGTATCGCACCGACAACGTGCAGTCCACGACGGCCATCCCGATGCGCGTGACGTTGTCCATCGCCGACGAGATGTTCCGGATTTGATGGGTGGCCGCGCTGAGGTCGTGCTGGATGCGCAATGCGCGCTGGAAGTGGGGGACCAGTGCCTCTGTGAGGTGGACGCGGTCCGGGGTGTCGAACGGGTCGGAACGTTTCTCGGTGGCGACGAGCCAGGTGGCAGGCTGCGGTCCATCGGTCAGGCGGACGAACAGCCCGTCGTCGAGTCGGTGCGGCCGCATCCAGTCCATGAGGAACTCTGCCTTCGGCTGCAGCTCGGCGAGTTCCTGGCAGCTGTGCACATACCCGACTGGCCCGTTCTCGACCGCCTCGAGGAGGTAGTCGATGTGGCGGTAGTACTCGGCGTACTCGGCCAGGGCGTCGGTTGGGATGGTGACGCTCTGGGGTGCGCGGCTCACGCCATCGGCCAAGACGAGGGCAGCCCCACCGGTTGCCTCGAACATGGTGTGGAGTTGGGCCATTGTCGCGGTCCATCGCTCTGGCTGGACCGCGGAATCGTAGATCGAGGAGACTACGCGTGAGAAGTCCTCGACCGTGACCACGGCCGACGCTCCCTGAGATGTGTTGCGGTCACGTCTGGCGCCTTTCGCGACGTGATCCCCCCATAAATGGACAGGTGCTGCGGAAATCGTAATTCAAGACCAATGGTATGTAAAGTGTTGGCTGGGTGAGCGCTGAGAGTGGCTCGGCGGCGCCGAGCGTGCGGACAGATCGCGATTAGCGGGGGATCGCGATCTGTGCGCACTGCGCTTCAGGGCTATTCCCAAGCGACTTCACAGCGCATAATCTCCGGTGTGCCAGAAAACCCACGGCTGGGCGTTACTGTGATGGATGAAGTGCATGGTCATGGCGTTTGTTGGATTTGCCCACTGACTGTCGGCAGATAGGCCGAAAGAATGCCGTCCGAGTTGCTGGGCCGTCCGGCCGAAGCCGAGCTCGTCGGCAGTTTTCTCGGTGGCGCGGAGCCCGGGGCGTTGCTGGTCGACGGTGAAGCCGGGATCGGCAAGACAACGGTGCTGCTGTCGGCGGTCGACCGGGCCCGCGAACTGGGATTCACCGTGTTGTTCGCCCGCGCCGCGGACACCGAATCAGCCCTTGCGTACGCGGCGCTCGCAGATCTGCTCGCCGATATCGAACCGGCGACACTGGACTTCTTGCCGGTTCCGCAGCGCCGCGCTCTCGATCGCATTCTGCTTCGCGCCGCCGACGACGGTGCCGGCACCGATCCGCGGGCCGTGGCGGCCGCCTTGCTCGCGGTCATCATGCGGCTGGCCGAACGCGCGCCGGTTCTGCTCGCGCTCGATGACGCCCAGTGGCTCGACACCTCGAGCATCCATGCGATCGCGTTCGTCGCGCGCCGGCTCAGTGGGCCCGTCAAGGTGATCGGCACCGTCCGGACGGCCGTCGGCGCGGACCCGGCACTGTGGCTACAACTGCGCCGGCCCGAGGCGCTGCAACGGATTCGGTTGGGGCCGTTGAGCATCGGTGCCTTGCACGCGGTGCTGTCACATCGGCTGCGGCGCTCGTTCTCCCGGCCGACGATGCTGCGGATCCACGAAGTGTCCGGCGGAAATCCGTTCTATGCCATCGAATTCGCCCGTGGCCCCGCCGAAAACCTGCAGTCCGGCGCGCTGCCGCCGTCCTTGACCGAGTTGGTGCGGCAGCGGGTCGACGGGCTCGAGCCCGACGTGCGTGAGGCGCTCCTGGCGGTCTCGTGCCTGGGCACCCCGACCGCGGAACTGGTCGGGCGGGCGATCGGAGTCGACGCCGACGACGTCTTCGCCAGGCTTGCCGATGCCGAGGCCCGCGGCATCATTGCAGTGGACGGCGCCCGTGTCCGGTTCAGTCATCCGCTGCTGGCGCACGGGGTCTACCGTGCCGCGTCCCCCGCCGCGAGACGTGAAATGCACTGTCGTCTGGCGACTCTCGTCGACCACGCCGAGCTGAAGGCCAGGCATCTGGCGCTGTCCGGCGCACCCGGCGACGCCGAGATGCTGAGCGCGCTGGACGTGGCCGCGGTCGCTGCGCATCGCCGAGGTGCCCCGGCCGCGGCCGCGGAATTCGTCGAGCTGGCGGTCGATCTCGGTGGCGACACCCTGCAGCGGCGAATGATGTTGGGAGCCTTGCACTTCAGTGCCGGTGATGCCGACCGGGCGCGCAGCGTTCTCGGTGACGTCATTGCGTCGGGGCCGCCCGGAGATGTCCGTGCCAGGGCCCTGTTCCTGCTGGGGTTGTTCACGCTGCAGGACGGCAGCACGCGGCACGCCGTGGACCTGTTCCGCGAGGCACTCCACGCCATCGCGAACGATCAGGTGTTGCGCGTCGAAACCTTGGTGCCACTGGCCTTCGCCGAACTCAATCTCGGCCGCGTCGAGCGTGCCGCCGAGTGGGCCACGGAAGCGGTGGCCGCCGCTGATCGGCTGGATGTGTCGCCACTGCGCAGCATCGCGCTGGCCATGAAGGTCCTGGTGGGCTTCCTGTCCGGGCACGGTGTCGATGATGCGGCGATGAGTCGGGTGCTGGAACTGTCGGACCCGGAGTCGGCGCGCGCTTCGCTGATGAATCCCGAGGTGCTGCGGGCCCAGCTGCTGGCCGGGTCCGGCCGGCTCGGTGCTGCCGGCGACCAGCTCTCGGCCATCCGGCGCGAGTACCTCGACCGTGGCGAGGAAGGCCGACTGACATTCGTCGACTTCCACCGTGGTCTCAACGCGATCTGGCAGGGCCGTTTCGCCCAGGCGGCACAGATTGCCGACGAGGCGACGCAACGTGCCCACGAACTCGACCGCGACATACCTCACGCTGTGGGGCTCATGTTGCGGGCAGCAGTGGCCGCGCACACGGGCAAAGAGCATCGGGCTCGAAATGACGCCCTGGCGGCGCTGGACCTCGCCCTGGGTTGTGATTCCGCGTTGGTCGCTGTGTGGCCGCGGACCACACTGGGCTTCTTGGAGGTCTCGCTGGGCAATTACGACAACGCGGTGGCCACGCTCCAACCTCTGCTGCCATCGGTGCCGGCCATGCCACAGGCCACGGAAATCTATGTCACGCCGTTCCTGCCGGACGCCGTCGAGGCATTGATCCAAGTGGGGCGGCGCCGCGAAGCCGGGCCGTTGATCGACGCGCTGGAGAGCAACGGGCGAAGGCTGGACCGGCCGTGGATGCTGGCCTGCGGTGGACGTTGTCGGGCGTTGTTCCTGGCCGACGAGGGTGATCTGGCAGGCGCGAGCGAGACGGTTCGGCGTGCGCTCGTCGAGCATGACCGGTTGCCGATGCCGTTCGAGCGGGCGCGGACCTTGCTGGTCCTGGGACAGCTGCAGCGTCGTCAGCGGCATCGGGCCGCGGCGCTGGAGACCCTCCAGCAGGCTGCCGCGGACTTCGAGAAGCTCGGTGCCACATTATGGGTCGAACAGGCCCGTCGAGCCGCCGGTCGCATCGATCCGCGGGCGCACCCCGATGAAGTGCTGACGGCGTCCGAACACGAAGTTGCCGAGTTGGTGGCGTCGGGGATGAGCAACCGTGAGGTCGGCGCGGCATTGTTCGTGAGCGCGAAGACGGTGGAGGTCCACCTGTCGCGGATCTACCGGAAACTGGGTATCCGGTCGCGGGCAGAGCTGGGCTGGCGCATTGCTCGGCCGCAGGAATAGACCCGCTGACGAAGAGTTAGGGAGAACCCTTATATCGCTCGCGCGGTCCATGTCATACGTTGCGTTCATGCTTCCGGTGGAGCCGTGCTACCTCGTCGAGTGGTACCACCCGAGTTTCATCGGGCCGATGCTTGCTGAAGCGGCCGCGACGCTTGCTGCGGCAGCCCTGTCGCTGTCCACCACCGAGGCATCGGTACGCGTCGCAACCGTGATTTCGGTGCCCAACGACGAGGTGGCTTTCGGGATTTTCGTGGCCGACTCCGCCGACATCGTCACCCGGACATGTGACCGGGCCGGGTTTCCCGCGCAGCGTCTCAGTGTGGCGAAAGACATCGAGTTTCCGGGCTGACGCATAGTTTCCGTAGGGGTATCCCCAAGGAATTTCACAGCGCATAATCGCGGTGTGCTGGGAAATCGCCTGGACGAGCCGCGAGTGATCGGCGAGTTCCTGGCCTCGTCACGGTGGCCCGCCGCCTTGCTTCTGGAGGGTGAGGCCGGCATCGGGAAGACGACGCTGTGGTTGTCGGTGATCGATCAGGCACGCACCTCGGGCGTCCGGGTGTTGTCAGCGCGTACGGCTGCGGCCGAGTCGGTGTTGGCCTACGCCGCGCTTGCCGATCTGTTGGGCGCCGTCGAGACCGCAGTGTTGACGGATTTGCCTGCCCCGCAGCGGATCGCGATGGACCGGGTGTTGTTGCGCGGGGCGGGTGACGATGATGAGGCGACGGATCCGCGGGCGGTGGCGGCCGGCTTCCTGTCGGTGATCGAGCGGCTGGCTGATGAGTCGCCGGTGATCATCGCGATCGACGATCTGCAATGGCTGGACACCTCGAGCCGGCAGGTGGTGGCTTTCGCCGCGCGGCGACTGGTGGGCCGGGTCGCCGTGGTCGGTACGGTCCGCACCGAACCTCTACGCGGTGCCCCGGTGTCGTGGCTGCAGCTGCCGAGAGCGGACGCGATCACCCGGATCCAGTTGTCGCCCTTGAGCCTTGGGAAATTGCACGGTCTGCTCGCCGAGCGGCTGGGGCTGAGTCTGCCCCGGCCCACCATGGTCCGGATTCACGAGATTTCCGGTGGCAACCCGTTCTATGCGCTCGAACTGGCCCGCACGATCGGTACTCCGACGTCGACAGGCGAGATGTCATGGCCGGGCTCGCTCGCCGAGTTGGTCCAGGACAGGATCGGCAGCGTCGGCGCTGACGCGCGCGAGGCGTTGTTGGTGGTGGCGTGTGCTGCCACCCCGTCGGTGGAACTTGTTGCCCGCGTGACGGATTTGCCGGCGGACGGCGTCGTGGCGCTGTTGGAGGACGCCGAGGCCAATGGGATCGTCGGGATCGAGGGGCAGCGAATTCGCTTCACGCACCCACTGTTGGCGGCCGGGGTCTATGCTGCCGCGACCCCGGCGCAACGGCGTGCGACGCATCGCCGGCTGGCTGCGGCCATCGACGATCCGGAGCTGCACGCCCGTCATCTCGCGCTCTCGGTCACGCGGGGCGATCCGCACACGCTGGAGGCCCTGGACATCGCCGCGGAGAGAGCGCTCATCCGGGGTGCCCCGGCCGCCGCGGCCGAATTGCTCGATCTGGCAGCCGGACTCGGCGGCGACACCCCCGAGCGCCGGATCCGCCAGGCGAGCCACCACTACAACGCCGGCGACGCCGACCGCGCCCGAGCGCTGCTCAATCGGACGGTGGGAGAAGCTGTCCCGGGACCGGTTCGGGCGCAAGCATTCAGCTTGCTCGGCGCCATCGAGATCGTTGATCGAAGTCACAGCGGGGCAGCTCGACTGCTCGAGTGTGCTCTCGATGAGGCCGCAGCCGATCTGGCGGCGCGGGTGCAGATCTTGGTGCCGATGTCGTTTGCGCTCTACAACATCGACCAGCACGCGCTCGCGGCACGCCGAATCGACGAAGCCACCGATTGTGCAACCCGGCTCGGGCAGCCCGGGTTGCTGAGTCAGGCGCTGAGCATGCGGACCTTGGTGCGATTCTGGCTGGGCGAGGGCGTCGACGAGGAAAGTCTGCAGCGGGCAATCGATTTGGACGACGGAGACGCGGCCACGTCGGCATTCTTCCTGCCCCGCATGCACAGGGCCACCTTGTGGTCGTGCACCGGGAAACTCGATGCGGCACGCGCCGAGTTCCGCGCCATCAGGCAGCAGTGCATCGACGGCGGAGTGGAGACCGACCAGAACTTTGTCGCGATCAACGCCGTCCACAACGAGATCTGGCGCGGGGACCTTGCCGCCGCCACGCTGCTGGCAGACGACGCCATGGAACGCGCCGTGCATCTCGGCGGCTTCCACCACACCGCGGCCCTGGTCATGCGCGCGCGGTGCGCCGCGTATGCGGGGAGGGAGGACACCGCGCGTGACGCGGTCCGCGACGTCCTTGCCACCGTGCCCCTGTCCGAGTGCTTCATCTTGACCGGATGGGCGATCATGGCCCTCGGCTTCCTGGACCTCTCGCTGGGCAACTACGACGCCGCGCTGGCCGCGCTCGAGCCGTTGTTGTCGACCTTCGCGCAGCGGCCCGAGGCGACGGAGATTTACGTCGCCGAGTGGGTGCCTGATGCGGTGGAGGCGTTGGTGGGGTTGGGTCGATTGGCTGAGGCCGAGTCGTTGGTGGTGGCTTTGGAGGCCAATGGCCGGCGGTTGGGCCGTGGGTGGATGTTGGCGGTCGGTGGGCGGTGCCGGGCTCTGGTGTTGGGTGCGCTGGGCCGTGTGGATGAGGCGGTTGCGGTCGCTGAGTGTGCGTTGGTCGAGCATGACGGGTTGTCGATGCCGTTTGAGCGGGCGCGCACGGTGTTGGTGTTGGGGCAGTTGCAGCGTCGTCAGCGTCGGCGGGCGGTGGCGGTGGTGACGTTGCAGGAGGCGTTGGCGGCGTTCGAGGGGTTGGGTACGCCGTTGTGGGCGGAGCAGGCGCGGCGTGCGTTGGGTCGGATCGATGAGCGGTCTGATCGGGGTGCGGTGCTGACGGCTTCGGAGCGTCGGATTGCCGAGTTGGTGGCGTCGGGGATGAGTAATCGTGAGGTGGCGGCGAAGTTGTTCGTCAGTGCCAAGACGGTGGAGGTGCACTTGTCCCGGATTTACCGGAAGTTGGGGATCCGGTCGCGGGCCGAACTCGGTTGGCGCATCACGCGGCCCGAACCGACGTCCTGACGGCGGCTCAGGCCGCGGCTGGGCTGGGCTCGGTCTTGGGGGTGTCCTTCGCTGCGGCCGTGGCACCCGTCTTCGGCCCGGTCTTCGGGGCATCTTTCGGGGTGTCGGCGTCCGCGGTGGGCGCGTTCTTCTTTTTCTTCGGCTTGGTGACCTTCACCGGCGGTGCGTCGGGATCGGTCTTCGGCTTCGTCGACTTGGCCGGTGGCGTGTCCGGATCTGCTTGGGGCTTGGTCGATTTCGTCTCTGGCTCGGTGGCGTCGGCCGACTTCTGATCGGTGTCGGTGGCCGGCGTCGCGGCGGGCGATTGCGCCGGCTGGCTCTTGGCGTCGGCCTTCGGGTCCGCCTTGACGTCGGTCTTCGGGTCCGTCTTGACGTCGGTCTTGGTGTCGGTGTCGTCGACCTTCGTGTTCGCCGCCGGCTTGTCCTCGACGGTCGCCGCCACCGGCGCCGCGGTCTTCTTGGCAGAGACGTCCAGAGAAGCGACGGGCGGAGTGGCCGTCGGTGTCGCCGCCAGGGGCGGCAGGTGCAGTTCGGCCCGGATGTCGTCGACGAAGTTGTTGGCGCCTTCCTGCAGGGCGCCGGGTATCGCGTTCAGCGTCTCGACGATCTTCGACAGCGGAGTGAACAACGAGAACGGTGTCTTCTTGGCCGGATTCAGGTTTTCGCGGTCGGTGTAGCCCATGTCGACCAGCACCCGCAGCAGCGGCTCGACAGCGTCCAGCAGCGGTTTGACGAGCGGTGTCAATCCGATGGCACCGGCGCCGATGCGCAGCGGCACCAGCAGCGGCAGATCGGGAGTCCTGATGAACACGTAGGTGTCCGTTCCGCCGGCGCCGTTGTCGGGCACGACGGTGATGATGGCGGGCGTGGTGCCGGGGATGTACGAGTCGTAGTACGCGTCGGGGTGCGCGTACATCACGCCGAGCAGGCTGTTCGCCAACGACAGCGGATTGAAATACGCCGGGAAGTCGGCGTAGGGGTCGTACTCACGCGTATAGAACGTGGTGTCGTAAGGCGACGGCGCGGACGGGCCCTGGTTGTTGACGATGAAGGGCACATTCATGCCGGGGAACCGCTCGAAGATGCCGCCGTTGCCGGCGAAAGGCGAGCCGATCATCACGAACGACAGTTGCGAGGGTGCGGGGCCGGTGCCATTGGCCAGGAGCCGGCGTTTGGCCCACTCGGCGCCCAGACTGCCCTCCGAGTAGCCGGCGACGATCAGCTGCTCGCCGGGTCGGGACGTGATGGCGTTGTAGACCTTCGGCCCGGAGACGGTCGTGCTCGCCGACAGCTGGATCGACGCGGGGTAGTTGATGGGCAGGTAAGCGTAGCCCGGCGGCACCACGGTGTGGTTGAGCTTGGCCGGAATGTTGGCCGACGTCGGGTCGCCGCGCCCGCCGATGCCGATCACCGTGTTCATCAGGCCGACGACGAAGCTCGACGTGATGTTGGTGGCGGGACTCACCAGCAGCGCACAGCACAGCGCCACCAACAGGAAGATGCGCGGCACACCGCGAACGGCGGGACTTCTGGTTGGCCACATCTGCACTGACATCGGCGTTCCCCCGGCTAGGCGTGAACCGGACGGTACTCCCGCGACCAGGCCTTTAGGCGGGAATTTGCAACTTCTCCTGCAACGCAGAACGGGTGGTGTTCCGGCAATCCGGAACACCACCCGTGTCTGTCGTGAGTACCTGCTAGGGGCAGGTCACCTCGATCTCGAAGGGCTTCTTGGTGGGCTCCATCGGGTTGGCCATGTCGACGCCGGTGGCGGTGCCGCTGACCTTGTAGGTCTTGCCGTCCTTGGTGGCCTTGGCCTCGCCGCCGGGGACACCGTCGGTGTAGCCCAGCGTCACGCCGTTGACCGCGCCCAGGCCGACGGTCTTGACGACGGGCGGGTCGGCGTCGGTCAGGGTGACGCCCAGGCCGCCCGAGGCGTTGCCGATGGCGATGACCACGTTGCCGGCCGCCGTGGTGCAGCCGATCTGGCCCTGAACGTCCTGGGCCTTGCCGTCGATGCTGACCTTTGCGGTGCCGGAGCCTGCGGTGGAGTTACCCGCAGCCGACGACGCCGAGGCCGACGCGGTGGCCGACGAGCCGGACGACTTCTTGTCGTCCTTGGAACAGCCGGTCAGGCCGGCGGCCAGAACCGCGGCACCAGCGACCGCGACAACCAAACCACGCTTCATAACTTGTGCTCCTAATTAGTGCGAACCGTCCGGACGGCGGGTCATCCAGTGCATTATGGGGTTCGCCAACGGGCCTTTCACCAAATTCACAGAAAATCCCTGTAACCGTCCTGACCTGTTTGTTTCCGCGTAGTTAGCCGGCATTCGGGTGTCGGGTCGGGGAATTGATTGAATACACCGGTGAGTCAGCAGTTCTTCGAAGTCACCGCGCAGCTGCCGGACCGGCGTGGCCGGGCCGGGGTGATCCACACGCCGCACGGTGACATCCAGACCCCGGCGTTCATCGCCGTCGGTACCGCGGCGACGGTCAAGGGCGTTCTGCCGGAGACCATGAAATCACTTGGGGCGCAGGCGCTTCTGTCCAATGCCTACCACCTGTACCTGCAGCCGGGGCCTGATGTGGTGGACGAGGCGGGCGGGCTCGGTGCTTTCATGAACTGGCCCGGGCCGACGTTCACCGACAGCGGCGGCTTTCAGGTGATGTCGCTCGGGGTGGGCTTCAAGAAGGTACTGGCCATGGACACGGCCCGGTTGCAGGCCGACGACATCATCGCCGAGGGAAAAGAGCGGCTGGCCCACGTCGACGAGGACGGGGTGACGTTCCGCTCGCACCTCAACGGTGACAAGCATCGGTTCACGCCCGAGGTGTCGATCGGCATTCAGCATCAGCTGGGCGCCGACATCATCTTCGCCTTCGACGAGTTGACGACCCTGGTGAACACCCGTGCCTATCAAGAACGTTCGATGGAACGGACCCACCGGTGGGCGGTGCGGTGCCTGGCCGAACACCGCCGCCTCAGCATCGAACGCACGGGCAAGCCGGCGCAGGCGCTGTTCGGGGTGGTGCAGGGCGCGCAGTACGAGGACCTGCGCCGGCAGGCCACCAAGGGGCTCGTCGGCATCGTCGACGAGGACGGGCACGGCTTCGACGGCTACGGCATCGGTGGCGCCCTCGAGAAACAGAACCTGGCGACCATCGTCGGCTGGGTCACCGACGAACTGCCCGCCGACAAACCACGGCATCTGCTCGGCATCAGTGAGCCCGATGATCTGTTCGCCGCCATCGAAGCCGGCGCCGACACCTTCGACTGTGTGTCGCCGTCGCGGGTCGCCCGCAACGCCGCGATGTACTCGGCGACCGGTCGCTTCAACATCACCAACGCCCGGTTCAAGCGCGACTTCAATCCCATTGACGCCGAATGCGATTGCTACACGTGCGCCAACTACACCCGGGCGTATCTGCATCATCTGTTCAAGGCCAAGGAGATTCTGGCGTCCACGCTGGGCACCATCCACAACGAGCGCTTCATCATCCGGCTCGTCGACCAGATCCGCGCTGCGATCATCGCCGGTGAGTTCGACGAGCTGCGGGACCACGTGCTGGGGCGCTATTACGGGTCCCGATAGCTGGCCACCTGCGACGATCCCGGGCTGTGCACAATTGGCGGTATGACTGGTGCACCTGGAGTGATCGACCCGCAAACGCTGCTTCTCGGGTTGATGGATCCGGGCAACCGGGCTGACCCGTACCCGCTGTACGAACGATTCCTCGAGGCCGGGCCGCTGGCGCTGCCCGACGCGAACCTGGTCGTGTTTCCCGGTTTCGCCGAGTGTGACGAGGTGCTGCGGCACCCGGCATCGGCCAACGACCGGTTGAAGTCGACGGTGACGCAGAAGCAGATCGCCGCAGGGCAGCGGCCGGCCCGCCCGTTCGGTGAGCCGGGCTTCCTGTTCCTCGATCCGCCGGATCACACCCGGCTGCGCGGGTTGGCGCAGAAGGCGTTCGCGCCCAAGGTGATCAAGGCCCTCGAGGCCGACATCGTGACCATGGTCGACGGGCTGCTCGACGGCGTGACGGGCACGATGGATGTGGTGGCCGACCTGGCCTATCCGCTGCCGGTGGCGGTGATCTGCCGGCTGCTCGGTGTGCCGATGGCGGACGAGCCGCTGTTCAGCCGGGCGTCGGCGCTGCTGGCAGGTGGGCTGGACCCCTTCGTGGCAGCGGGTGACGAGCCGGCGGAGGACAACACGGACCTCATGGAGGCCGGTCTGTGGCTGCGCGGGTATCTGCGGGAGCTCATCGAGGAGCGGCGCAGCTCGCCGGGGGAGGACCTGATCTCCGCGCTGATCGCCGCTGAGGAGGACGGCGACCAACTGACCTCCGAAGAGATCGTGGCGACCTGCAATCTGCTGCTGATCGCGGGGCACGAGACGACGGTGAACCTCATCGCCAACGCCGCGCTGGCGATGCTGCGCAACCCGCGGCACTGGGCGGCCCTGGCAGCCGATCCGTCGCGGGCGTCCACGATCGTCGAGGAGACGTTGCGGTTCGATCCGCCGGTGCAACTGACCAGCCGCGTCGCCGTCGAGGACATCGAGATCGGTGGCGTGGCGGTGCCCAAGGGCGACATCATGATGCTGCTTCTGGCTGCCGCACAACGGGATCCGCGCATGTACGACCGGCCCGGCGAATTCGACCCGGACCGCGGCGTGATCAAGCACCTGGCCTTCGGCAAGGGCCCGCACTTCTGTCTCGGCGCGCCGCTGGCCCGGTTGGAGGCGTCTGTGGCGCTGTCGGCGCTGGCGGCACGATTCCCCAACGCGCAGTTGGCGGGTGAACCGGTTTACAAGCCCAACCTGACGCTGCGGGGCCTGGCCACCCTGCCGGTCACCGTCTGATCCCGGCCATTACCCTCGCGAACATGCCTTCAGTTCTCGTCACCGGTGCCGGCCGCGGTATCGGGCTGGCCATCACCCAGCACCTCGCCGCCACCGGGTGGGATGTCATCGCCGGAGTCCGCACCAAGGCCGACGCTGCCGCGGTCGTGGCGCTGGCACCGCAACGGATTTCGGCGGTGATCCTCGATGTCACCTCCGACGATGATGTCGCGGCCCTGTCGGCGGCGTTGCCGGACCGGCTGGACGCCGTGGTGAACAACGCCGGCATCGTGGTCGCCGGTCCCGTCGAGACGCTCACCCCCGCGGACTGGCGGAAGCAGTTGGACGTCAACGTGGTCGGTCAGTTCGCCGTGACGGCGGCGGTGTTGCCCAAGTTGCGGGAGTCCCGAGGCCGCGTGGTGTTCATCTCCAGCGTCAACGGCCAGCTGTCGACACCGATGGTGGGTGCCTACGCGGCGTCCAAGTTCGCACTGGAAGCCGGTGCCGAAGCACTGCGCATCGAGATGCGGCCGTGGGGTGTTCCGGTCGTGGTCGTGGAGCCAGCACAGACCGATACGGACATGTGGCGCAAGGCCGACGACATGGTCGCCGAACTGGAGTCGGGAGTCTCGCCCGCGCATCACGCGCTGTACAGCCGGCATATCGCCGGCTTCAAGAAGACGGTGCCGCTGTCGCAGAAGATGGCCGTCGACCCGGCGAAAGTCGTTGCGGTGGTGGAGGAAGCGCTCACCGCCCGGCGGCCCAGGCCGCGGTACATCGTCGGGCTGGGGCCCAAGCTGCAGGCCGCGCTCATGACGAACATCCCGGCATCGGTACGCGGTTTCTTGCTGGCCAAGGTCTTCGGAGTGCCGCGGCGTGTGTAGGCCCGGGCCGAAACTGAGCTCATGTGTCACATCCGCTTCGATACTGGCACACAAGCTCATTCTCGGCGGGTAGCCGTGAAGATCCACGGCTCGCGTGGCAGCCTGGCCGGGTCGAACTGCGCCAGCATGCCGTCGAGCGTCGTTGCGGTGTAGCCCAGCGACGTCGCGATCTGTGCCAACGCCGCCTCCGTGCCGATCTCCGAAACCGTCACCGCGCCATCGCGTTTGGCCAGCCGCTTGCCCTCGGCGTTGAGAACCAACGGAACGTGCGCGTAGACGGGCTGCGAATAGCCCAGCAGCGCAGCCAGATACGCCTGTCGCGGCGACGACGGCAGCAGGTCGTCGCCGCGGACCACCTGGTCGATGCCCTGGGCGGCGTCGTCCACCACGACGGCCAGGTTGTAGGCCGGGACGTTGTCGCCGCGGCGCAGCACGAAGTCGTCGACGACGCCGGTGTAGGTGCCGTGCAGCAGGTCGGTGACGGTGTATTCGTGTGTGTCCGAACGTAATCGGATGGCCGGCGGTCGTCCGGCCGCGCGGCGCTGGGCACGCTCGTCGTCGCTGAGGTTGCGGCAGGTGCCCGGGTACGCGCCTTCGGGCGCATGCGGAGCGCGCGGCGCCTGCAGGATGTCCTTTCTGCTGCAGAAACATTCGAACGTCAGGCCGCGCGCGGTGAGGTCATCGACGACGGCGAGATACCGGCCCTCATGGGTGGCCTGGTATTCGGGCGGCTCGTCCCACGTCAGTCCGACGGCCGCCAGGTCGTCCAATTGCCGCTGCGCCACATCGGGGAAGGTGCGGTCGTCCAGATCCTCGACTCGGACGAGGAACCGCCGGCCCGTCGACCGCGCGAACAACCACGCCAGCACCGCGGTCCGCACGTTGCCGATGTGCAGATCGGCAGACGGGCTCGGCGCGAACCGGCCGGCGGGGGATTGGGACACGACCGCAATCTAACGCGCCGCGCGATGAGATTGCCCACCCGCGCCGGTCTACGTGAGTATGGAGAGTGTGGACTTACCCGTGCAGCCACCGATAGACCCGATGCTGGCCAAGGCCGCCGTGAAGGTGCCGGACGAGGCCGGGCTGTGGTCCTACGAGCCGAAATGGGACGGGTTCCGCGCCCTGGTGTTCCGCGACGGCGACGAAGTGGTGCTCCAGTCGCGCAACGGAAAAGAGCTGGGAAGGTACTTCCCGGAGTTGCTTGCGGCGCTGCGGGACGAGATCGCGCCGCGCTGTGTGCTCGACGGCGAGGTGGTGGTGCCGCGGGAGATCAACGGCCGCATCCGGCTCGACTGGGAATCACTCAGCCAGCGCATCCATCCCGCGGCCAGCCGGGTGCAGATGCTCGCGGAACAGACGCCGGCGCACTTCATCGGCTTCGACGCGCTGGCCGACGGCGACCGCATCCTGCTGGCCGAACCGTTCCGCGTGCGCCGCGCCGCCTTGCAGGACCTGGTGAGCGAGAAGCAGTGGTGCCACGTCACGCGGACCACCGAGGACCCCGAACTCGGCGCACACTGGCTGACCACATTCGAGGGCGCGGGACTCGACGGCGTGGTCGCCAAACGCCTCGACGGCGCCTACCTGCCGGGCAAGCGGGAGATGGTGAAGGTCAAGCACGCCCGGGACGCGGATTGTGTGGCGATCGGTTACCGCATCCACAAGAGTGGTGAGGGCATCGGGTCCATCCTCCTGGGGCTCTACACCGACGAAGGCAATCTCCACATGGTCGGTGGCGCAGCGTCTTTCACCGTCAAGGACCGCATCGCGTTGCTGGCGGAACTGGAACCGCTGCGCACCGGCGACGCGCAGGACGGTGAACCCAGCCGCTGGAATTCCGCCGCGGACAAGACCTGGATTCCGATCCGTCCTGAGCGGGTATGCGAAGTGGCGTACGACCAGATGGAGGGCAACAGCGTGCAGGGTCGACGCTTCCGGCACACCGTGAAGTTCCGGCGCTGGCGTCCGGACCGGGACCCGCAGAGCTGTACCTTCGATCAGCTCGACGTGCCGCTGAACTACGACCTGTACGACGTCCTGGAGAACTCGTGATGGCAAGTGCCGCAGAAGAACTCGACGTCGACGGGGTCGCCGTCCGGCTCACCAACCCCGACAAGGTGTACTTCCCGCAGCTCGGGAGCAAGGGCACCAAGCGCACGATGGTCGACTACTACCTGGCCGTCGCCGAGCGGATGGTGACGCTGCTGCGGGACCGGCCCACGCACCTGCAACGGTTCCCCGACGGCATCGAGGGTGAGGAGATCTACCAAAAGCGCGTTCCGGTAAAGCATCCGGATTATCTGAAGACCTGCACCGTGACCTTCCCGTCGGGCCGCACCGCCGACGCGCTCAAGGTGACCCACCCGTCGGCCATCATCTGGGCCGCGCAGATGGGCACCATCACGCTGCACCCGTGGCAGGTTCGCTGTCCGGACGTCGAGCACCCCGACGAACTGCGCATCGACCTCGATCCGCAGCCCGGCACCGGATTCACCGAGGCCCGGGAGATCGCCACCGGTGTGCTCAAACCGATCCTCGATGAACTCGGCCTGACCGGGTATCCGAAGACGTCGGGCGGCCGCGGCGTCCATGTCTTCGTCCGGATCAAGCCGGAGTGGGACTTCATCGCCGTCCGCCGGGCCGGCATCGCCTTGGCCCGCGAGGTGGAGCGGCGCGCGCCCGACGCGGTGACGACGTCGTGGTGGAAGGAAGAGCGCGGCGAGCGGCTGTTCATCGACTACAACCAGAACGCGCGGGACCGGACCTTCGCCTCGGCGTACTCGGTGCGTAAGACGCCCATCGCCACGGTGTCGACGCCGCTGTCGTGGGCCGAGCTCGCCGACGCCGATCCCGACGACTACACCATGGCCACCGTGCCGAAACTGCTTGCGGAGCGCGACGATCCGTGGGCCGGCATCGATGACGTGGCGCATTCCCTGGAACCGTTGCTCGAGATGGTGCAGGCCGACGAGGACCGCGGGCTGGGGGATCTGCCGTATCCGCCGAACTATCCCAAGATGCCGGGTGAGCCGAAGCGGGTGCAGCCGAGCAAGGACCGGGACCTCAAGGGGTCCTAGGGCGCGGTGGTCACGGGGAACACGTGTGGGCCGCCCCTTGCGGGCTCGGCAGCGCCTGGAGATCGTCGGTGCCGCAGCCGAGCGCCGTCCCCGAGATCAGCAGCGCCAGCAGGGCGAGGTACCGCACCGGCTTTCCGCGCCACAAACCGGTATTCACCTGGTGTCCCGATGAGTCGCTGACACCAACTGAAATATTTTGCTGTCGTCGCACGATGCCACCTCCTCAGTGTGAATATCGCCTAGTAACTGGCAACCTACCGGTGCGCGCCGTTTAGTTGCCAGAAATCGCCGAACAAGTTCGCTGAAATCGTACGTCGACGCATATTGACGATCGTGGCGGCCCCGGACGATTCCACTGGGTAGATTGCTGCCCATGACTGGAAGCTGGGGCACCGTGTTGACCGGGCTGGTTCCGCTCGGACTGGTGGTGGCACTGTCGCCCATCACCGTCATCCCGGCGGTGTTGGTCCTGCAGGCGCCGCGTCCCCGGCCGACAGGGCTGGCGTTCCTCGCCGGCTGGGCCGTCGGCCTGGCGGTGGTGACGGCCGTGTGCGTGCAGGCCTCGCATCTGCTCAGCGGCGCGCACCATGGCCACAAGTCGCCGCCCGAGTGGGCTTCGTGGCTGCGGGTGGTGCTGGGTGCCGCGCTCATCATCTTCGGCATCTATCGCTGGTTCACCCGGCACAACAGCACGGATTCACCGGGCTGGATGAAGAAGATCGCGACCGTCACGCCGGCCCGCGCGGCGGCGATGGGTGTGGCGCTGGTCGTGGTGCGCCCCGACGTCGTATTGATCTGTGTGCCAGCCGGATTGGCGATCGGCACCGCCGGGCTCGGCATCGAGGGTGACTGGCTGGCCGCGGCCTTCTTCGTGATCGTCGCCGCGTCGACGGTGGCGATCCCGACACTGGCCTACGCCATCGCCGGTGCCCGACTCGATGACACGATGCGGCGGCTCAAAGACTGGATGGAGAAGAACAACGCCGCGCTGATGGCGGCGATCATGGTCGTCATCGGGGCCATGGTGCTCCACAACGGCGCGCGTGCGCTCGGGTGGCTCTAGGAAGCGCGCGGGTCGACCGGCAATGGGCCGAAGAAACCCGTGCGTGCTGTCGAGCGGATGCTCAGGTCAGGACGCGGAGCATCCGTCGACAGTGTCAAGAAAGAGTTGTGGGCTGGTGCGAAATGCTCCACACCAGCCCACTGAGCTTTACGGGCTTAGTTAGACCGCGGTGACTCCGGTTGCGGCCGGGCCCTTACTGCCCTGACCGACCTCGAACTCGACCCGCTGGCCCTCGTCGAGGGTACGGAAACCGTTGCTACGGATCTCCGAGTAGTGGACGAACAGATCCTTGGAGCCGTCGTCGGGAGTGATGAAGCCGAAGCCCTTCTCACTGTTGAACCATTTCACAGTTCCCTGTGGCATATACCAACTTCTCTCATGTAGAGCAGGACGTTAGGAAGAAAACGTCCGCGGGCATCGTAGCTCAGTTCGATATCCCTCCGCACCCTGAACTGCACATATCGCTGTTCCAGGTGTGAACCGGTGCGCCGCCGGGTATAGGGGCCGCAGGAGTGCGCCGGCCTCCGCTTCATGCCGGCCCCGGTACGGAAGTGACGGACATGCGACTGGTTGCAGCCGTGCTCGTCGTCGTTTCCGTCGTCATGGCGGGGGCCTGCGCGCCCGCACAACGCGTTGACCTGGGCCAGGACGCGGGATACCTGATCGCGGCGATCTCCGGCGAGCCCGACCAACTCGACCCGCAGAAGACCAGCGCGTACTTCTCGTTCGAGGTCCTCGAGAACGTCTTCGACACCCTCGTGGAGCCGGACGCCAACCTGACCATGCGGCCCGCCCTCGCGCAGTCGTGGGACGTCTCGCCTGATCAACGCGCCTGGACGTTCCACCTGCGGCCCGGGGTGACGTTCCACGACGGCAGCCCGCTCACCGCCGCCGACGTCGTCTACTCCTACCGCCGGATCATCGACGGCAAGCTCGCCAACGCCGACAAGCTCAGTGCCGTCACCGACGTCACCGCGGCCGACGACCACACGGTCCGGATCACGGTGTCCCACCCGACCCCCAATCTGCTGACCAACCTCGGCGGGTTCAAGGGTGTGGCGATCGTGCAGCGCCGCAACGTCGAGGACGGGCAGATCGCCGGCCACCCGATCGGCACCGGGCCGTTCGCCTTCGTCAGCCAGCGCGGCGGTGATGCAATCACGCTGCGCGCAAATCCGCATTACTGGGCCGGCGCCCCGCGCATTCCGGGCGTGACGTTCCGCTTCATCAGCGAGCCGTCGACGGCGCTGTCGGCGCTGCAGGCCGGTGAGATCGACTGGACCGACGCGGTGCCACCGCAGCGGGTCGCCCAGTTGCGCGGCGATGATTCGATCCACCTCGCGGTGACGCCGAGCAACGATTACTGGTACCTGGCCCTCAACGAAGCCCGGCCGGCGTGGCAGGACGTCCGGGTGCGGCAGGCCATCGCCTACGCGATCGACCGGGCGTCGATCGTGCAGGCCACCAGTTACGGTGCGGCGCAGGCCAATCAGCTCGCGATCCCGCAGGGCAATCCGTGGTACACGCCCTACGACAAGTACCGCTACGACATCGACCACGCCAAATCGCTGCTGCGGCAGGCCGGCTCGGCGCCGACCGCCATGGACCTGTTGGTCACCAGCGAGTACCCGCAGACGGTGACCGCCGCCCAGGTGATCGCCGACAACCTCGCGCCGCTGGGCATCCGGGTCACCATCCGCACCGTCGACTTCGGGACGTGGCTCGACGAACAGCACAGCGGTCACTTCGACATGCTGATGATGGGCTGGCTCGGCAATATCGACCCCGACGACTTCTACTACGCGCAGCATCACACCGGCGGTGCGAGCAATGCCCAGAAATTCTCGGACCCGCGCGTCGACGCGCTGCTGGACGCCGGTCGTACCGAGACCAATCCGCAAGCGCGGCACCAGGATTACGCGCAGGCGGCGACGCTCATCGCGGACCAGGTGAGCTACCTCTACCTGTACAACCCCGCGGTGGTCCAGGCCTGGTCACCGCGGCTCACCGGCTATGAGGCCAGGCGCGACAAGGCAATTCGGTTCCGGGACGCGGTACTCGGCGGTGACCGGCCATGACCATCCTGCGGTTCCTGGCCCGTCGGCTCGCCTACTCACTGGTGGTGCTGGTGGGCGTCCTCATCGTGGTGTTCGCCCTGGCTCATCTGGTTCCCGGTGACCCGGTGCGCATCGCCCTGGGGACGCGGTACACACCCGAGGCGTACGACGCCCTCCGTCACGCGAGCGGTCTGGATCGGCCACTGCCCGCCCAGTTCCTCAGCTACCTCGGCCATGCCGCGACGGGCAATCTCGGCGTCAGCTTCCGCAGCGGCGACCCGGTGGCCCAGGTGCTGGCCGAGCGGTTGCCCGCCACCGTCTCGCTGGCCGTGGTCGGCATCGTCCTGGCTCTGGCCATCGCGCTGCCCGCCGGCATCTACGCGGCGTCGCACGAGGGCCGGCTCAGCGACGTGATCGTCCGGGTCACAAGCCAATTCGGGGTGTCCGTGCCGGACTTCTGGCTGGGCATCCTGCTCATCTCGCTGTTCTCCACGACACTGGGCTGGCTGCCGACATCGGGCTACCGGCCGCTGTTCGACGATCCGACGGGCTGGTTGCGCCACGTGATCCTGCCGGGCCTGACCGTGGGTCTGGTGGCCGCGGCGATCATGACGCGTTACGTCCGCTCCGCGGTGCTGGAGGTGTCCGCCATGGGCTACGTCCGCACCGCGCGCTCGAAAGGCCTGCCGCCGCGGGTGGTCACGTTGCGGCACGTCGTGCGCAATGCCCTGGTTCCCATCCTCACCATCACCGGTATCCAGCTGGCGACGATCCTCGGCGGTGTCATCGTGGTCGAGGTGGTGTTCGCGTGGCCGGGCCTGGGCCGGCTGGTCTACCTGTCGGTGGCCGCGCGCGACTATCCCGTGATCCAGGGCGCGGTGCTGCTCATCGCGGTCCTGTTCCTGGCCGTCAACCTGGTGGTGGATGTGCTGTACGCAGTTGTCGATCCGCGGATTCGGCTGTCATGAGGCTGCCCAGGAATCCCGTCACGGTGGTCAGCGCCGCCGTCGTGGCCGCGGCCGTGGTCGTCGCCGTGGGTGCCGGCCGGCTGGCGCCGTACGGCATCAACGATGTCGACGTGCCGCAGGCGCTGCGGCCGCCGAGCGGCGCGCACTGGTTCGGCACCGACGAATTGGGCCGCGATGTGTTGTCCCGCGTGTTGACCGGCGTGCAGGCGTCGATGACGGTGGCGGTGGTCAGCGTGGCGTGCGCGGCGGTGGTCGGCACAGCGCTGGGCGTCATGGCCGGGTACCGCGGCGGCTGGCTGGACACCGTGGTGATGCGGGTCGTCGACGTGATGTTCGCGTTCCCGGTGCTGCTGTTGGCCATGGCGATCGTCGCGGTGCTGGGGCCGGGCTTGGGCACGACGATCGCCGCGATCGGCATCGTCTACGTGCCGATCTTCGCGCGGGTGGCACGGGCCAGCACCCTGGCGGTGCGGGAGGAGCCGTACGTGGCGGTGTCGCGCACCATGGGGACCGGGACGGCCTACATCCTGCGCCGGCACGTCCTGCCCAACATCACCGGTCCGCTCATCGTCCAGACCTCGCTGTCGCTGGCGTTCGCCATCCTGTCCGAGGCCGCGCTGTCCTTCCTCGGGCTCGGCATCCAGCCGCCGCAGCCGTCACTGGGCCGGATGATCTTCGATTCGCAGGGCTTCGTCACCCTGGCCTGGTGGATGGCGGTGTTCCCCGGCGCGGCGATCGTCGTCATCGTGCTGGCGTGCAACCTGCTCGGTGACGGGCTGCGTGACGTCCTGGATCCCAAGCAGCGCACCATGATCGAGGCGCGGCGGCGTTCATGAGCGTGCTGGCGGTCGACAATCTGGCCGTCCGGATCGGGCGCCGCGACATCGTGCGCGGCGTCTCACTGGCGGTCGAGCCCGAGCAGACGCTCGGCATCGTCGGCGAGTCCGGTTCGGGCAAGTCGACGACGGTGCTGGCCGCGACCGGGCTGCTCGACGCGCCCGGCGCGATCGTGACCGGCTCGAGTGCCCTTGCCGGACAACAGGAACTCGTCGGCGCCCCGGCGCGGACGTTGCGGCGCGTGCACGGCGGCCGGATCGGGTTCGTCTTCCAGGATCCCGGAACCTCGCTGAACCCGCTGCTGACCATCGAACGGCAGATCACCGAATCTCTTGAAACACACAAGCAGGTGACCCGCCGGCACGCCGCGGTGCGCGCCCTGGAACTGCTGGAGGCCGTGGGCCTGCCCGACCCGCAACGGCGGCTGCGCAGCTATCCGCATCAGCTCTCGGGCGGCCAGCGTCAGCGGGTGATGATCGCGATCGCCCTGGCCTGCGACCCCGAACTGCTGATCGCCGACGAGCCGACGACGGCCCTCGACGTCACGACACAGGCCCAGATCATCGAGCTGGTGCGGGAACTGCAGCGCGGGTTCGGTACCGCCGTGGTGTGGATCAGTCACGACCTCGGGGTGATCGGCGAGGTCGCCGACACCGTCACCGTGCTGCGCGGCGGTGCGGCCGTCGAACAGGCACCGGTCGACGCGATATTCGATGCGCCGCAGCAGGCCTACACCCGCGAATTGCTCGATGCCAGGCCGGTTTTGGGACACCCCGCCCGCGACGTCCCGGACACCCCGACACTGCTGGACGTCTCCGATCTGGACGTCAGGTTTCCCGTGAGCACGCCGACGGGCCGGATGGTGGTCCACGCGGTCAAGGACGTGTCGTTCCGCATCCGCCGGGGGACGACCCTCGGGCTGGTGGGCGAGTCGGGTTCGGGAAAGTCGACCGTGGCGGCCGCGCTGACCGGTCTCGTCGCGCCCGACGGCGGTCGCGCACTCCTCGACGGCACCGACGTGCTGACGGTCAAGCGCCGTGACCGCAAGGCGGTACGCCGCCGGATCGCTCTGGTCTTCCAGGATTCGTTCTCGTCGCTCAATCCGCGTATCCCGGTGGGTCTTTCGATCGCCGAGCCCTTGGCGGGTGCGGCCAGGGACCGGCGGGCGCAGGTGCGTGAGCTGTTGGACTCCGTCGAGCTCCCGGCGGACTACGCGGCACGGTATCCGCACGAACTGTCGGGCGGCGAGCGGCAGCGCGTCAACATCGCCCGGGCGCTGGCCGTGGCGCCCGAGCTGTTGATCCTCGACGAAGCCACCGCGTCACTCGATGTCTCGGTGCAGGCCAAGGTGCTGGACCTGCTGACCCGGCTGCAGCAGGACCGTGGCCTGACCTACCTGTTCATCGGCCACGACCTGGCCGTGATCGAGCGGATGAGCCACGACGTCCTGGTGCTGCGCGGCGGCGAATCGGTGGAATACCGCTCTGCCGCCGAGCTGTTCGCGCATCCGGAACACGAGTACACGCGCGCGTTGCTCGCAGCGGTGCCTCCGGCGCGTCCGGGCGTGCAACGATGACCTGATGCGCGCGGTGATCTTCGAGCAGTTCGGTGGCCCGGTGGACGTCCGGTCGCTGGCCGACCCGACGCCGTCGCCCGGCGGCGTTGTGGTGCAGGTGCACGCAACCGGGTTGTGCCGCAGCGACTGGCACGCCTGGGCCGGGCACGACGACGGCGTCGCCCTCCCGCATGTGCCCGGACATGAACTGGTCGGAGAAGTGGTCGCGGTCGGCGCCGACGTCCGGCGCTGGCGGGTCGGTGACCGCGTCACCACACCGTTCGTGTGCGGGTGCGGCACCTGCGAATGGTGTGCCGGCGGTCAGGCGCAGGTGTGCCCGGACCAGACCCAGCCGGGTTTCACCCACTGGGGCTCGTTCGGTGAGTACGTGGCGCTGCACGCGGCGGACACGAATCTCGTTGCGGTGTCAGAAGATATCGACGACGCCGCGGCGGCCGCGCTGGGTTGCCGCTTCGCCACCGCCTACCGCGCGCTGCGGGCCCGTGCCGACGTCAAGCCCGGCGAGTGGGTCACGGTGATCGGTGTCGGGGGTGTGGGCCTCAGCGCCGTCCAGGTGGCGGCCGCGGCCGGTGCCAACGTCATCGCCGTCGACCGCACCCCGGCGGCACTGGAACTCGCGCGCAGCCTCGGTGCCGCCGAGACCGTCCTCGCCAACGGCGCCGAGGTGGCGCCCGCGGTGCACGAGATCACCGGCGGCGGTAGCCATGTCGCGGTCGACGCGGTGGGCACCGCGGGGACGTGCGCCGATGCGATCCACAGCCTGCGCCGGCAGGGACGCCATGTACAGGTGGGCCTGCTGCCCAACGTCGACGGGCATCCGCAGGTACCCATGGATCGTGTAATCGCTTGGGAATTGGATGTTTTGGGGTCGCATGGCATGGCCAGCGCGGACTACCCCGAGATGCTCGACCAGGTCGCGGCGGGCAAGCTGCGCCCGCAGGCGTTGGTCGAGCGGGTGGTGGGGCTCGCCGAAGGCGCGCGCCTGCTGCCGGAGTTCGGCGCCGCCAGCCCGGTGGGAGTCACGCTGATCGACCCCCGGCGGGCGTGACGGTTAGGGGACCGGCACACCTTCGCGCAGGAAGTACACGCCCGCGATGGTGCCATCGGGGTGGATCTTCACCCGGAACTGGCCGGGCATGCGGTCCATCTGCAGCGGGACGTTCACCACGGTGAGGTCGCCGCGCGCGGTGTCCTCGGGGCCGCCGTGCGACTGGTACGCCCCGAACGTGCGCTGGTAGCCGTCCCACACCTGCTGCAATGCCTTGGGGGACAACCGTTTCTGCAGCTCCGGATCGAACCGCGCGGTGACGGCGGCGTAGTTGCCCGCGGCGATGTCGTCGATGGCCGTCATCGCCACCTGGTCGGGTGCGTCGGCCGCTGCCGCGACCGGTGCCCCGCCGAGGGTGACGCCGATCCCGAGCGCCGCGATCGCGGCTGCCACTGTGTTCCGACGCTGATGCTTGGACTGTTCTCCCCGCCACATGAGGGCCAGCCTATGCGCTCGTGCCCCATTTGCCATTGACGAGACCCCGGGTACCGCCTAGTTTTGACTACATACGTTGTCAACGGTGACAAGGAGTACGCGCGATGTCCCTGCCGATCCCG
This sequence comes from Mycobacterium sp. SM3041, assembly GCF_039668335.1. NCBI lineage: Bacteria > Bacillati > Actinomycetota > Actinomycetes > Mycobacteriales > Mycobacteriaceae > Mycobacterium > Mycobacterium sp. SM3041. The sequence goes on along the minus strand of NZ_JAYXBQ010000047.1, from coordinate 88,786 downwards.
GCACGTCATCCCGACCGGCCGCAACCGGTACCTGCGGCGATCGGTTCGTTCGCCACCATGCTGGCCATCGGGAAGCCCGACGCCACGCAGTGGCAGCGGCTGGGCGAACGCCTCAATGTGGGCGACGAACCCATGGACGCCCTGGTCGCCTGGATGTCGGAGCAGGGCACGAAGCAGTTGCGGCCGCTGTTCGACCGTGCGCTCGCCGACGGCATCGCCACCGTTCCGGAGGCGCCGGAGCCGCTACGCCGGTTCTTCGAGGCGGTCGAGGCGACCCCGGACTGGGTCGACCCTGAAGCGCTGCGGATCGGACAGCGCACGTTGCGCCGGGGTGGCGCCGACGGCATGTACATCGCCCGGGACGTCGCGCTGCTGGGCGGCTACCAGTTCTCCGGTTTCAACCAGACCCTGCTGCGCACCGGCGCCCTGGAAAAGGGCTCCAACCAGCGGTTCGCCGAAACCATGCAGTGGGCGCTCGACGTGATCGACGCCGGCGGGCTGGAGAAGTTCGGTTCCGGATACCGGTCCACCATCCGCGTCCGCTTCGTACACGCCATGGTGCGACGGCATGTGCAGGCGATGCCGGACTGGCGCGCCGAGCAGTGGGGCCTGCCGGTCAATCAGACCGATATGGCGGCCACGTTGGTGGGCGCCCTGATCGCGCCGGTTCTCGGTGGCCTGGCCATGGGCATCGTGGCCACACCCGCCGAGTTGAGCGCCATCGCGCACCTCACGCGCTACGTCGGCTGGTTGATGGGCGTGCAGGACGAGTGGCTGCCACGGTCCTTCCGGGACAGCGTCCGCATCCTCTATCACACGTCCACCGCCTTGGCGGTCTCCGACGAGACCACCAAACAGCTGTCGGTCCCGATGGCGCGTGACCCGCTGAGCTGGCATTACCGCGGTGCGACGGGCCTCCGCCGGCGGCTGGCGTGGGCGCAGCACCTGTCGGTCACGACGGCCTTCCTGGGCCCGCGGGTGATGCGCACGCTGGGGCTGCCGTCCTATATGCCGCCGTGGTATCCGGTGCTGCGCATCCCCGTCAACGGCGTGCGCAGCATCGCGGCGCTGGTCCTGCCGGGCGGTTCGGACCGCGCGGCAGACCGCGGGTTACGCGAGCAGAAAGCCCTGCTGCGCACCATGATCGGTGGGGACGAGGCGACCATCGGGGCGTCGGCGTCCCACCTGCGCGGGGTGGCGTGAGTACAGCGGCCTGAGTACTACGGCAGTGGCGCGACGGGAGCGACGCAGGCCGGCTCCACTGGCGCCGGATCGCGCCACGCGTGGCTGCCGGACATCAATGCGACGGTGAACGCCTCCACGAGTCCGACCACGACGACGGGCCACATGGCTCCGGCCAGCACGCTCGTGAGGAGCTGGTGGTCGGGTCGCTCGTCGTTGCTGAATCGGCGGCCGAGGAGATACGTCGCCAGGGTCACCACAGCCCATATCGCTGTGTACGCCTCCACGTAGAGGTGGACCACTGGGCTACTCCCTTTGACCGGGTAACCGCCGCGTGAACAGCTGTGACCGAAGGCTCATTTGCAGGTGAATGTGTCGCCAATCTAACTCGCGACGGTGTCCCCGCCAAGGGCTTCGTCAGCCGGCAAAACCGCATTTCGGCACGTCAAGGGGCCGTGGCAAATAGCCATCACGTGTGGTACCCGCTTAGTGCCGGTATCCAGCTACTTTGACGGACTAGTAGATTTTTTTGCCAGAAAGTTACGTGTCAGGACGTCAGCACGGCCTTGGCGGTGTGCTGCTGGCCCGCGCGGTCGATCCAGAACAGCTCGACGACGTCGCCGGGGTAGTGCCGGTCCAGCACGCTGGTGAGCGCACTCGCCGAGCTCACCGTGACGGCGTCGATGCTCACCAGCACGTCGCCCGGGACCATCCCGGCGATTTGCGCGGGGCCGCCGCTGATCACGTCGCGGATGAGCACACCGGGCAGCTGCGAGTGCTCGTCGGTGCCGCCGACGCCGACGCCGAGCAGCGTGGGCTGCCCGATGTGGATGTTGTTCGACGCCGCGCCGGCCCGGATCTGCGCGGCCGTCGTCAGCGCCTCGTTGATCGGGATCGCGAAGCCCTCGCCGCCCGGGCCCATGTGGAAGTTCAGCGTCGCCGCGACCGTCATCCCGACCACCCGGCCGTCGGCCGAGACCAGCGGGCCACCTGAATCGCCGGCGCGGACCGGGGCCGCGAACTGGATCAGGCCCGTCACCTGCTCGGAACTGCCCGTCAACTCGTCCTTGGCGGTGATGGTGCGGTTCAGCCCGATGACGTGACCGGCCTCGTGGGTCAGTGAGTTGCCGCTGCCGTCGGCGTTGCCCAGTGCGACGACCTCGTCGCCGACGGCCACCGCCGACGAGTCGCCCAGCGGGGCGACCGGCAGATCGGCCGCGCCGCGCAGCTGCAGCACCGCGATGTCGCGATGCCGGTCGTAGCCGACCAGGTCGGCGCGGTATGGCCGCCCACCGATGGTTGCGGTCACCTTGTCGGCGCCCTGTACGACGTGGAAGTTGGTCAGCAGGGCGCCGCCCGAGTCCAGGACGAAGCCGGTACCGGCACCGATGGCGTGCTGGTAGTTGATGACGGTGTCGACGCGCGCGGTCGCGGGTTCGACGGCGGCTGCGGCCGGGGACGGGTCGGCGTGGGTGACGGGTGCGAGGCTGATGGTGGCCACGGCAACGGCTGCCGCGGCGGCCGCGGTGCCGAGCCGACGGCAGAAGCGGAACCCGCCCATGTGCTGTCCTCCGGACTGCGAGGTGATGGCCCTGTGACTGGGCCCTTAGGCTCCGCGCCCGAACAACCCGGAACCTTTGCCGGAGCGGCGGTTGCGCAGCTTACCGGCGGGGGCGTCATCAGTGGCCGTTTCTTCAGCCTCGTCCTCGTTGGTGTCGGCGGTCTCTTCGCCTGACGTCTTGGCCGCTTCATCGGTTTCGGCGGCCTCGGTGTTACCGGCCTCGCCGGTTTCGGTGGTCTCGGCCGCGTCGTCGTCGGCCTTGTCCGTGGCCTCTTCTTCGGCCTCGGCTTCGGTGTCAGTCTCGCTCTCATCGCCGGCTTCCGCGACTTCAGCGGCGACGGCCGGGGCCTCATCGGCGCCCTTGTCGGCCTTGCGGCGGCCGCGGCGCTTGCCGTCGTTGACCTTCAGCGGCGCCGGCGGCGGAGGCGGCAACTCGGCGACGAAGGCCAGGTAGAACGCCAGGGCGGCGAGCAGAGCCAGGCCGGCCGCGCCGCCGTAGATGCCGAACAACCAGGTGCCGGCCTGATCCAGGGTCAACCAGATCTCGCTGATCGCGGCGCCGATGATCAAGACGCCCGCGACGATGTGCAGGACGATCGACCAGGTCCGCAAGGTCAGCGCCAGCTGCGGGGTGCCGTACTCCGGCAGGGCGGTGCGCTGGCGGGTGAACAGGACCGGCAGCGCCGACAACGCGACGATCAGACCGCAGACGATGCGCATCGCGGTGCCGAGGGTGTGCGACCAGTCGCCGGTCAGCTCGTTCCACCGGGGCAGCGCGAAGAAGAAGTACAGCAGCCCGGCGAGGATGAGGAACGACGCGTGCCAAATGATCGCTACCGGCCGCCGCATACTGCTCCTCGAGGGTTTTTCGCTCTGATAGTGGGCCGGGGTGCGACCGGCTGATCAGCTGGTCGCACCCCGGACCGAGTGCGGAGGATAGGGGATTTGAACCCCTGAGGGCTGTTAACCCAACCCGCGTTCCAGGCGAGCGCCATAGGCCACTAGGCGAATCCTCCGTCGACAAGGGTACCCGACCCGGATCCGACGCCCTACTCGTGTGCCACTGGGTGGGTACTACACTCGTGGCCGGACCCCGCGCGGCGTCCATCCTGTGAACTCCCCCAGGGCCGGAAGGCAGCAAGGGTCAACGGGCTCTGGCGGGTGCGCGGGGTCCCCTATGTTTTCGCGATCTGATGCGAGAGGCGCGCCGTGTCGTTTCTGTCCCTCGGCCGTGACGAATTGCAGGCCCAGCACGATCTGCAACAGCGCAATTACGCCGAACTGCAGGCCCGCAACCTGGCCCTCGACCTGACTCGCGGCAAGCCGTCGGCAGAACAGCTCGACCTGTCGAACGCCATGCTGAGCCTGCCGGGAGACACCCCCGGTTCCTACCTGGACGGCAACGGCACCGATACCCGCAACTACGGCGGTCTGCACGGCCTGCCCGAGCTGCGGGCCATCTTCGGTGAACTGCTCGGCCTGCCCGTGCAGAACCTGATCGCCGGCAACAACGCCAGCCTCGAGTTGATGCACGACGTCATCGTGTTCTCGCTGCTGCACGGCGGCGTCGATTCGCCGCGCCCCTGGGTGCAAGAACCCGCCCTGAAGTTCCTGTGTCCGTCGCCCGGCTACGACCGGCACTTCGCGATCACCGAGAGCTTCGGCATCGAGATGATCCCGGTCCCGATGCTCGAGGACGGCCCCGACGTGGACCTCATCGAGGAGCTGGTCGCCGCCGACCCGGCGATCAAGGGCATGTGGTGCGTGCCGGTCTTCGGGAACCCGACCGGCGTCACCTACTCGTGGGAGGCCACTCGCCGGCTGGTGCAGATGCAGACGGCGGCACCGGACTTCCGGCTGTTCTGGGACAACGCCTACGCCGTGCACACGCTGACGCACGAGTCGGTCCAGAACGTCGACGTCGTCGGCCTGGCCGCCACCGCGGGCAACCCGAACCGGCCGTACGTCTTCGCCTCGACGTCCAAGATCACCTTCGCCGGCGCCGGCGTCAGCTTCTTCGGCGGCTCGCTGGGCAACATCGCCTGGTACCTGCAGCACGCCGAGAAGAAGACCATCGGCCCGGACAAGGTCAACCAGCTGCGGCACGTCCGGTTCTTCGGTGACGCCGACGGCGTGCGGCTGCACATGCAGCGGCACCAGGCGCTGATGGCGCCCAAGTTCGCGGCGGTCGCGGAGATTCTCGACGACCGGCTCAGTGCGTCGAAGATCGCGTCGTGGACCGACCCCAAGGGCGGCTACTTCGTCAGCCTCGACGTGTGGCCGGGCACCGCGAAGCGGACCGTGGCGCTGGCCAAGGACGCCGGCATCGCGGTGACGGCGGCAGGCGCGTCGTTCCCGTACAAGAAGGACCCGGACGACAAGAACATCCGGATCGCGCCTTCGTTCCCGCCGCTGCCGGACCTGCGCCTCGCCATCGACGGCCTGGCGACGTGCGCGCTGCTGGCCGCGACCGAGGCGCTGCTGAAGGGCTGAGGTCCTGCCGCGCGCTGTATGCGTTGACCCTGTACCCAGGGCGCATTCGTGCGAGAGCGGTGCGCCGTGGCGTCAGGATCAACGGGTGTCACTGCCGTCCCCACGCTGACTCTGTACTGAGGGCGCAGTTGTGCGAGTAGCGGGGTGCGTAGATGCAGGGTCAATCGAGTCGTGGTGGTCGCGTTCGCCGAGCCTGACTGCACGGCGATTTGCGGCCTGATTTTCCGCCACCACGTCAGCTTCGTGGAATGGCGAATCCACCAGAGCACGAGTCGGACCCGCTCGGTAGCCTTCTCCCGTGGCTCTTTACCGCAAGTACCGACCGGCAAGTTTCGCTGAGGTAGTCGGGCAGGAGCATGTCACCGAGCCGCTGTGCAACGCGCTGGAATCGGGCCGCATCAACCACGCCTACCTGTTCTCCGGGCCACGCGGCTGCGGCAAGACGTCGTCGGCACGCATCCTGGCCCGCTCGCTGAACTGCGAGCAGGGGCCGACGGCCAATCCGTGCGGCGAATGCCATTCGTGCGTGGCGCTGGCGCCCAACGGGCCGGGCAACATCGACGTCGTCGAACTCGACGCCGCCAGCCACGGTGGTGTCGACGACACCCGCGAACTCCGTGACCGGGCGTTCTACGCGCCGGCGCAGTCGCGGTACCGCATCTTCATCATCGACGAAGCCCACATGGTGACCAATGCCGGTTTCAACGCGCTGCTCAAGATCGTCGAGGAGCCGCCGGAGCACCTGATCTTCGTGTTCGCCACCACGGAGCCGGAGAAGGTGCTGCCGACCATCCGGTCGCGTACCCATCACTACCCGTTCCGGCTGCTGCCGCCGAAGACCATGCGCGGCCTGCTCGAGAAGATTTGCGCGCAAGAAGACGTGCAGGTCGACGATGCGGTGTATCCGTTGGTCATCCGGGCCGGTGGCGGCTCGCCGCGTGACACGTTGTCGGTGCTCGACCAGCTGCTGGCCGGGGCCGAGCAGAACCGCGTCGTGTACCAGCGGGCGCTGTCGCTGCTGGGCGCCACCGACCTCGCGCTGATCGACCGCGCCGTCGACGCGCTGGCCGCCGGCGACGGCGCGGCGCTCTTCGGGGCCGTGGAGTCGGTGATCGACGCCGGGCACGACCCACGCCGGTTCGGCACCGACCTGCTGGAGCGCTTCCGGGATCTGATTGTCCTGCAGGTGGTTCCGGACGCCGCGGCCCGCGGTGTGGTCGACGCGCCGGACGACGTCATGGAGCGCATGCGGGACCAGGCCGCGCAGATCGGCACCGCGACGCTGACGCGGTACGCCGAGGTGATGCACGCCGGGCTCGGGGAGATGCGCGGCGCGACGGCACCGCGGCTGCTGCTCGAAGTGGTGTGCGCCCGGCTGCTGCTGCCGTCGGCCAGTGACACCGAAGCCGCGCTGCTGCAACGCATCGAGCGCATCGAGACCCGGATGAACGTGTCGATCCCGGCTTCTGAGGGCGGGGCCGTTGCTGCCCCGCGTCCCGCCCCGGCTCCGGCCCCGGCCCCGGCACCGGCCGCCGAGTCGTTCGCGGAGGCCCCGAGCGCCCCGAGCGCTCCGCCGGCTCCGTCGGGTTCGGCAGGAAATCGGCAGTTCACGCGGAGAAGTCAAGCCCCGCAATCGGTTTCGGCACCCGAACCGGAGCCGACGCCGCCACCCGCACCTCCGGCGCCGCGGCCCGAGCCGCGTCCGGCGCCCGAACCGGCGCCGGTTCAACGTGAAACATCACCTGAACCCGTCGCCCCGCCGGCTGCCGCACCCGCAGTGGCGGCGCCCGTGCAGCCGGCCGCCGCGACACCCGGCGAGCCCGATGCCGCCGCCGTGCGCGCCATGTGGACGACGGTGCGCGAGAAGGTCCGCATGCGCAGCCGCTCGCTGGAAGCCATGCTCATGGAGGCGACGGTCCGCGGTATCGAGGCGGACACCCTGGTGTTGGCGCACCCGGCCCCGCCGCTGGCGAGGCGCCTCAGCGAGCAGCACAACGCCGACGTCATCCGCGAGGCGCTCAAGGATGCGCTCGGGGTGAACTGGCGGGTGCGGTGCGACGCCGGTGCGGCACCTGCGGGTGCGGCCGGGGGCCCGTCGGCCGGTTCCGCGCCCGCGGCGGCAGCCCCGAGACCGGCGGCCCCGACCCCTGAGCAGCAGGCCGCCGTGGAGCGGGCCGAAGAAGAGGACATGCTGGCCGACGCCGCCAACGACCGCGGCACGGACGTGCCCCGCCGCGACCCCGAAGAGGTGGCGCTGGAACTGCTCAAGAGCGAGTTGGGCGCCCGCCCCATCGGGGAGTGATCAGGGCGTCCACCAGGGCCGCAGCGGCAGCCCGCCGTTGGCCCCGTGCTCGTCGAGTTTGACGGCCAGAACCTGGTGCAGCTGAACGACATTGGTCTCGAATCCCACGCGGGAACCGGCCATGTACATGCCCCAGACCTTGGCCGTGGCCAGGCCGACCTCGGCGACCGCTTCGTCCCAGTTCCGCACCAGGTTGGCGCACCAGTCGCGCAGCGTCAGGGCGTAGTGCGGGCGCAGGTTCTCCTCGTGCAGCACCTCCAGCCCGACATCCTGGGCGGTGGCGATGATCCGCCCCGAGCCGGTCAGCTCTCCGTCGGGGAAGACGTAGCGGTCGATGAACCCGCCGATGTTCCCGGCGCGGTTGTGCGGCCGGGTGATGCAGTGGTTGAGCAGCAGTCCGCCGGGGCGCAGCCGGTCGCGTAGGAACCGGAAGTAGGCCGGGTAGTTGGCGACACCGATGTGCTCGGTCAGACCGATCGAGGACACCGCGTCGAAATTTCCTTCCCGCACATCGCGGTAGTCGCCGTGCACGACGCGGGCGAGGTCGGCCAGGCCTTCGTCGGCGATGGCGCGCTGCGCCCAGCCGGCCTGCTCCGCCGACAGCGTGACACCGGTGGCCTGCACACCGTGCCGGGCGGCGTACCGGACCATGCCGCCCCACCCGCAGCCGACGTCGAGCAGCCGGTCGCCGGGCTGCAGGCGCAGCTTGTCGAACACCAGCCGGTACTTGTTCTCCTGGGCTTCCTCGAGCGTGGCGTCGGGCCGCGGGTAGCAGGCGCAGGTGTACGTCATCGACGGCCCGAGCACCCGTTCGTAGAACGCGTTGGAGACGTCGTAGTGGTGATGGATGGCCTCGGCATCCCGGATTCGGCTGTGCCGCAGTCCTTCTGCCATCCGGCGCCATCTCGGCAGCGCCTCCTGCGGGGGCGGGGCGATCGGCAGCAGGTGTTCGAATCCGATGGACCGCACGATGTTCGCCAGCACCCGGATCGGCGGACGCTTGAATTCCACCTTGTCGGCCAGCGCCTTGAGCAGTTCGTAGGGGTCGCCCGGATGGACGCCGAGCGCAGCGAGATCGCCTGCGACGTAGGCCCGGGCCAGGCCCAGATCGCCGGGTGCGGTCGCCAGATAGGTGGTGCCGCGCGGGGTGAGCAGGCTCAGCCCCAGCTCGGCGTCCTCGGGGCCGGCCGAACTGCCGTCGTACGCCTCGAATTTGAGGGGCAGCCGACCACTCGAGAAGCTCTCCAGGACCTCGGCCAGCGTGAGCTTGCCGTCGGTCGTCCCTCGATCGTCAGTTGTCGTCATTGCCGTTGTACCGCCTTCGCATAGAGACCTAGTAGCCGCGATTCGGGGTCGTAAACGTCTTTGACCTTCTGGTACTCCGCGCCGCCGTAGCGCCGGTCGAATTCCTCACGCGAATAGAACGACTCGGAGTACAGGGACTTGTGGCCGCCGCATTCGTCGACCTTGTCCTCGATCAGGCGGTTCGTCTCACCGGCCACCTGTCCGGCCGGGACCGATGACCAGAACCCGACGTTGACGTAGTTGCGGTGGGGCTGGATGGGATACAGCGGCCAGCGGGTGTCATCGCGTAACCGCAAGGGACACAACCAGATCGGGGTGATGGGCACACGTGCCAGGAACCACTCGAGAAAGTCGACGACGCGCTCGACCGGCACCTCGACGTCCTGCACCACCCGCTCGCGCAACGGCTTTTCCGGGGCCAGGAGGCTGCGGCGCTCGATCCGGTCGGCGATCCGGAAGCGCTGATCGAGGCCGACGAGCTTCCAGTAGACGCTGCTTCGTCGGTACCGGCGGGGCCACAACCGCCGGATGAGTGGGCGTTGCGCGCCGAAGGCCGCCGAACACCAGAACCAGTCGGTGTCCCAGCGCCAGAGATAGTCCTGCGTGGTGAGCCGGTCGTGCCGCTCGCCGGAGTCGTGCTGGATGGAGCGGTAGAAGATGCGCTGACCGGTGTAGTCGCTCACCGGGCCGTCGGTCCCGGTCTTCATGCCGAGGCACAGGTAGCTTTCGTCGGGCCCGAACACGACGCCGTCGAGGTAGTCCACCGGCACACCGTCGTGGCCGCCGGTGTCGAGGATGCGCTGCAGCTCGTCCACCAGATCGGCCACCCGGTGGAAACGCAGGTGCCGCAGCTTCACGAACGGGCGCACGGGCTCGAGCTCGATGCGCAACCGTACCGAATAGCCCAGCGTCCCATAGGAATTCGGGAAGGCGTAGAACAGGTCGGAGTGGGTGTGCGGTGATGCCCGGATCAGTTCCCCGGCCCCGGTGAGAATGTCGAGTTCCTGCACGGACTCGTGCGGCAGGCCGTTGCGGAACGACGTCGACTCGATGCCCAGCCCGGTGACCGCGCCCCCGAGGGTGATGGTCTTGAGCTGCGGCACGACAAGCGGCGCCAGGCCGAACGGCAGCGTCGCGGCGACCAGCGTCTCGTAGGTGCACATGCCCTGCACGTCCGCGGTGCGATTCTCGGTGTCGACGGCCAGCACGCCGTTCAGCCCCGAGACGTCGAGCCCCTTGGTCTTGGTGCGCGCACGCGCCCGGAACAGGTTCGACGTCGGTTTCGCCAGCCGCACCGTCGCCCCCCGCGGGATGGCGCGATAGCTGTCCAGCAGTCGCTGAACGGCCGCCTCGTGGGCGGCCGTCGCATCGCTCGTGACAGCAGTCACACATATACGCTAGACCGAGATCGCGGTCCTCGCGACCGCAAGGGAAGCCGTATGAACAGGAGTTTTACCTGATGGGACAGGTCAGTGCGTCCAGCACCGTGTTGATTCTCGCCGAACCGGAGAAGGTGCTGGCAGCAGTCGCCGACTACCAGACGGTGCGCCCGAAGATCCTCTCGTCGAACTACAGCGGCTACCAGGTGCTCGAAGGCGGACAGGGCGCCGGCACCCTCGCCACCTGGAAGCTGCAGGCCACCAAGAAGCGCTCGCGTGAGGTCAAGGCCACCGTCGACGTCGCAGGCAAGAGCGTCATCGAGAAGGACGCCAACTCGTCGATGGTGACCACGTGGACCGTCGCCCCGGCGGGCACCGGCTCGACCGTCACCGTCAAGACGGCGTGGCAGGGTGCCGGCGGTATCGGCGGCTTCTTCGAGAAGACCTTCGCCCCGCTGGGCCTGCGCAAGATCCAGGACGAGGTGCTGGGCAACCTGAAGAAGGTTGTCGAAGGCTAGCTCTTCGGCGCACGGAGATTCTTTTCGCGGCCAGTCGGTCGCCCGGTGATCCGTCGGGCGACTAGGCTGGCGCGCACACCCGATCATCGAAACTCGAGGGGACCGTCATGCAACCCGGTGGCCAGCCCGATATGTCCGCGCTGCTCGCTCAGGCGCAGCAGATGCAGCAGCAGCTCATGGCGGCGCAGGAGTCCCTGGCCACCTCGTCGGTGACCGGTCAGGCCGGTGGCGGTCTGGTCAAGGTCACCATGATGGGCAGTGGTGAGATCACCGCGCTCACCATTGACCCGAAGGTCGTCGATCCCGACGACATCGAGACGCTGCAGGACCTCATCGTGGGTGCCCTGGGCGACGCCTCCGAGCAGGTGACGCTGATGGCGCAGCAGCGCCTCGGCCCGCTGGCCGGCGGCATGCAGGGCATGGGCCTGCCCGGGTTCTGATGTGTTTGAAGGACCCGTACAGGATTTGATCGACGAACTCGGCAAGCTGCCGGGGATCGGGCCGAAGAGTGCCCAGCGCATCGCGTTCCACCTGCTGTCGGTGGAGCCGCCGGACATCGACCGGCTGACCGCGGTGCTGAACCGGGTGCGTGACGGCGTCAAGTTCTGTGCGGTGTGCGGCAATGTGTCCGACGACGATCGGTGCCGCATCTGCAGCGATCCGCGCCGCGACGGCTCCCTGGTGTGTGTCGTCGAGGAGCCCAAGGACGTCCAGGCGGTGGAGCGCACCCGCGAATTCCGCGGGCGCTACCACGTGCTGGGCGGCGCGCTGGATCCGCTGTCCGGCGTCGGGCCGGAACAGCTGCGAATTCGCGAGCTGCTCAACAGGATTGGGCAGCGGGTCGACGGCGTGGACATCGTCGAGGTGATCATCGCGACCGACCCCAACACCGAGGGCGAGGCCACGGCGACGTACCTGGTCCGCATGCTGCGCGACATTCCGGGGCTGACGGTGACGCGCATCGCGTCGGGTCTGCCGATGGGTGGCGACCTCGAGTTCGCCGACGAGCTGACGCTGGGCCGGGCCCTGGCCGGCCGCCGCGCGATGGTCTGACGCGCGGCTCGGCCGCGGTGGTCTGACGCCCGGCTCGGCCGCGGTGGTCTGACGCCCGGCTCGCGGTGGTCTGACGCGCGGCCCGGCAAGCTCACCCGCCCCGGTTCAACTCACTCCCCGCCGAAACCGCATTCGGTCTGGCCCCGTCACCCATTTTCCCTGCCAAATTACCGTTTCCGCAGATTTGGCTAACGAGCTGACGCGGCGCGTGCGGGGCGTGTACTGGGAAGTCCGTACCGGTATCGGCATCCGGCAAAGAATTGCGCCAAAGTTGTTGTTTCCTTGGGGATTTCGCGTCGATCGCGCCGCGGCGGCCCGTTGGCAAACACGTGTGTGGGAACACAGTGTGGGCATGTAGCATTCGCGCACGGGCCAACCGGAGGATCGGAAGCCCCAATTATCTTGAGCGTCAATTCTTTTGGGGAGCACCATGAGCACCAACCCGTTCGATGACGACAATGGCACCTTTTTTGTGTTGGTCAACGACGAGGAGCAGCACAGCCTGTGGCCCACGTTCGCGGACGTTCCCGAGGGTTGGCGAGTGGTGCACGGCGAAGCCGACCGGGCCTCGTGCCTGGAGTACATCGAGCGGGAATGGACCGACATCCGGCCCAAGAGCTTGCGTGACCGACTGTCGGTTGGGCAGCCGCGCTGAGCCTTCGTTAGTTCAGGGGTAGTTCGTCATTTCAGTGTTCGGGATGGATCTCGGCGATTCGTCGTTGCCTGTCACGCGTGGGCAGTTGGACATCTGGCTCGCGCAGGAAACGGGTCAATCGGCCGCGGAGTGGCAACTCGGCATCTTCGTGAAGATTGACGGGCCGGTTGACTTCGATGTCTTCGAGCGGTCGATCCGCCACGTCGTCGGCGAGGCCGAGCCGGTGCGGGCGACGTTCGCCGAGTCCGACGGCCAGGTGCGGCAGCGGTTGCTCGACGTCGCCGATATCGAGGTCGTCCTTCACGACCTGACGAATGCCGACCAGCGGATGGCCGCGGCGCGCGCGACCGCCTCGGCGCTGCAGCGCACCCCCATGCCGCTCGACGGCCCACTGCTGCGCTTCGCCTACTTCCGGGCCGGCGCCGACGAGTCCTACTTCTTCGCGTGCTGCCACCACATCGTCGCCGACGGCATCGGCCTGGCCCTGGTCCTGCAGCGCATCGCCGCAGTCTACTCGGAATCCGTTGCGGGCAAAGCGATTCAGCCGTCCTACTTCAGTTCGCTGCGGGATCTGCTGGAGTCCGAAGAGGCGTACGAAGCCTCCGCGGACTACGCCGAGGACGAGGCGTACTGGCTGGCGAACCTGCCGGCAGAGCCGACGCGCGAGCTGTCGCCCGATGACGCCGCGGCCGCCGAGGACGGCTCGTCGGACCCGATCCAGCTCGCCCCCGCGCTGCTGGCGCAGGTCGAACGACTGTGTGAGGCCTGGGATGTGCGCCGGTCCACGGTGCTCATCGCCGCGTGTGCCCTGGTGCTGCGGGGCCGGGCCGCCGAAGGGCACGAGGTGGTGCTCGACCTGCCGGTGACCCGGCGCGTACTGCAGGTCTCGAAGACGTTGCCCGGCATGGTCGCCGGGGTGGTGCCACTGGTGCTGCAGGTTTCCCCTGACGCCACGGTCGCCGAATTCTGCGCGCATGTGCACAGCCGCACCCGAGAAGCGGTGCGCCATCAGCGATTCCCGGTCCAGGCGCTGGAACGCAAGAGGTACGGGTCGGGCGCCGACCGGATCGTGGTGGACTTTCTGCCGTCGGGGTTCACCGTGCCGCTGGGCGAGGCCACCGCGGCCGCGCAACTGATCTCCGGTCTCGGTCGGGGCTCCGGGCTGGCGTTCTCGGGTACCGGTGACGAGCTGTCCGTCACGACGTTCGGTACCCGGCAGCTCGACGTCGCGGAACTGGCGGACCAGCTGGACCGTGTGCTGACCGCGATGACGGCCGATCCGGCACAACGCCTGTCGGCGTTGCCGGTGCTCGGTGCGCCGGCTGAGGACCGGCTGGCGGAACTCGGCAACTGGGCGACGCTGGCCGCCGAAGCGGCCCCGCCGCTGTCCATCCCGGCGCTGTTCGCCGAACAGGTGGCCCGCGTGCCGGAGGCGGTGGCGCTCAGTGGCGACGGTCGGCCGCTCACCTACCGCGAGCTGGACCGCGCGTCGAACCGGGTGGCGCAACTGCTCGCCGACCGCGGTACGGGCCCGGGGCGCCGCGTCGCGGTGATGCTGCCGCGGTCGTCCGAGGCCATCGTGACGATCCTGGGCGTGCTCAAGTCCGGCGCGGCCTACCTGCCGATCGACCCGGCACTGCCGGACTCGCGAATCGCCTTCATGCTGGTCGACTCCGCACCGTTCGCGGCTGTCACCACGGCGGCCCTGGCCGACCGCTTCGACGGTTTCGACGGCGTCGTCATCGATGTGCGGGAGCCGTTCGACGGGCCCGACGACTGGCCCGCCGCGGCCGGGCCGGAGCCCGACGACATCGCCTACGTCATCTACACCTCGGGCACGACCGGGACACCGAAAGGTGTTGCGATTGCCCATCAGAACCTGACGCAGCTGATCGCCGCGCAGGATGCCGGCCTGCCGTCCGAGCAGGCGTGGTCGCACTGGCATTCGTACGCCTTCGATTTCTCGGTGTGGGAGATCTTCTCCGCGCTGCTGCGCGGTGGCCGCCTGGTGGTGGTACCCGAGTCGGTGTCCGCCGATCCCGCCGAGTTCCATGACTTCCTGATCGCCGAAGAAGTCACCGTTCTCACGCAAACCCCTTCTGCCATCGGCATGTTGGACATGGCGGGCCTGGAGTCGTGCGCGCTGGTGATGGGCGGCGAGGCGTGCCCGGCCGAGGTGGTCGAGCAATGGGCACCGGGCCGCACGATGGTCAACGGCTACGGCCCGACCGAGACGACGATCTATGCGGCGATCAGTGCACCGCTGGCGGCAGGTGGCGGCGCGGCACCCATCGGTGCGCCGCCGAGTGGCACGGCACTGTTCGTGCTGGACGGCTGGATGCGGCCGGTGCAGCCCGGCGTCGTCGGCGAACTGTATGTCGCCGGTGCCGGTGTGGGCGTCGGCTATCTGCACCGGACCGCATTGACCGGATCACGTTTCGTGCCATGCCCGTTCGGCAAGCCGGGCGAGCGGATGTACCGCACCGGAGACCTGGTGTACTGGGGCGACGACGGCCAGCTGCGGTACGTGGGACGCGCCGACGCTCAGGTCAAGGTCCGCGGCTACCGCATCGAATTGGGCGAAGTCCAAACAGCTTTGGCCGCACTCGACGGCGTCGTGCAGGCAGCGGTGATCGTCCGGGAGGACCGCCCCGGCGACAAGCGCCTCGTCGGCTACGTCACCGGCGCCGTCGACCCGGTCGAGGTGCGGGCCGCCCTCGCCGAGCGCCTGTCGGCGTACCTCGTTCCCGCCGCGGTGGTGGCGCTGGCCGAACTGCCGCTCACCACGAGCGGCAAGCTCGATACCCGCGCCCTGCCAGCCCCGGAGTACACGGGCGACGACTACCGCGCGCCGGACAGCCCTGTCGAAGAGATCCTGGCCGCCATCTATGCGGAGACCCTCGGGCTGGAGCCGGCGGCCGTCAGCGTCGACGACTCGTTCTTCGAGCTGGGCGGCGACAGCATCCTCGCGATGCAGGTGGCGGCGCGCGCCCGCGCCGCCGGCCTGGCGTGCCGCCCGCGTGACGTGTTCGTCGAGCAGACGGTGGCGCGCCTGGCGCAGACGGTGACCGTGACCGACGATGTGGACGACGTCGTCGACGAGGGCATCGGACCGGTGCCGGCCACGCCCATCATCCGGTGGTTCTCGAGTCTGGACGCGCCGGCCGGTGCCGGCGAGTTCAACCAGACCCTCGTGTTGCAGGCGCCGCCCGGCGCCACCGGCGCCGACGCGGTGATGTTGTTGCAGGCCTTGATGAACCGGCACGCCATGCTGCGGCTGCGGGTCGGCGCCGACGGGGCCCTGTCGGTACCCGAAGCCGCATCCGTCGACGCCCGCGACTGCATCGTGGAGGTCGACGAGCTGTCAGAGGCCGCCGTGGCGGCGGCGCGGCGGCGGCTGGACCCGAGCGCCGCGGTGGTGGTCAGCGCCGTGTGGGTCGCCCCCAGCCGGCAGCTGGTCCTGATCATCCATCACCTCGCGGTTGACGGCGTGTCATGGCGAATTCTGTTGGAAGACCTGAACATTGCGTGGGCGCAGCATCGCGGCGGCCAGCCGGTGGAGCTGACGACGACGGGCACCTCGTTCCAGCGGTGGGCCACGCTGCTCACCGAGTACGCGCACGATCCACAGGTGCGGGCGCAGGCGGCGGCCTGGCAACAGGTGGCGGCGGTACCGGCGGCGCTGCCGGCCGCGGACCCCGCCGTGGACACCTACGTCACCGCGGGCCGGCTGTCCGCGACGCTCGACGCCGAGCACACCCGGGCACTCCTCGGCGAGGTACCGGCGGCATTTCACGCCGGCGTGCAGGACATCCTGCTCATCGGGTTCGCCCTTGCGGTCACGGAATTCCTGGGCACCGGCGGCACTCCCGTCGGTATCGACGTCGAGAGCCACGGGCGCGACGAAGACATCGCCGACGGCGTGGATCTCTCGCGCACCGTCGGCTGGTTCACCGCCAAATACCCGGTGTCACTGGCGCTGGGGGAGCTGTCCTGGTCGCAGATCGCCTCGGGCGATGAGGCGCTCGGCGCCGCCGTCAAGGCGGCCAAGGAACAGTTGCGCGCGCAGCCCGCGGGCCTGACCTACGGCCTGCTGCGGTACCTGAACGACGATGTCGATCTCGACGGCGCGGAGCCGAGCCTCGGGTTCAACTATCTCGGCCGCCTGGGCTTTCCGCAGATCGCCGGCGTCGAGGAGCTGTGGCGGCTGGGCCGCGAAGAGCTGTCCCCGGCCGGCGCCGCAGCCCCGCTACCGCTGTTCCACACCGTGGAACTCAACGCCGGCACCGTCGACACCGACGCCGGACCGCAACTGCAGGCCGACTGGACCTGGGCGACCTCGGTTCTCGACGACGCCCAGCTGAACCGGTTGAGCCGGTTGTGGTTCGAGGCGCTGGCCGGCATCTGCGCACACGTCCGGGCGGGTGGCGGCGGATTGACGCCGTCGGACATCGCGCCGGCGCACCTGGGGCAGCAGCAGATCGACCAGCTGCAGCAGCAATACCGGGTCGCCGACATCCTGCCGCTGACGCCGTTGCAGCAGGGTCTGCTGTTCCACAGCAGCACCGCGCACGAGCGGGCCGACGTCGCGGCCGAGATGTACTCGGTGCAGCTGGACTTCACACTGACCGGCGCGCTGGACCCGCAGCGGCTCCGCGACGCCGTGCAACGCACCGTCAACCGGCATCCCCACCTGGCGGCCACCTTCTGCCAGCAGTTCGACGATCCGGTGCAGGTGATCCTGGCCGAGCCCGAAATCGCCTGGCGATTCGTCGATTTCGGCGCGACGGGCGTGCTCGACGAAGACGAGATTCAGCGGCTGTGCGCCGCCGAACGTATCGCGGTCGGCGACCTCGCCGGTGAGCCGCCGTTCCGGGCGCTGCTGATCCGCATCGCTCCGGACCGGCACCGGTTCGTGCTGACCAATCACCACATCGTGCTCGACGGCTGGTCGCTGCCGATCCTGTTGCGGGAAATCTTCGCCGGTTACGCCGGGCACCGGTTGCCGCCCGCGGCGTCGTACCGGAAGTTCATCACCTGGCTCGCCGACCGCGATCTCGATGCGGCGCGCGCGGCGTGGGGTGCGGTGCTCGCGGGCTTCGAGACACCGACGCTGGTGGGCCCGCAGGACCGGCTTCAGGACCGCCTGGGTCGCGGCCAGCGCGGCTTTGCGTCGTTCCAGGTTCCGGCGGAGACCACGCGCGCCCTCGGCGAGCTGGCGCGCTCCTGCCAGACCACCGTCAGCACCGTGCTGCAAGGTGCGTGGGCCGTGCTGCTGACGTCCTTGACCGGCAAGCACGACGTGGCGTTCGGAACCGCGCGGTCGCGGCTCGGCCAGCTCGATGTGGGCGACACCGAATCGATGGTGGGCCTGCTGATCAACACTGTGCCGGTGCGCGCCAACCTAACCGCGGGCACCACCGTCACCGGCCTGCTCGACCAGCTGCAGACCGCGCACAACGACACCCTCGACCACCAGCACCTGGCGCTGGGCGAGATTCACCGCGTCGCCGGCCACGACCAGCTGTTCGACACGCTGTTCGTGTACGAGAACTACCCGGTCGAGGCCGGCATGTCTGTCGGGGTCGACGACCTCGCCATCGCCGAGTTCGCGAACCGCGAGTTCAACCACTACCCGCTGACCGTCGAGGCGTTCCCGGGCGATGAACTCGGGCTGCACATCGAATACGACACCGAGGTGTTCAGCGCCGCCGGTATCGATGCGCTGATCGGCAGGCTCAGCCGGCTGCTGGTGGCGATGACCGCGGACCCGGCGCGAAAGCTGTTGTCCATCAACCTCCTCGACGCGGCCGAGCAGGACGAGTTGCGGCGCTGGTCGGGTGCCGGCGTACGGGCACCGATCGGCCTCGGGCCCGAGCTCCTGGCCGCGGCCGTCGCGGCCGATCCGGATGCAGTCGCCGTCATCGACGGAGCCCACAGTCTGACGTATCGCGAGCTCGACGAAGCCTCGAATCGATTGGCGCGCCTGCTGATCGCGGGCGGCGTCGGTCCCGAACGCGCCGTGGGTGTCGCGATGGACCGGTGCGCCGAACTGGTGGTGGCATGGTGGGCGGTGCTCAAGGCCGGCGGCGTGTACGTGCCGGTGGACCGCACCCATCCCGTCGAACGCATTGCCACGGTGCTGGATTCGGTTGCCGCCACGTGCGTACTCACCCGGGACACCGACCAGATCGGTGGCGCGGGATCACGTCCGGTACTCCGGGCGGATACCGACTTGTCGGACCACAGCGCCGAACCGGTCACCGACGCCGAGCGCTCGGCGCCGCTGACGGTCGACAACACCGCCTACGTCATCTTCACGTCGGGCTCGACGGGCGAGCCCAAGGGCGTCGCGGTCAGCCATGCCGGTCTGCTGGGTGCCGCTGCGGCACAACACGACTCGTACCGCCTGACGGCCGACGCGCGCGTGCTGATGGTCGCCGCCCCGACCTTCGACGCGTCGCTGTTCGAGATGCTGATGGCGACCGGCGCGGCCGCCGCGTTGGTGGTGGCGCCGCGGGACGTGTACGCCGGTGAGGCGCTCGTCGACCTGATGCAACAACACCGGGTCAGCGCGACGCTGCTGACCCCGACGGTGGTGGCATCGCTGGATCGGGCGCGGCTCGACGGACTGACCACACTGATCACCGGCGGTGAGGCCTGCCCCGAAGAACTGGTGCAGGCGTGGGCACCCGGGCGCCGCATGTTCAACGCGTACGGACCCAGCGAATCCACCATCTGGGCCACCGGCACGCCGCTGACGCCGGGGCGGCCGGTGAACATCGGGACGCCCATCGCGGGTACCCGGACCCTGGTGCTCGACGCGCAGCTCAACCCCGTACCGCCGGGCGTGACGGGTGAGCTGTACCTGGCCGGCCCCGCCGTCGCGCTCGGCTATGTGGGCCGTCCGACGCTGACCGCCGAGCGGTTCGTCGCCAATCCGCATGGCCGTCAAGATGATTCCGGCAGCCGGATGTACCGGACCGGCGACCTGGCGCGCTGGAACGCCGACGGCACGCTGGACTACCTGGGCCGGGCCGACACCCAGATCAAGCTGCGCGGCCAGCGCATCGAACTCGGTGAGATCGAGAGCGCGCTGCTGGCCTGCCCGCAGGTCAGCCAGGCGGCCGCCACCGTGCACCACGGCACCGGCGGCGCCCAACTCGTCGGCTACATCACGTTCGAACATGCCACCGACGGCACCCGCGACACCGAACACGACGCGGAGATCGTCGGGGAGTGGCAGGACATCTACGACGAGCTTTACGCCGCCGACGACGCGGAAGGTGAAGCGCCCGAGTTCGGTTCGGACTTCCGGGGCTGGAACAGCAGCTACACCGGCGAGCCGATTCCGCTGGCCGAGATGGAGCAGTGGCGGGCCGCCACGATCGACCGGATCATGGAGCTGCGGCCGCGGCGCGTCCTCGAGATCGGTGCCGGTTCCGGCCTGATCCTGTCCCAGATCGCACCGCACTGCGAGCAGTACGTCGCGACCGACGTGTCATCGGCGGCGGTGGACAAGCTGGCGCGGTCGTTGCGCGAGTTGGACATTCCGTGGCGTGACCGCGTCGAGTTCATGGCACGACCGGCGCACGTCACCGATGGGCTGCCCCGCGGCCATTTCGACACCATCATCGTGAACTCGGTGGTCCAGTACTTCCCCAATGCGGCATACCTGACCGAGGTCATCGACAAGGCCGTCGAGCTGCTGGCGCCCGGCGGCACCCTGTTCCTCGGCGACATCCGTAATCACAGTCTGCAGCACACTTTCCAGACCGCCATCGTGCTGGCCCGCAGCGAGAACGCCGGCACCGATGCCGCCGTGCTCCGGCAGCGTGTCGAGCATGCCGTGCTCGGTGAGGCCGAGCTGCTCCTGGCGCCCGAGTACTTCACGACCTGGGCCGCGCGGCGGGAATCCGCTGTCGGACTGGCCATTCGGATCAAGCGCGGTACCGCGGACAACGAACTCAACCGCTACCGGTACGACGTCACCATCCACAAGGCGCCCGCGTCCGGCCGGTCGGTGGCCGACATCCCGACCTGGACGTGGGACGACTGCGCCGACCTGGCCGGCCTGCAGCACCGGCTGGCCGACCTGCGGCCCGAGGCCATCCGCATCACCGACATCCCCCGCGCGGGCGTGCGCATCGACGTCCGGCTGGAACAGGAGCTCGCTGGGATCCCCGCGGACACCGAAATCCCCGAGGCCACAACGGAAGAACTGCACCGCGTCGGCGAACAGGCGGGATATCAGGTCGCCGTCACCTGGGGTGCCGCACCGGGCAGCGTCGACGCCGTCTTCGTCAGTCCGGGTGACAGCCCGCTGACCGACCTGTACCGGCCGCTCGCGCACACCGGCGTGCACGCCAACGAACCGCACAGCAGCACGAAGATCGGCGCCGTCCGGAACCGCCTGAGCGCGTGGCTGCCCGATTACATGGTGCCGCAGCACATCGTGGTGCTCGACGAGATGCCGTTGACCACATCGGGCAAGCTCGACCGCAAGGCGCTGCCGGCGCCCGAGTACACCGACACCGACGGCTACCGGGCCCCGGCCGGTGTGGTGGAAGAGATCCTCGCGGACATCTACGCCCAGGTGCTGGGTGTGCAGCGCGTCGGGGTGGACGATTCGTTCTTCGACCTGGGCGGCGACTCGCTGTCCGCGATGCGGCTGATCGGCGCGGTCAATTCGAGCCTGGCCGTGGACCTTTCGGTGCGCGCCCTGTTCGAGGCACCCACCGTGGCGCAGCTGGCCCCGCGCATCGGTGGCGACGCCACGCGCCTGGCTCCGCTGGAAGCCGGCGACCGGCCCGAGGTACTTCCGCTGTCGTTCGCGCAGAACCGCTTGTGGTTCTTCGACCAGTTGCAGGGACCGTCGGCCATCTACAACCTGGCCGTGGCGCTGCGGCTGCGCGGCCGCCTCGACACCGACGCACTCGGCCGCGCGTTGGCCGACGTGGTGGCCCGCCATGAAAGCCTGCGGACGTTGTTCGTGGCGCCGGAGGGCGCACCCCAGCAGGTGATCATCCCCGCGGACCAGGCCGACATCGGGTGGGAGACCATCGACGCCGGCGGCTGGCCGGCACATCGGGTCGACGACGCGGTGGGCGCGGCAGCCCGGCACACCTTCGACCTGTCGGCGCAGATCCCGTTCCACGCCAAGCTCTTCCGCATCACCGACGACAATCACATCCTGGTCGTCGTGGTGCACCACATCGCGGCCGACGGCTCGTCGGTCACGCCGCTGGTGCGCGATCTCGGACTGGCCTATGCCAGCCGGTGCGCGGGACGGTCTCCCGACTGGTCGCCGCTGCCGGTGCAGTACGTCGACTACACGCTGTGGCAGCGTGCACAATTCGGCGAACTCGACGATGCCGACGGTCCCATCGCCGCCCAGCTCGACTTCTGGCAGGACACCCTGGCCGGCCTGCCGGAGCGTCTCGACCTGCCCACCGACCGCCCCTATCCGCCGACGGCCGACCACCACGGCGCCCGGGTCACCGTGCAGTGGCCGGTAGCGCTGCAGCAGCAGATCCGCCGCGTCGCCCGGGAGCACAACGCGACCAGCTTCATGGTGATCCAGGCGGCCTTCGCGGCACTGCTGGCACGCATCAGCTCGACTTCCGATGTGGCGGTGGGCTTTCCGATCGCGGGCCGGCGTGACGCCGCACTCGATGATCTGGTCGGCTTCTTCGTCAACACCCTGGTGCTGCGCGTCGACCTGGGCGAGTTCCCGGGCGGCGACCCCACGTTCGTCGACCTCCTCGCGCAGGTCCGCCGACGGAGCCTGGCGGCGTACGAGCACCAGGACGTGCCGTTCGAGATGCTCGTCGAGCGGCTGAATCCCACCCGCAGCCTCACCCATCACCCGGTGGTCCAGGTGCTGCTGGGCTGGCAGAACTTCTCCTGGCAGGCCGGCGATGCGGCCGGGCTGGCCCTCGGCGACCTGCAGGTGACGCCGCTGACGGTCGATACCCAGACCGCCCGGATGGATCTGGCGTTCTCCCTGGGCGAGCGCTGGGACGGTGACGGCGAACCCGACGGGCTCGACGTGATGGTGGAGTTCCGCACGGACATCTTCGACGCGGAGAGCATCCAGGCGCTGGTCGGCCGATTCGAGCGAATGGTGTCGGCGTTCAGCGCCGATCCGGAGCAGCGGCTGTCGTCGGTGAACCTCCTCGACGACGTCGAGCAGGCCCGGCTGGACCGCTGGGGCAACCGCGCCGTGCTGGGTCAGCCGGCAGTGGTGACGACGGTGCCCGAGGTGTTCGCCGCCCAGGCCGCCCGCACCCCCGATGCGGTCGCGGTGGTGTGTGGCGACCGGTCCCTGACCTACCGGGAACTCGACGCGGCGTCGAACCGGCTGGCGAACCTGCTGACCGCGCAGGGCGCCGGGCCGGGACAGATTGTCGCCCTGCTGTTCCCGCGCTCGGCCGAAGCGATCGTGGCGATCCTCGCGGTGCAGAAGTCCGGCGCGGCATACCTGCCGTTCGACCCGGCGCTGCCGGCATCGCGCATCGAGTTCATGCTCGGTGATGCCGCACCGATCGCGGTTGTCACCACCGCCGAGCTCGCCGACCGATTCGACGGATTCGGCGTCACGGTGATCGACGTGGCCGATCCGCGGGTGGCGACGCAGCGCAGCACCCCGCCGCAGGGCCCCGCGCCCGACGACGTGGCTCACCTGATCTACACCTCGGGCACCACCGGGACGCCCAAAGGCGTTGCGGTCACGCAATACAACGTCGTCCAGTTGTTCCAGGGCCTGGAGATCGGCATCGAGTTGTCGCCGGCAGCCGGGGCGAGCGAAGCGACGGGAAATGCACAGGTGTGGACGCAGTTCCACTCCTACGCGTTCGACTTCTCGGTGTGGGAGATCTGGGGCGCGCTGCTGCACGGCGGGCGGCTCGTGGTGGTCCCCGACGCGGTGGCCCGCTCCGCCGATGACTTCCACGACCTGCTGGTGCGCGAGCGCGTCACCGTCCTCACCCAAACCCCTTCCGCGGCAGCGGTGTTGTCCACCGATGGGCTGGACGCGGCCGACCTGGTCATCGGCGCCGAGGCCTGCCCGCCCGAGATGGTCGACCGCTGGGCACCCGGCCGGACCATGGTCAACGTCTACGGTCCGACCGAGACGACCATGTGGCTGTGCAAGAGCCTGCCGCTGACCGCGGGCTCCGGGGCGCCGCCGATCGGCTCGCCCACGGCGGGCGCGGCATTCTTCGTCCTCGACGAGTCGTTGCGCCCCGTGCCGCCGGGCGTCGTCGGTGAGCTGTACCTCGCGGGCCGCGGCGTCGGCATCGGCTACTGGCGCCGGTCCGGCCTGACGGCAACGCGTTTCATGGCCTGCCCGTTCGGCGAACCGGGCACGCGCATGTACCGCACCGGCGACCTGGTGTCGTGGCGCCCCGACGGGCAGCTCGACTACTTCGGGCGCGCCGACGAGCAGGTCAAGGTGCGCGGCTACCGCATCGAATTGGGTGATGTCCGTTCGGCGTTGGCCGAGCTGCCGGGTGTCGAACACGCGGCCGTGATCGCGCGCGAGGACCGTCCCGGCGACAAGCGCCTGGTCGGCTACATCGTCGGCCCGGCGGACCCGGCCGAGGCGCGCACCGCACTGGCGCACCGGTTGCCGGGCTACATGGTCCCGGCCGCCGTCATCGCGGTGCCGGCACTTCCGGTCACCGTCAACGGCAAGCTGGACACGCGGGCACTGCCGGCGCCGGACTACCAGGACGCCGCGCGGTACCGGGCGCCCTCGGGGCCGGTCGAGGAAACCCTGACAGCCATCTACGCCGAACTTCTCGGTGTCGAGCGGGTCGGCGTCGACGATTCGTTCTTCGACCTCGGCGGAGATTCGTTGTCCACCATGCGATTGATCGCCGGCATCAACGCGGCGCTCGATGTCGAGCTGCCGGTGCGCACGGTCTTCGAGGCACCCACCGTGGCTCAGCTCGCCGCGCGGATCGGCGACGGGGCGACGCGGCGCGCGCCGCTGGTGGCTGTCGAGCGACCCGACACCATCCCGCTGTCCTTCGCCCAGAACCGGTTGTGGTTCGTCGACCAATTGCAGGGTGCGTCAGCGCTTTACAACATGCCGGTGATGCTGCGGTTGCAGGGCCGGCTCGATGCCGACGCGTTGCGGGCAGCGCTGGCCGACGTGGTCGGCCGGCACGAGAGCCTGCGCACGGTGTTCACGGCGACCGGTGGCACGCCCCGGCAGGTGGTCGTGCCCGCCGACCAGATGGAACTCGGCTGGGACGTCGTCGATGCCGGCGCCTGGACCGATGAGCAGCGCACAGATGCGGTGCGTGCGGCCGCACAGTACGTGTTCGACCTGTCCACCGAAATCCCGGTGCGCGCCAGCCTGTTCCGCCTCGCCGACGATGAGCACCTGCTGGTGGCAGTCGTGCATCACATCGCCGCGGACGGCTGGTCGCTGCAGCCGCTCGTCACCGATCTCGGCACGGCGTACGTCAGCCGCTGTGCCGGGCAAGCGCCGGGCTGGGCGCCGTTGGCCGTGCAGTACGTCGACTACACCTTGTGGCAGCGTGCGCAACTCGGCGAACTCGACGCACCCGACAGCGAGGTCGCGGCCCAGCTGACCTACTGGACCGAGGCCTTGGCCGGCATCCCCGACCGGATCAACCTGCCGACCGACCGGCCGTACCCCGCGGTCGCCGATCTCCAGGGCGCGACCATCGACGTGGACTGGCCCGCCGAGTTGCAGCAGCAGATCGCGCGCGTGGCACGTGAGCACAACGCGACCAGCTTCATGGTGGTGCAAGCAGCGCTCGCCGTCATGCTGGCCAAGCTCAGCGCGAGTTCCGATGTCGCCATCGGCTTTCCGATCGCGGGGCGGCGCGATCCCGCCCTCGACGACCTCGTGGGCTTCTTCGTCAACACCCTGGTGCTGCGCGTCGACCTCACCGGAAACCCGACCGTCGAAGAGCTCTTGGCGCAGGTGCGCGCACGCAGCCTCGCGGCCTACGAACATCAGGACGTGCCCTTCGAGGTACTGGTCGAGCGCCTGAACCCGGCACGTTCCCTGTCGCACCACCCGCTGGTGCAGGTGCTGCTCGGCTGGCAGAACCTGCCCTGGCAGCACATCGATACCGCGGGTGGCCTGGCGCTGGGTGACCTCACGGTCACGCCGCTGCCGGTGGAAACCCAGGCCGCGCGCATGGACCTGGCGTTCTCGTTGTCCGAACGCTGGACTGCCACAGGAGAACCCGCGGGCATCGGCGGCATCGTCGAGTTCCGCACCGACGTTTTCGACGCGGCGAGCGTCGAAGCGCTGGTGCATCGGATGCAGGGTGTGTTGGCGGCCATGACAGCCGATCCCGCCCGAACGCTGTCCACGGTGGATCTGCTGACGCCCCAGGAGCGCGACCGGATCGCGGCCATCGGCCACCGGGACGTGTTGACGCGGCCATCGAGTCCGCCGTCGATCCCCGAGCTGTTCGCCACCCACGTCCGTGCCGTGCCCGATGCGGTCGCGATCACCGACGCGGGTGCCGAGCTGACCTACGCGGAGCTCGATGCGGCGTCGAACCGCGTTGCCCACCTGTTGGCCGACCGCGGCGTCGGTCCGGGTTCGGTTGTCGCGCTGCTGCTTTCCCGCTCGGCCGACGCCATTGTCGCGATGCTCGGTGTGCTCAAGGCCGGCGCGGCCTATCTGCCGATCGATGTCACGTGGCCGTCGGCGCGCATCGCGTTCGTCCTCGATGACGCGGCACCGGTGGCGGCGATCAGTACCGAGCCGGACCTGTTGTCGGGCTTCAGTGGAGCGGTGGTCTCGGTCGCCGACGCTGCCGGACAAGCTGATTCAGCGCTGCCGGTGCCGAATGCCGATGCGCCGGCCTACCTGATCTACACCTCCGGTACCACCGGAGTACCCAAGGGTGTCGGGCTCACGCACGCCAATGTGACGCAGCTGCTCGGGCCGGTCGACGCGGGCCTCCCGGCTGCCGGGGTCTGGAGCCACGCGCATTCGCTGGCGTTCGACGTCTCGGTGTGGGAGATCTTCGGGCCGCTGCTCCGTGGCGGCCGCGTCGTGGTGATCGGTGACGACGTGGCCCGGTCTTCGGCGGAGTTGCATCAGACTCTGGTGCGCGAAAGCGTCACGGTCTTGACCCAGACCCCGACGGCGGCAGCGGTGTTGTCGCCGGCCGGACTGGAAGATGCGGCCCTTGTCGCGGTGGGTGAGGCCTGCCCGCCCGAGGTGGTGCAGCGCTGGGCGACCGGCGGTCGCCTGATGGTCAACGCCTACGGGCCGACCGAGACCACGATGTGCGTCGCGATCAGCGCGCCGCTGACGGCTGAATCGGTATCGGAATCCGCTGTGGTGCCCATCGGTTCACCGGTGGGCGGCGCGGCGCTGTTCGTACTCGACGACTCGTTGCAGCCGGTGCCGCCCGGGGTCGTCGGCGAGCTGTATGTCGCCGGTGCCGGTGTGGGTGTCGGCTATCTGGGACGCGCCGGGCTGAGCGCATCGCGTTTCGTGGCATGCCCGTTCGGGGCGCCCGGAGAGCGGATGTACCGCACCGGCGACCTGGTGCGCTGGGGTGCCGACGGACAGTTGACGTACCTGGGCCGTGCCGACGAGCAGGTCAAGATTCGCGGCTACCGCATCGAACTCGGTGACGTGCAAAGCGCTTTGGCCGCCGTCGACGGAGTGCAGCAGGCCGTCGTGATCGCCCGTGAGGACCGGCCGGGTGACAGGCGCCTGGTCGGCTACGTGACCGGCGCGGTCGACCCGGCCGCGGCGCGGGCCGAACTGGCGCACCGGCTTCCGGGCTACATGGTGCCGGCCGCGATCATGACGCTGGACCGCTTGCCGCTGACCGCCAACGGCAAGCTGGATACCCGGGCCCTGCCCGCGCCCGACTACGTGGCAGGCGACTACCGGGCACCGGCCACCGCGGTCGAGGAAATCCTGGCCGGCATCTTCGCGAATCTGTTGGGACACAGCCGTGTCGGTGTGGACGATTCGTTCTTCGATCTCGGTGGCGACAGCATCGCCGCCATGCGCCTGACCGCCGCGATCAACGCCGCACTGGACACGGACCTGGCGGTGCGCACCGTGTTCGAGGCGCCGACGATCGCCGAGTTGGCGCCGCGGATCGGGACGGCCGCGCCGCGGCGCGAGCCGCTGGTACCCGGGGAACGGCCGGACGTCATCCCGCTGTCCTTTGCCCAGAATCGCCTGTGGTTCCTGGAACAACTGCAGGGCCCGTCCGCGACCTACAACCTCGCCACGGTGCTGCGTCTCACCGGAGAGCTCGACGCCGGCGCGCTGCACGCCGCGCTCGTCGATGTCGTGGCCCGGCACGAGGCGCTGCGGACCGTGTTCGTCGCCCCGGACGGCGTGCCGCAGCAGGTGGTGCTGCCCGCCTCCCGGGCCGACATCGGTTGGGAGAGCACCGATGCGACCGGCTGGTCCAGGGACCGGCTGGACGCTGCCGTAGCCGACGCGGCCCGGTACGCCTTCGACATCGCCACCGAGATTCCGTTGCGGGCCAGCCTGTTCCGGGTTGCCGACGACGACCACATCCTGGTCGCCGCCGTGCATCACATCGCGGCCGACGGCTGGTCGATCACGCCGCTGGCGCGCGATCTGGGCGTCGCCTACGCGAGTCGGTGCGCCGGACTGACACCGCAGTGGTCCGAGCTGCCGGTGCAGTACGTCGACTACACGCTGTGGCAGCGTGCGCAATTCGGGGATCTGCACGACAGTGACAGCCCGATCGCGGCGCAGCTCGACTACTGGCAGGACGCGTTGGCGGGGCTGCCCGAGCGCCTGCAACTGCCGACCGACCGGCCGTACCCGCTCGTGGCGGATCAGCACGGCGCGACCGTCGCCATCGACTGGCCGGCCGCGCTGCAGCAGCAGATCGCGCAGGTGGCGCGTGACCACAACGCCACCGGATTCATGGTGGTGCAGGCGGCTCTGGCCCTGCTGCTGTCGGCCGTCAGCGCGAGTCCCGATGTCGCCGTGGGTTTCCCGATCGCCGGCCGCACCGACCCGGCGCTCGACGACCTCGTCGGCTTCTTCGTCAACACCCTGGTGCTGCGTGTCGACCTGTCCGGCGACCCGACGTTCGCCGACCTGCTGGCGCAGGTGCAGCAGCGCAGCCTCGCGGCCTACGAGAACCAGGACGTGCCGTTCGAGGTACTCGTCGAGCGGCTGAACCCGACGCGGAACCTGACGCATCATCCGCTGGTGCAGGTGCTCCTGGCGTGGCAGAACCTCCCAGGCCAGCAGGCGCACGGCGCCGGGTTGACGCTCGGTGACCTCGAGGTGACGCCGGTCCCGGTCGACACCCAGACCGCGCGCATGGACCTGACGTTCTCGCTCGGCGAGCGCTGGGCCGACGACGGCGCTCCCGCCGGCATCGCGGGAACCGTCGAATATCGCACCGACGTGTTCGACGCGCCGAGCATCGAGACACTGATCGAGCGGCTGCAGCGCGTATTGGCCTCCGTCAGTGCCGATCCCACGGCGCCGGTGTCCAAGGTCACGTTGCTCGACGACGCCGAGCACACGCGCCTCGACGAGCTCGCCAACCGTGCGGCGCTCCAGCGGCCCGCCCCTGACGTATCGATCCCGGAACTGTTCGCCGGCGTCGCCGCGCGCACGCCGGACGCGCACGCAGTCAGTTGCGCGGGCGACACCCTGACCTACCGCGAACTCGATCGGCGGGCCAACCAGTTCGCGCACCTGCTCGCGACGCACGGCGCCGGTCCGGGACAGACTGTGGCGCTGCTGCTGCCCCGGTCCGCGGAAGCCATCGTGGCGATCCTGGCGGTACTCAAGACCGGGGCGGCCTACCTGCCATTGGATCCGGCGCTGCCGGCGTCCCGCGTCGAATTCGTGCTCGCGGACGCGGCGCCGGTCGCGGTGATCACCACCGGCGACCTGGCAGACCGCGTCTCCGGCATCGACATCGCGGTGCTCGATGTGGACGAGCCGTCCGTGGCCGGCCGGCCCGACACCGCCCTGGCCGGACCCGCAGCAGACGACATCGCCTACCTGATCTACACCTCCGGCACCACCGGTGTCCCGAAAGGCGTTGCCGTCGCGCACCGTAACGTGACCCAGCTGATCGGCGCCCCGGACTCCGGGCTGCCGACCGCCGGTGTGTGGAGCCAGTGGCACTCGCTGGCGTTCGACGTCTCGGTGTGGGAAATCTTCGGTGCGCTGCTGAACGGCGGCCGCCTGGTCGTCGTGCCCGAGTCGGTGGCGCGGGCACCGGAGGACCTCCACGCGCTCGTGGTGGCCGAGCGGGTCACCGTACTGAGCCTGACTCCCTCTGCGGCAGGCGCACTTTCGACCGACGGCCTGGACGGCGTCACCCTGGTGGTCGCGGGCGAGGCGTGCCCCACCGATCTGGTCGACCGCTGGGCCGGCCGCGTCATGATCAACGCCTACGGACCCACCGAGGCGACCATCTATGCCGCGATCAGCGCACCGCTCACAGCCGGTGAGCCGACGGTGCCGATCGGCTCGCCGGTGCCGAACGGCGCAACGTTCGTGCTGGACAGTCACTTACGGCCGGTTCCGGTCGGTGTCGTCGGTGAGCTGTACCTCGCCGGCGGGGGAGTGGCGGCAGGGTATCTGCGCCGCGGCGGACTGACCGCCGCACGCTTCGTGGCGTGTCCGTTCGGCGCGCCCGGCGCCCGCATGTACCGCACCGGTGACCTGGTGCGGTGGCGGGCCGACGGCCAATTGGACTACCTGGGCCGGGCCGACGATCAGGTCAAGATCCGTGGCTACCGCATCGAACTGGGCGATATCCAGGCCGCGCTGGCGGACCTGGACGGTGTGGACCAGGCCGCGGTGATCGCCCGCGAAGATCGGCCGGGGGACAAGCGACTCGTCGGCTATCTCACCGGCTCGGCCGACCCGGAGACGGTTCGCGCCGCGCTGGCAGACCGGTTGCCGGCGTACATGATTCCGGCCGCGGTGGTTGTGGTGCCGGAACTGCCGCTGACCGCCAACGGCAAACTCGATGTCCGGGCGCTTCCGGCGCCCGAATATGCCGCGGGTGATTACCGAGCGCCCGCCAACGCCATCGAGGAAGTCCTCGCCGGCATCTACGCCGCGGTACTCGGTGTCGAGCGCGTCGGCGTCGACGACTCGTTCTTCGACCTCGGTGGCGACAGCATTTCGTCGATGCAGGTCGTGACCCGCGCGCGGGCGGCAGGCCTGATCTGCCGGACCAAGGACCTGTTCGTCGAGCAGACCGTCGCCCGGCTGGCCCGGGTGGTCGAGGTGAGCGAAAACCCCGACGGGGACGCCGATTCGGGTGTCGGCCCGCTGCCGGCCACCCCGATCATCGAATGGCTGCGCACCGTCGACGGCCCCACCGACCAGTTCAACCAGACCGTCGTGCTGCAGGCCCCGGCGCACGCCACCGACGCGGACGCGGCGATCCTGCTGCAGGCCTTGCTCGATCGCCACGCCACGCTGCGCCTGCGCGTCGAGGACGGTGAGTTGAGCACCGCTGAGCCCGGCGCCGTGGACGTCCGCGATTGCCTGCACACCGCCGACACCTGGACCGACGACGCGCTCGCCGCGGCGCGCGCGCAGCTGAACCCCGCTGCCGGGGCCATGCTGAGCGCGCTGTGGGTGGCCGACAGCCGGCAACTCGCGATCATCATCCACCACTTGGCGGTCGACGCCGTGTCGTGGCGAATCCTGTTGGAAGACCTGAACATCGCGTGGGTGCAGCACCGGGCCGGACAGCCCGTGGCATTGCCGGCGGGTGGTACCTCGTTCCGGCGGTGGGCGCAGGTGCTCGCCGAGCATGCCCAGACGACCGACGTCGCCGCTCACGCCGCGGCCTGGCAGCGCGTCACGCAGGCGCCGGCCGTATTGCCTGCCGTGCAGCCCGCGATCGACACCTTCGCCAGTGCGGGGCACCTCGCCGCCGAACTGGATGCCGAGACCACCGCGACGCTGCTGAGCGCCGTGCCGTCGGCGTTCCACGCCGGGATCAACGACATCCTGGTCATCGGATTCGCCTTGGCCCTGGCGGAATTCGCGGGTGAGCACGGCGGGACGATCGGCATCGATGTCGAGGGGCACGGGCGTCATGAAGACCTCGGCGCCGATATCGACCTGACCCGGACCGTCGGCTGGTTCACCACCAAGTCCCCGGTGTCGATCACCCTCGGGGACATCACCTGGGCACAGGTGATCGCCGGTGACACGGCGCTGGGCGCCGTCGTCAAGGACGCCAAGGAGCAACTCCGGGCACTGCCGGACCCGCTCAGCTACGGCTTGCTGCGGTACCTGAATCCCGTTGTGGACGGCAACGATCCGACCGTCGGCTTCAACTACCTCGGGCGACAGGGCGGTACCACCGAACTGTCCGAGGACCTCTGGCGCATCGGGGACCGGACCCCCTCCGCGGCCCTGGCGATCCCCATGCCGCTCATGCACACCCTGGAACTGGGGGCCGGCGCCGTCGAGACTCCCGACGGTCCACGGCTGCATGCCAATTGGACCTGGGCGCCATCGGCACTCGACGCGGAACAGGTGACGCGCCTGAGCCGGCTGTGGTTCGAAGCGCTGTCCGGCATCTGCGCCCACGTGTCGGACGGCGGTGGCGGCCTGACACCGTCCGACATCGCGCCGGCCCGCCTCAGCCAGCAGCAGCTCGATGAGCTGGAACGGCAGCGCGCAGTCGCCGACGTACTACCACTGACCCCGGTGCAGGAGGGCCTGCTCTTCCACGCCACCACCGCCCAGAGCGACGGTGACCTCTACGCCGGACAGCTCGACATCGGCGTCACCGGCCGGCTCGACGCCGACCGGCTGCACACCGCCGTGCGCGCCGCGGTCGCCCGGCATCCGCATCTGGTGGCGAGCTTCCACTCGAGGTTCGGCCAGCCGGTCCAGGTCATCCCGGCCGAGCCCGAAATCGGCTGGCAGTACCTGGAACTCGACAGCGACGCGCAGGTGACACAGCTCCGCGCAGCCGAGCGTGCCGCGGTGTGCGACCTCGGTGCCGGGCCGGTCTTCCGCGCCGCGCTGATCCGGGTCGCACCCGACCGGTACCGGTTCGTGCTGACAAACCACCACATCGTGCTCGACGGCTGGTCGATGCCGATCCTGCTGGCGGAGATCTTCGCGAACTACCACGGTCACCGGCTCCCGCCGGCCACGCCGTACCGCAACTACGTCAGCTGGCTGACCGATCGGGACCACGACGCGGCCACCGCCGCATGGGGCGAACTGCTCCGCGGCCTCGATACGCCCACCTTGGTCGGACCCGCCGGTCGCACGGAATCGGGGCCGCGCGGTGTCGAGACCGTCACGCTCCCGGCGGAAATCGCCACGGCGGCCGCCGAATTGGCACGCGCCCGGCACACCACCGTCAACACCGTGCTGCAGGCCGCGTACGCCCAGCTCCTGTGCTGGCTCACCGGCAGCCACGACGTCGTGTTCGGCACCACGGTCTCCGGCCGGCCCGCCGAGGTCGCCGGCGTCGAATCGATGGTGGGCCTGTTCATCAACACCGTGCCGGTGCGCGCCAACCTCACCGCGACCACCACGGCCGCCGCGCTGCTCGACCAACTGCAGGGTGGGTACAACGACACGTTGGAGCATCAGTACCTGGCGCTCAATGACATTCACCGCATCACCGGTCAGGACCAGCTGTTCGACACGCTGTTCGCGTTCGAGAACTACCCCGTCGACACCGCGGCCCTGTCCAGCGATGCCGAGCTGGCCGTCACCGATGTGGCGACCCACGAATCCACGCACTACCCGCTGACCGTGCAGGCGCAACCGGGCCGCGAGCTGACCATCCGCGTCGAGTACGACACGACGGTCTTCGGCACGGCCGACATCGCGGCGATGGTCGAGCGGCTGCAGACCGTGCTGGCGGCCATGGCCGCCGATCCGGACCGGCCGCTGTCGGCGATCGATGCCCTCGAGCCGGACGAGCGGGCCACGGTCGATCGGTGGAGCGGGCGCGCCGTCCTGACCGAACCCGTCGCCGGGCAGACGGTTCCGGAACTGTTCGCCGCGCAGGTGTCTCGCACCCCCGATGCGGTGGCCCTGACCTACCAGGACTCGGCCTGGACGTACCGGGACCTGAACGACACCGCGGACCGGTTGGCTCACGCGTTGGCGGCTCGCGGCGCGGGTCCGGGACAGACCGTGGCACTGATGTTCCCCCGCTCGGCCGACGCGGTCATCGCGGTCCTGGCGGTGCTCAAGACCGGCGCGGCCTACCTGCCGATCGACCCCGCACTACCCACGGAACGCGTCGAGTTCATGGTCGCCGACGCGGCGCCGGTGCTGCTGTTCACCACCCCGGAACTGGTCGCCGAGATGTCGGGACCGGGTGTCCCCGTGCTGGACGTGGACACCGTCGCGGAACAGCGCAACGGCACCGTCACAGCGGTTTCCGGACCGGGCCCCGACGACATCGCGCACATCATCTACACCTCCGGAACCACCGGGCAGCCCAAGGGCGTCGCCGTCACGCACCGCAACGTGACGCAGCTCTTCGCCGGGCTGGACCTCGGCTTCGACCTGGGTCCGGAACAGGTGTGGGCGCAGTTCCATTCGTACTCGTTCGACTTCTCGGTGTGGGAGATCTGGGCGGCCCTGCTGCACGGCGGGCGCCTCGTGGTGGTCTCCGACGCGGTGGTCCGGTCGCCGGATGAGTTCCACGCCTTGCTCGTTCGCGAGGGCGTCACCGTGCTGGCGCAGACACCGTCGGCGGTCAGTCTGCTGTCGCCGCAGGGTCTGGAGTCGATGGCCTTGCTGATCGGTGCCGAGGCCTGCCCGCCGGAACTGGTGGACCGGTGGGCGCCGGGGCGTGTGATGCTCAACGTCTACGGCCCGACCGAGACCACCATGTGGGTCTCCAAGAGCACGCGGCTGACCGCGGGGTCCGGTGCGCCGCCGATCGGTTCGCCGGTCCCGGGCGCCGCGCTGTTCGTGCTCGACGAGTGGCTGCGGCCGGTGCGGCCGGGCGCGATCGGCGAACTCTACGTGGCGGGCCGCGGCGTCGGGGTCGGCTACTGGGGCCGATCCGCCTTGACCGCAACACGTTTCATGGCGTGCCCGTTCGGCGCGCCCGGAACGCGCATGTACCGGACGGGCGACCTGGCGAGCTGGGGTCCCGACGGGCAGCTGCGCTACCTCGGCCGCGCCGACGAACAGGTCAAGATCCGCGGCCATCGCATCGAACTGGGTGAAGTGCGGTCTGCTCTGGCGGCGGTGGCCGGCGTCGAGCAGGCGGTGGTGGTCACCCGCGAGGACGAAGCCGGCGGCAAGCGTCTGGTCGGCTACGTCGTCGGGTCGGTGAATCCGGCCGAGGTGCGTGCCGCGCTGGCGCAGCGTCTGCCCGGCTATATGGTGCCGGCGGCCGTTCTCGGCCTGGCCGAACTTCCCGTCACGGTCAACGGCAAGCTCGACACCCGCGCGCTGCCGGAACCGGAATACGTTGCGGGCGTGTACCGCGCGCCGGGCAGCCTCACCGAGGAGATCCTGGCCGGCGTCTACGCGCAGGTGCTCGGCATCGAACGGGTGGGTGTTGACGATTCGTTCTTCGACCTCGGTGGCGATTCGCTGTCGACGATGCGGCTGGTCGCGGCCATCAACTCCGCACTGGACGTCGACCTCCCGGTCCGCACGGTCTTCGAGGCACCCACCGTCGCACAGCTGGCGCCGCGAATCGTCGCCGGCGAGCGTGGCCTGCAGCCGCTGACCGTGGCGGCGCGGCCCGACGTGGTGCCGCTGTCGTTCGCGCAGAACCGGTTGTGGCTCGTCGACCAGGTGCAGGGGCCTTCGCCGGTCTACAACATGGCGACGGCCCTGCGGATCGAAGGCGCACTGAACGTCGAGGCCCTCGGCGCGGCGCTGACCGATGTCGTCGGCCGGCACGAGAGCCTGCGCACGCTGCTCACCGCACCCGACGGCACGCCCCAGCAGGTCGTGATTCCCGCGGCGCGTGCCGATTTCGGCTGGAACGTCGTCGACGCCACGCAGTGGTCGGCGAGCCGGCTGCACGACGCTCTCGAGGCCACCGCGCGGAGCACCTTCGACCTGGCCGTCGATATCCCGTTGCGGGCGAAACTCTTCCGCGTCGCGGACGACGAACACGTGCTGGTGGCCGTGGTGCATCACATCGCCGCCGACGGTTGGTCGCTGCGGCCGCTGGTCGCGGATCTGGGACTGGCCTACGCCAGCCGGTGCGCCGGGCAGGCGCCCGACTGGGCACCGCTGCCGGTGCAGTACATCGACTACACCCTCTGGCAACGCGCACAATTCGGCCGCCTCGACGACCGTGGCAGCCGGGTGGCGGCGCAGCTGGCGTACTGGGAGGACGCGCTCGCCGGCCTGCCCGAGCGCGTACAGCTGCCGACTGACCGGCCTTACCCGTTGGTCGCCGACATGGCCGGCGCGACGGTCGCCGTGCAGTGGCCCGCCGAGTTGCAGGAACAGGTCGCCCGGCTGGCCCGCGAGCACAATGCCACGACCTTCATGGTCGTGCAGGCCGCCTTGCTGGCGCTGCTCGCCAAGGTCAGCGCGAATGCCGATGTCGCCGTGGGCTTCCCGATCGCCGGACGACGCGATCCCGCACTCGATGACCTGGTCGGTTTCTTCGTCAACACTCTCGTGCTACGCGCCGACCTGACCGGCGACCCGACATTCGCCGACCTGCTGAACCAGGTCCGCAGCCGCAGCCTGGAGGCCTTCGAGCACCAGGACGTGCCGTTCGAGCTGTTGGTGGAGCGGCTGAATCCGGCGCGCAGCCTCACCCACCATCCGCTGGTGCAGGTCATGCTGTCGTGGCAGAACTTCACCGGCCTGACCGACCCCGCCGCCGGTTCCGGGTTGAAGGGCTTGGACGTCACGTCGATCCCGCTGGGCACCCAGTCCGCCCGCATGGACCTGACCTTCTCGCTTTCCGAACGCTGGACTGCGACAGGTGCACCCGCCGGCATCGGCGGCGAGGTGGAGTTCCGCACCGACGTGTTCGACGCGGAAACCGTTGCCGCGCTGGTCAACCGGATGGAATTGCTGCTGGCGGCGATGACCGCTGAGCCGCAGCGGGCGCTGTCGTCGGTGAGTCTGGTCGACGCCGCCGAACAGGTCCGCCTCGACGAGCTCGGGCACCGTGCGGTGCTCACCGCGCCGGCCGGGGCAGCCGGCTCCATCCCGGAGTTGTTCGCCGCGCAGGTGGCCCGCACTCCGGACGCGGGTGCGCTCACCTGGCAGGGCCGGACCCTGACCTACGCGGAACTGGACGCGGCGGCAAATCGGTTGGCACACGCACTGATCGGTCTCGGTGCCGGTCCGGGGCAGACGGTGGCACTGCTGTTCCACCGGTCTGCCGACGCGATCGTCTCGATCCTCGCGGTGCTCAAGACGGGGGCGGCGTACCTGCCGATCGATCCCGCCCTGCCGTCGGCGCGCATCGAGTTCATGCTCGGCGACGCCGCACCGGTCGCCGCCGTCACCACCGGCGATCTGGTCGAGCGCTTGGCCGGATTCGACCGGCCCGTCCTGGACGTCGCCGACGCGGATATCGAAAACCAGCCCGCCACAACGCCTCCGGCACCCAGCCTGGGTGACATCGCGTACCTGATCTACACCTCCGGCACCACCGGCGTGCCCAAAGGTGTTGCCATCACGCACCGCAACGTCGTGGGTCTGCTCGGTGAGCTGAAAGACCAGCTGCCGACGGCACGCGTGTGGAGCCAGTGGCATTCACTGGCCTTCGACGTCTCGGTGTGGGAGATCTTCGGTGCGCTGCTGCACGGTGGACGCCTCGTCGTGGTGTCCGAGACGGTGGCTCGCTCGCCGGAGGAACTGCACGAGCTGCTGGCTGCCGAGGGTGTCACGATGCTGACCCAAACTCCCTCCGCCGCAATGATGTTGTCGCCGGCGGGGCTGGAGTCGACGTCGCTGGTGGTCGCGGGCGAAGCCTGCCCGCCCGAGCTCGTCGATCGCTGGGCGACCGACAGTGCCCGAGCGGGCCGCGTCATGCTCAACGCCTACGGCCCGACCGAGGCCACCATCTACGCCGCGGTGAGCGCGCCGCTCACCGCGGGTTCGCCCGTCGCACCGATCGGCACGCCGGTGTCGGGTGCGGCGGCCTTCGTCCTGGACGAGCGGTTGCGCCCCGTGCCGGTCGGCGTGGTCGGTGAGTTGTACGTCGCCGGCTCGGGCGTCGCGGCCGGATACGTGCAGCGCGGCGGATTGACCGCGTCGCGCTTCGTGGCGTGCCCGTTCGGCGCGCCGGGACAACGCATGTACCGCACCGGTGACCTCGTGCGGTGGGGCGCCGATGGCCAGCTGCAGTACCTGGGGCGGGCCGACGAGCAGGTCAAGATTCGTGGCTACCGCATCGAACTGGGTGACGTGCAAACGGCTTTGGCCGGTCTCGACGGCGTCCGCCAGGCCGCGGTGATCGTGCGCGAGGACCGCCCGGGCGACAAGCGCCTCGTCGGCTACATCACCGGCAC
The DNA here is from genome assembly GCF_039668335.1 of Mycobacterium sp. SM3041. Lineage (NCBI taxonomy): Bacteria > Bacillati > Actinomycetota > Actinomycetes > Mycobacteriales > Mycobacteriaceae > Mycobacterium > Mycobacterium sp. SM3041. Next base: position 50,838 of record NZ_JAYXBQ010000047.1, on the reverse strand, counting down.
CGCCGACCCGGCCGAGGCGCGGGCCGCGGTGGCCAAACACCTTCCGGCGTACATGGTTCCGGCCGCGGTGGTCGCGATGGCGACGCTGCCGCTGACCCCCAACGGCAAGCTGGACCGGCGCGCGCTCCCGGCACCGACGTACGGCAACGCCGACCAGTACCGGGCGCCGCGAACGCCGGTCGAGGAGACGCTCGCCGCGGTCTACGCCGACGTCCTCGGCGTCGAGCGCGTCGGCGTGGACGATTCGTTCTTCGAGCTGGGCGGCGACAGCATCATGTCGATGCAGGTGGTGGCCCGGGCCCGGGCGGCCGGTCTGAGCTGCCGGCCGCGCGACGTCTTCGTCGAGCAGACGGTGGCGCGCCTGGCCCTCGTGGTCGAAACCGTCGGCGACACCGCCGATGTCGCCGACGCGGGTGTCGGCCCGGTGGTCGCGACACCGATCATGCGATGGCTGGCAGGTGTCGACGGTCCGACGGACCACTTCAACCAGACCATGGTGGTGCAGGCTCCGGCAGGCGCCACCGAGGCCGACGTCGCAATGCTGTTGCAGGCCCTGCTGGATCGGCACGCCATGCTGCGACTGCGGGCCGGCACCGACTGGTCGCTGCACGTGCCCGACGCGGGCACTGTCGATGCTCGGGAGTGCCTGCACACGGTCGACGAGCTGACGGAAGACGCGGTCTCCGCGGCACGGTCGCGGCTGAATCCGGCGGCCGGTGTGATGCTCAGCGCGCTGTGGGTGGCGCCGGCGCGTCAGCTCGTGCTGATCATCCACCACCTCGCCGTGGACGGCGTGTCGTGGCGAATCCTGCTGGAGGACTTGAACGTCGCGTGGCTGCAGTCCCGCGCGGGGCAGCCGGTCGAGCTTCCGGCGAGTGGCACGTCGTTCCAGCGCTGGGCGCAGGTCCTCGTCGAACACGCGGCGGCGCCCGAGGTGGTTGCGCAGGCCGAGGCGTGGCGGGAGGCGGCGGCGACGCCCGCACTGTTGCCCGCCGTGCAGCCGGAGCGGGACACCTTCGCCACGGCCGGGCAGCTGTCGGTCACGCTGGACGACGTCGACACCGTCCAGACGCTTTTGCGCGAGGCCCCGGCGGCGTTCCATGCCGGCATCAACGACGTCCTGCTGATCGGGTTCGCCCTGGCGATGGCCGAATTCGCCGGTAGCGGCCGCACCATCGGTATCGACGTGGAAGGCCATGGCCGGCACGACGAGATCACCGATAACGTCGATCTGTCGCGCACCGTCGGCTGGTTCACAACCAAGTACCCGGTGGCCGTCACGGTCGGGGAGCTGTCCTGGAGCCAGGTGACGTCCGGCGAGGCCGCCCTGGGCGCGGTGCTCAAGCACGCCAAGGAGCAGCTGCGCGCACTGCCGGACGGCCTGACCTATGGCCTGCTGCGCTACCTCAACGACGACATCGATCTCGAAACCGCCGATCCAGCAATCGGATTCAACTATCTGGGCCGACTCGGTGGTGGGTCCGAGCTGTCCGACGAGCTGTGGCAGGTCGGCCGGGACGGTGCGGCGGCAGCTGAGGTCACCGGTCTGGCGACCGCGGTACCGATGCCGTTGATGCACACCCTCGAGCTCAACGCCGGCACAGTCGACACCGACGCCGGCCCGCAGCTGCACGCCAATTGGACGTGGGCACCGTCGGCGCTCGACGGCGAGCAGGTCGAGCGGCTCAGCCGGTTGTGGTTCGATGCGCTGACCGGCATCTGCACCCTCGTGCGTGCCGGCGGTGGTGGGCTGACCCCGTCGGACATCGCACCGGCCGCACTGAGCCAGCAGCAGATCGACGAGCTGGAGCGTGAACACGCGATCGCCGACATCCTGCCGGTGACGCCGCTACAACAGGGCCTGCTCTTCCACGCCGCGCAGACCGGCGCCGAGGCCGATCTGTATGCGGTGCAACTGGATCTGACGCTGGCCGGACCGCTCGACGCGCAGCGGCTCCGCGACGCCGTGCAGACGGTGGTGCAACGGCACCCGAACATCGCGGCCCACTTCTACGCCGGCCTGGAGGTGCAGGTCATCCCGGCGGCACCCGACGTAGCGTGGCGGGTGCTGGACGCAACCGACGACGAGGTCACGCACATCTGCGCCGCCGAACGCGCCGCGGTGTGCGACCTCGGCGACCAGCCGCCCTTCCGGGTTGCGTTGATCCGCGCCGGCGAACAGCGGCACCGGCTGGTGCTCACCAACCACCACGTCGTGATGGACGGCTGGTCACTGCCGGTCCTGCTGCGCGAGATCTTCGCGGGCTATCACGGCTACCGGCTGCCCGCCGCGGTGCCGTACCGCCGCTTCGTCACCTGGCTCTCCGACCGGGATCTCGATGCCGCGCGCACCGCCTGGGCCGAGGTGCTGGCCGGTGTCGACACTCCGACACTGGTTGCCGCACGGACCGCATCGGGTGGCCGTGGCGTGAAATCCGCTGCGCTGTCAGCCGAAACCACACGTGCCGTCGCAGAGCTGGCGCGGGCCCGTCACACCACCGTGAACGTCGTCCTGCAGGCGGCCTACGCGCAGCTGCTCATGCAGCTGACGGGCCGGCACGACGTGGTGTTCGGAACCGCGGTGTCGGGCCGCCCGACCGACGTGGCCGGCGCGGACGAGATGGTCGGCCTGATGATCAACACCGTCCCGGTGCGGGCCACCGCGACCGCGGTCACCACCGTGGCCGAACTGCTCGACCAGATGCAGGACGCGCACAACCGGACGCTCGATCATCAGCACCTGTCACTCGCCGAGATGCACCGGATCACCGGCCAGGACCGGCTTTTCGACACGCTGTTCGCGTACGAGAACTACCCGCTGGGCGCCGCCGCGTCAGGCGGCGTCGGGGACCTGACCATCACCGAGTTCAGCAGCCATGAGCAGAACCACTATCCGTTGACGGTGCAGGCCATGCCGGGTGACGAACTCGGCCTGCGCCTCGAGTACGACACCGCGGTGTTCGAGGCGGCCGACATCGACCGGCTCGTCGAGCGGTTCGAACGCGTGCTGGTCGCGATGACCACCGCGCCCACCGGGCGGCTTGCGTCGGTGAATCTGCTTGCTGCCGAAGAGTGCTCGCAACTGGATCGGATCGGCAACCGGGCCGCCACAGCCGAGGCGCAGGCATCGATTCCGGAACTCTTCGCCGCCCAGGTCGACCGCACCCCGGAGGCTGTCGCGCTCACCGGACCGGACCGCTCGCTGACCTACCGCGATCTCGACGAGGCCGCGAATCGGTTGGCACACCACCTGATCGATGCCGGCGCCGGTCCGGGGCGGACCGTGGCACTGCTGTTCCCCCGGTCGGTCGACGCCGTGGTGGCGATCCTCGCGGTCCTCAAGGCCGGGGCGGCGTACCTGCCGATCGATCCGGCGCTGCCGGCGGAGCGGCTCGCGTTCCTGCTGTCCGATGCGACGCCGAGCGTCGCGGTCACGACGGCAGACCTGGCCGGCCGGCTCGGTGACTTCGACGGCCCGGTCATCGTCGACGCTGCCACCGAAAACTCTCCTGCCACAAGGCTTCCGGACCCGGACCCCGACAGCGTCGCCTACCTGATCTACACCTCCGGTACCACCGGCCTGCCCAAGGGCGTGGCGGTGGCGCACCGCAACGTGGCGCGCCAATTCGCGACACCGCTTGCGGGTCTGCCCGCCGATCCGGTGTGGACGCAGTGCCATTCGTACGCGTTCGACTTCTCGGTGTGGGAGATCTGGGCCGCGCTGCTGCACGGTGCCCGGCTGGTGATCGTGCCCGAGTCGGTGACGGCGAGCCCCGACGAGTTCCAGCGCCTGCTCGCGGCCGAGCACGTCAACGTCCTCACCCAAACCCCTTCCGCAGCAGGCGCGTTGGTGCCGGATGCACTGGCGCCACTGGCGCTGCTGCTCGGCGGTGAGGCCTGCCCGACCGAATTGGTCGACCGCTGGACGGCCTGCGGGCACACCGTCGTCAACGCCTACGGCCCCACCGAGACCACGGTGTACGCGGCGGTGACCGAACCGCTGACAGCCGGCACGGCCTCGGTACCCATCGGCACGCCGGTGCCCGGCACGGCGCTGTTCGTGCTGGACGGCTGGTTGCGCCCGGTTCCCACGGGCGTCGTCGGCGAGCTGTACGTCGCGGGTGCCGGCGTGGGTGTCGGCTACGCCGGCCGGCCGGGGCTGACCGCGGGCCGGTTCGTGGCCTGCCCGTTCCCGGGCGTGGGGGAGCGGATGTACCGCACCGGCGACCTGGTGCGCTGGGACGACGACGGTCGTCTGCACTACGTCGGCCGCGCCGACGAGCAGGTCAAGATTCGTGGCTTCCGCATCGAACTCGGCGAAGTACAAACGGTTTTGGCACGCCTCGACGGCGTGGAGCAGGCGGCGGTGATCGTCCGCGAGGACCGCGCCGGCGACAAGCGCCTCGTCGGCTACATCACCGGCACCGCCGATCCCGCGGCACTGCGCACTCAGCTCGCCGACCTGCTGCCGGCCCACGCGGTCCCGGCCGCCGTCGTCGTCCTGCCGGCGCTGCCCGTCACGATCAACGGCAAGCTCGACGTCCGCGCGCTGCCCGCGCCCGAATACCGGGCGGGCGCCTACCTGGCTCCGCGCACCGCCACCGAGGTGGCGCTGGCCGCCGTGTACGGCCGGGTCCTCGGTGTCGAACGGGTCGGTGTGGACGAGTCGTTCTTCGACCTCGGTGGCGACAGCATCTCGGCGATGCGCTTCGTTGCGGCGATCCGCGCCGACCTCGGCACCGAGCTGTCGGTCACGGCGGTGTTCGAGGCGCCCACGGTGCAGGAGCTCGCCGAGCGGCTGACGGAAGACAGCGCGGCGGCACCCGAGATCGCCCCGGTGCAGGTGCTGAAGACCGGTACGGGCGTCCCACTGTTCTGCCTGCACGCGGTCAGCGGCATCAGCTGGCCGTACCAGGTGCTCGGCGGCCACGTCGACGGTCCGATCATCGGCATTCAGCAACCCGCCGCGGACACCCCGGGATCGCTGAGCGACATGGCGGCGACCTACGCCGACCGGATTCAGGCCGAGCAGCCGTCCGGCCCGTACCACCTGCTGGGCTGGTCGTTCGGCGGTGTCGTCGCGCATGCCGTCGCGGTCGAGCTGCAGCGGCGCGGCGGCACTGTCGCCCGGCTGGTGCTGCTCGACGCCGAGCCGAGCCTGCGCGTCGCGAACCAGGCGGTCGACCGGGATCAGCTGGCCGGCATCGTGGACGACGGTCTGATGGACCTGTTGGTGCGCAACTTCGACACCAACGTCGCGCTGTACCGGGAGCACGAGGCCGGCCGGTTCGACGGCGATGTCGTGGTGATCGCGGCGGCCGCGGATGACGCCGAGCGCGGCGCCTTCCTCGCACAGAGCTGGCGCCCGCACGTGGCCGGCACCGTCACGGTGCACGAGGTGCGGCGCGGACACCATGAGATGCTGACCGGCGAAGCGCTTGCCGAGTACGGCAGGTATCTGAGCGGTGAGGCAACGTGATAGCTCGGTCGGGCAAGGGTGTGTTCGCCGGGGCTTTCGAGCTGCTGGCGCGATTGGTGCTACGCCGGCCCTGGGCCGTGATCGGCGCCTGGCTGCTGCTCGTCGTGGCGCTGTCGGCGGCCGTGCCGCCGCTGATGAAGCTGGCGAGCGACCGCAACCAGGAGCTGTTGCCGAGCAACTCCGCGGTCATGGCGGCGACCCGGGACATGACGTCCGCGTTCCACGAACCCGGGATCCAGAACATCGCGCTGGTGGTCCTCACCGACGAGAACGGCCTGACCAAGGCCGACGAAGACGTCTACCGCACCCTGGTCGACAGCCTGCACCGCGACACCGCCGACGTGGTGATGGTGCAGGACTTCATCTCGCAACCACCCATGCGAGAAGTGTTGGCCAGCAAGGACAACAAGGCGTGGTTCATCCCCGTCGGTATCCGGGGTGAGCTCGGCTCACCGGAGTCCAGCGAGGCGTACAAACGCGTCGTCGGCATCGTCGACCACACCGTCTCCGGCTCGACTCTGACGGTCCACATGACGGGCCTGACGGCCACCGTCGCCGAGCGCGAACAGCTCGGGCTGCGTGATCTGCGGGTCATCGAGACCGCCACCGTCGCCATGGTGCTGCTGATCCTCTTTGTGGTGTACCGCAACATCGTCACGATCCTGGTGCCGCTGGCGACCATCACGGTGTCGCAGGCCGCCGCGACGCAGGGCGTGGCGGCGCTGGCGACATGGGGGCTGCCCATCTCGCAGCAGACCGTCGTGTTCATGAGCGCCATGATGATCGGCGCCGGCGTGGACTACGCCGTCTTCCTGATCAGCCGCTACCACGAATACCTCAGGCAGGGACTCGATTCCGACGAGGCCGTGGCGCGGGCGCTGACCGCCATCGGCAAGGTCATCGCGGCGTCGGCGGCCACCGTCGCGGTGACGTTCCTGGGCATGAGTTTCACCAGCCTCAAGGTCTTCTCGACGACGGGTCCGGCGCTGGCGGTCACGATCGCGGTGGCGTTCCTGTCGTCCATCACGTTGTTGCCGGCGATCCTCACGCTCGTCGGGCGGCGCGGCTGGGCCCGGCCCCGCAAGGAACTGACCAGCCGCTTCTGGCACCGGTCCGGCATCAACATCGTGCGGCGCCCCGTGGTCCACCTGGTCGGCAGTCTCGTCGTGCTGATCGCGCTGGCGGCCGGCGTCGGCTGGCTGCACACCAGCTACGACGCCCGCACCGCACTGCCCGCGACGGCCGAGAGCAACATCGGCATGGCCGCCATCGAGCGGCACTTCCCGGCGAGTGTGACGGCGCCGCAATACCTTTTCGTCCAGTCGCCGCACGACCTGCGGACGACCAAGGGCCTCGCCGACCTCGAACAGATGGCGCAGCGCGTCGCGCAGCTGCCCGACATCGCCGCCGTCCGCGGCGTCACCCGCCCGACCGGCGCCCCGCTGGAGCAGGCGACGCTGAGTTACCAGGCCGGCGAGATCGGCGACAAGCTCGCCGAGGCCACCAACAAGATCAACGGCAGCGTCGACCAACGGCAGGCTCTCGTCGGCGGTGCGGGCAAGCTCGCCGACAGCCTCGCCACGGTGCGCACCCAGCTGACCAAGACCATGGGCGTGATCGACAGCCTGAACAAGAGCATGGCGAGCATCAAGGACCAACTGGAGAGCTCACAGGAGTTCCAGGACGCGCAGCGGCAACTGGACAGCGTGCGCAATTCCGGTGACGTGCCGAACATCCCGCCGCGGTCGGGCAGCCAGAACTTCCAGGACATGGTCGCCATGGCCGACGCGCTGCTGCAGCAGCGCAAGGACAACCCGGGTTGCGATGCCGATCCCGATTGCGCGGGGCAGCGCGACCAACTGCAGCGGCTCTCGGACGGCCTGCACAAGATGCAGCCCTCTTTGGACTCGGCGGCCAAAGCCCTTCGCTCCCTTGGCGGCAGTGGTGCGGGCGCCAGCCCGGCGAGCATGAAGCAGAACATGGCGTCGCTGCAGGAGGGCGCCAACGCGCTGGCCGAGGGCAGCCGCAAGATCGCCGAGGGGCTGCGCGTCCTCGACGACCAGACCAAGCAGCTCGGCGAAGGCCTCTCGCACGCGTCGGCATTCCTGCTGGCGATGAAACTGCACGCCTCGGAGCCGGGAGCCGCGGGCTTCTACATCTCCCCGGAGATCCTCGGCAATGACAAATTCAAGGACCTGGCCCGGGTCTTCATGTCCCCGGACGGGCATTCGGCGCGGTACCTGGTCGAGTCCAAGCTGAACCCCTACGACACCAAGGCCATGGATCAGGTCAAGGCGATTCTCGCCGCCGCGCAAGGCGCACAGGCCAATACGTCGCTGGCGGACGCCAAGATCGCGATGTCGGGCATGACGCCGTACTACGCGGAACTGCGCGACTACTTCAACAAGGACCTGCGGTACATCGTGCTGATGACCGTCATCGTGGTTTTCCTGATCCTGGTGCTGCTGCTGCGGGCCGTCGTCGCACCGCTGTATCTCGTTGGCACCGTGATCCTCTCGTGCCTGTCGTCGCTCGGCATCGGGGTCATCGTGTTGCAGATTCTCGGCGGTCAGCCCATGGCGGCGAGTACTCCGGGCATGGCCTTCATCGTGCTGGTGGCCGTCGGCGCCGACTACAACATGCTGCTGATCTCCCGGATCCGCGACGAATCGCCGAACGGCATCCGTTCGGGCGTCATCCGCACGGTGCGGAGCACCGGCAGCGTGATCACCTCTGCCGGAATGATCTTCGCCGCACCCATGTTCGCCATGCTGTTCAGCAGCATCGGCTCGATGGTGCAGGGCGGCTTCATCATCGGCGTGGGCCTGCTGATCGACACCCTCATCGTCCGCACCGTCACCGTGCCGGCGCTGGCCGTACTGGTCGGCAAGTACAACTGGTGGCCATCGAGAAACAGGAGCGGTTCCAAGCGGAGGCCGGCGCCCGTCCTCGGCTAGCGTGGGGACATGGCCGAACTGCTCGCGCTGACCCCGTTGTTGTACCGACTGCGGATCCCTGGCGAGCGGGCCCATCTGCTCAACTGCTATCTGCGGCTCGACCCCGACGGTGTGACGCTCGTCGATACCGGCTGGCCCGACAGCGCCGCACTGGTCGCCGACGCCCTCACCGCACTCGGCCGGGAGCCCGCCGATGTGAAACGTATTGTGCTGACGCACTTTCACGAGGACCACTGCGGCGCCGCCGCGGAGATCGCCGGCTGGTCCGGTGCCGAAGTGATTGCCGGGGAGCTGGATTCGTCGTACATCACGGGTGCCGCCGACGGGCCGGTACCGGTCCTCACCGATGCCGAGCGGACGCTGCGGCCGGACTTCGACGCCGCACCGCACGGCCCGGCCTGCCCTGTCGACCGCACGGTGGCCGATGGTGACATCCTCGACTTCGCCGGCGGCGCCCGCGTCATCGCCGTCCCGGGTCACACGCCGGGCAGTATCGCGCTGTACCTGTCGGACGACGATGCCGTGCTCACCGGCGACGCCGTCGCGGAGGTGAACGGTCAAGTGGCCGTGGGTGTCTTCAACACCGACCGGCCCGCCGCGGTCCGGGCCGCCGGCATCATCGCGGCGACCGGCGCCCGCATCGCCGGGTTCGGCCACGGTGAGGCGATCGTCGGCGATGCCGCGGCCCGCATCGCCGCGGCCGTCGACCTGTTCGGGTGAATCCGCGGCCAGCAGGCCATCTACTCAACGGGCGCTGCGGATCGGTCAAGTCTCGGCATCCAGTAAAGATCGGTCAATTCTGATTTTGCTGACGGTTCGCCCTCGCGGTGCGCGATATCCTCGAACGCGAGGGTGGGGAGGATCCGAATGCTGGTTGACCCTGAGATTTTGCGGGCGTTCGCAGATCAAGTTGGTATCGCATCCAATGCGATCCGTGCCGCGGACATGGGGAGCAAGGCGAGTAGCGCCGGAGATGGGCTACCTGGTTCCACTACGCAATGGGCCTGCCGCGTTGTCGGAGCCCATATCGCCGCCGAGGCTGAGAAGATCGCAAGCAGCATCACGCGTATGGGGGCGGCGGTTCGCGGGGCCGGCGACAAGTACGAGGTGACCGACAGCGACCTCGCCGGGGCGTTCAAAGGGCTGTTCTGACCGATGTTGCCGTCGAGACCCCGGTTGGAGAAATGGTCGCCAGATTCCCTCGTCTCGGCGGGGAGTGCACTGGGAAAGAGCGGCGACGATATCGCGTCAGCCGTTCGATCTCTCGACGACCAGATCAGGCGGATGCCTGAGGCGAGCGCATGGTCGGGCTCCGCACATGACGCAGCGACCGCGATGTTCGGCCGGGCGACGAGAGCCGCTGATGATTTCGCGAAGTACACGAGCTCGGTGAAATCGGCACTCGCCAAGGGCGCGTCAGATATTGGCAATGCAAGGGCCGCGCTCATCAACAAAGCCGACGCGATCGATCGGACCGAACTTCACGTCAGCGATCAGTGGGTAGTGCTGATCAAACCAGCCGAGATGTCAGAGGAGAAGGCCGCCGCGCTCCAGCGTCAAGCGGAAGTGGAGCAGGTAGAAGTCAACCGGCTGCTGGTGGCCGTCGGTGGCGCCGATAGTGGTACGGCAGCTGCGGTGCAGGCTGCTGCGAAGAATTTTGGCTTCGCGTTGCCTGCGCCGAGTGACATCGGCTTGGGGTTCCCGACGACCGGGCCGGTGCAACCGGCGGACGAGGTTCCAAACCCGCTCACCATGGACGGATTGATGCAGCAAGGCATCGTCCGTGGCGAAGATATGGCGACTATCAGAATTGCCACGACCGAATCGATTGACAAGGACGGAAATCACGTCACCACGTTGACAATGGCGGACGGCGGCAAGAAGGTCATCACGACGTATGACTTCAATAATACGAAGAAGATGGAACATGTGGGGTCGAATTGGTTCGACAAGAACGGCAATTTGCTTTGTCACACGGCGTCCTGGGTTGACCCTGGAACAAAGGTGAAATACACCCAGATGGATTTCGGGAACAACGGTGCATTCTTCCTCGCCACCGAGACCCCGGACGGACACCAAACAGCGGGTTGGACAATGCCGGATGGGCGGCACGGAGCGTTGCCGCCCGACAATCCGTTCTTTACCAGCGACGCGCCGACGGTGGTCGGCGGGGCACTCACAGGCCTCGATGCACACGTGGGCCGAGGCGGCAGCCTGCCGGGGCTGACCCCGGACTCCGTCAAGGACATCGGTAAGGCTGCCAGATACGGCGGGCCAGCTCTGGGACTATTGACAACAATGTATAAGTTTGCCGCTGCGCCGACTCCGCATGAGGCCTGTGTCGCAGGCATCTCTGGGGTTTTCGGGGTTGGCGGTGATTACGCCGGAGGCTGGGGCGGTGCAAAGCTCGGTGCCGTAGTCGGTGCGCCGTTTGGGCCCGAGGTGGCGGCGTTTACAGTGCCAGTGTTTGCGGTCGGGGGTGCGTTCGGCGGGGGCAAGGGAATGGAGTGGATAGGAAATCAGGTTGGTGGTGCATTTTGCCCGAAATAGAATTACAGATGCCCGAGCACTGGAAAAATCCAAGAGTGGCCGCGAATTTTTCTATCTCGGTTTTTGCGGTTCTCGTTGCGCTTTGCCTCATCTGGGTTCTCTATCTACTTGGCCGTCGTGACTATCTAACTTCTGTATTCGCTGTCGGACTACTACTGTGTTTCCTGTTTCTGCTTGTTTTGGCACTACAGGTTCGGCTGGGTCGCGTTGTTCCTCAGGCAACCAGTGAAGCCGACGGCACATATTTCCGTCCACCACACGCAAAGACCCGGTTCCTGGAGCTATCGATTGTCAGCGCGATAGTTAGTGGAATTTCTTTTGTTTGCTACGTTCCTAGCGGGCGGCTCGCAATCGGAATCGGTGGGGCCAGGCAAATCTATTACCCCATTATTGTTGCCGGAATGGTGTGTTGGTTTGCCTACCTTCTCCTGCGCGGTAGGTCGAACGGCTGGGGATATCTGAAACTGTCGCCGGAAGGGTTTGAGGTCTCAAACTCCGTAACCACGACCGCCAGTGGAGCGTGGGATGACGTGGTGGATGTCATTGACCAGGCGCCCAAGGGCAAGGCCGTGAGCTGTCCGGCGGTGATGGTGATGACAGATGGTGAAACGCAGACCATCAACAGCTTGCCTACCTACCAGGCGAATGGAGCTGCGCTCTACTGGGCTATCCGGCATTACTGGCTGTATCCGGAGAACCGCGGTGAGCTCGCCAATGGCCGGGCGATCGAACGGTTGCGGGCGCAGGACTTCGAGGTCGAATGATCCGTCGAGGCGGGCTTCGCAAATGGTGGCTGGTGGCTGGTGCGCTGGCTTTGGCTGCTGCGGTGGTGGCTGCCGTGATCGTCGTCCAGCGACCGGTCGACGGCAGGCCACAGTCTGCGCCACCGCTGGCCACCGCAGAGCAGTTGGGGTTGCCCAACCAGTTGTTGCTGTCTCAGTCGATGCGGAAGCAACCGGTGTTCGGCTGGCACGTGACGGCAGCCGAGCTGGGGCTACCGGCAGATTCGATGATCCATCCGGCCGGCAATGTGGGGGACCGTGGATTCTTTCTCGGTGCCTCGAGCGACGGGTGGCGAGTTGTCGGGGTCAACGTGGCGGATGGTCACCGGCTGTTCGCTCCGGTTCGGCTGGGCCCCAACGCACGCGCGGCCAGTACTCGCTGTTTCGTGAATGGGCCGGCGATGTTGTTGTGCGTATGGGAGGCTTCGGGACAGCCGCGGCGGGCGTGGGTCGTCAACACCGAGACTGGGGCCGTGATGTTCGACGGCCCGACTGAACTACGAGCATACGGATCAGGTCCCGAACCACGCTTGAGCCAGGTAGGTGACTACGTGGTTGCCGCGGTGCCGGACAGTGGTGTTCATGGGGTCGGCCCGCATGCCGAGCTCACATGGTTTGTCCCGGGCGATGGTCTGCTCGGGGATTCTGCGGGAGCCAATTCGGACCTTCAGCCGATGAAGTTTGCGTCGCAAGGTGTTTTCAGGGCGCCGGACATCGTTTTCTCGGTTGTCGACGGCGTCTCGGTGAAGCCTTCAGCGGGGCGTGACGCATCAGTCGGGGGTGCCATCGTCTACGCCGGTGGGTTCGGGTTCAGCTATCACGATCAAGACGGCTCGGAACGCGTTGCGCTGCTTGATGAATCCGGCCGGTTATCGGCGCAGATAGCCGGAGGCCTTGTGAATACCTCGCCCGACGTGCCGATCGTGGAGGACGAGTCGCAGCTTCGAGTCGTCACGATGAGTGGGCGGCAACTGCTCGAAATCCCCAAGCCGACGTTACGGCTATACGCACGGCTCATTGGTACGACCCTGTACGTCGCCTCCGACAAGCGGCTTCGAAGTTGGCAGCAATTCGACCTGCGAACGGGCGCCAAGGGAAAGGCCTGCGATGCCGAAGGCCTGTCCACCAGCTACATCGGCTCTGATGGCGCGATCGCCATCCTGACGGGCGAGCCGTCACCGGTCGCCTATGGCATGGATATGGCGACATGTGAAACCGCGTGGGCCATGCCAGGCACAAGCTCCCCAGACGTGACTGTGCGGGAAGTATGGAGGGTCAACACCACGCTGCTGGGTCGCGGCGCGAACGACTTGTTTTCACTTGTGTCGCAGCCTAAATGAGCTGGAGCTAGTGGAAATCCCTGGGCATTCTCGGCGCGCTCGGTGGGACAGCTAGGCCGTGACGGTGAGCTCGACGCGGCCGTCGGTGCCGAGGGTCTCGCGCTCGGCCAGCGCGGAGGTCTTGGCGACGAGCCGGACCCGGTCGGCGCGGAACAGATCCTCGGAGTATTCGAACGGCCGCCCGCCCGCATCCGAGGCGACACGCGTCATCGCCAGCAGGGGAGTGCGCGTCGGGATTTCGAGCCAGGACGCTTCACGGGGATTGGCGCTGACGACCTCGATGCTCTCGACCGAGGTGACCGGCCGCAGGTCGTAGCGGACGGCCAAGATGTCGTAGAGCGACCCGCCGAGAGGTTGCTCGAGCAGGTCCGGAACGAGGTCGGCGGGGAAGTGCGCGCAGTCGACCGACAGCGGGAAGCCGTCGGCATAGCGCAGGCGCTGGATGACGACGAGTTCGGTGTCGGGCTCGATGCCCAGGCGTTGCGCCTCGATGGCCGTGGCGCCGCGCAGGGCCGTCGACAGCACCCGGCTGCGGGTCGTGGAATGACCGCCCTGCTTCAGCCGATTCGGCAGGCCCGACAGCTCGGCGACGTTGCGTTCCACGAGCACGGTCTTGATGAACGTGCCGCCCGCACGGCCGCTGCGCCGCTCCAGGATGCCGGCGCGGCTCAGCGGAACCAGGGCACTGCGCAGCGTCGCCCGCGAGACGGAGAACTGCTCGGCCATCTCGCGTTCGGAACCGAGACGGTCACCGGGACGGAGCGTTCCGGCGTCGAGCATGCTGACGATGCGGCGCCGCACATCCTCGGCTACCGGGCCACCCTCGGACTCGTCCATGTCGTTCACCGTACCGACCTGGTATCACCCGGCGACGGCGTCCAGGGATTCCGGCAGGATTTGCCCGCCGTCGACGACGATGGACTGGCCGGTGAGGTAACGGGCCTCGTCGCTGGCGAGGAACGCGGCGACGTGGCCGATGTCTTCGGGAGTGCCCAGCGTCCCGGCGGGGATGGAGCGGGCCATGCCGGCGATGTAGTCCTCGCCCATCTCCTGCAGACCCTCGGTGAGGATGTTGCCGGGCAGGATGGCGTTGACGGTGATGCGCTTGGGCGCGAGTTCGATTGCCGCGGTGCGCATGAAGCCCAGCTGTGCGGCCTTGGATGCGCCGTAGTGCGACCAGCCGGGGAAGCCCGTCACCGGACCGGTGATCGACGAGGTGAGGATGACACGGCCGGCGCCGCTGCGGGTGAGCGCCTCGAGACAGGCCTGCACGCTGTAGACGGTGCCCTTGACGTTGACGTCGAGCACGGTGGCGAGATCGTCGGGTGTCATGGTGGCCAGCGGTGCCTCGGGGAAGATGCCGGCGTTGGCGCACAGCACGTCGATGCCGCCGAAGGCGTCGACGGCAGCCTCGGCCATCGCGTGGCAGGACCGGGGATCGGCCACGTCGACCGCGACCCCGATGATCTTGCCGGACCCGAGCCCGTCCAGGCCGGAGACGGCGGTGTCGAGGTCGTGCAGTGAGCGGGCCGCCACGGCGACATTGGCGCCCGCGGTGGCGAAGACCGCGGCGATGCCGTAGCCGATGCCCTTGGTGGCGCCGGTGACGATGACGTTCTTGTTGGTGAGATCGAACATGGTGCGCGGTGTCCTGTCAGTGGGAGAGAGTGGGAGCGGTCGCGGGCACATCAACCCGGAACCACGATGGGTCGGTTAGGTAGGACTGCGCCAATTGTGCTGTGCCGGAGGCGTATCGGTGCCCGAGGGTCTGTGCCGGTCCGGATTCGGGATGGCTGCCGATCCAGGCTGTGAGCATCAGGCGGCGCAGCATGACGAAGGTGGGGATCTCGGCGAGGTCGGCGGCGGGGATGTCGCGGACGGTGCGGTAGCCGGCGAGCCATTCGTCGATGA
This sequence comes from Mycobacterium sp. SM3041, assembly GCF_039668335.1. Classification (NCBI taxonomy): domain Bacteria; kingdom Bacillati; phylum Actinomycetota; class Actinomycetes; order Mycobacteriales; family Mycobacteriaceae; genus Mycobacterium; species Mycobacterium sp. SM3041. Next base: position 35,819 of record NZ_JAYXBQ010000047.1, on the reverse strand, counting down.
TGCGGGCGGCGTCCGGGGTGTCCTCGACGAACGACACCACCGCACCCAGGTCGGCGAGGTACCACGACCAGCCGCAGTCGTCGAAGTCGATGACGGTGATCTTGCCCTTGTGCACCATCAGGTTCGACATCCGCAGGTCGGCGTGGACCAGCCCGAAGCGGTCGGGGCCCATGCCGTAGTCGGTGAGGCGTTCGATGACCTTGCGCTCGGCCTCCTCGATGACGGCGGCATCGCCGGCCGACAGGGCCGGCGCGTCCCGCCAGTCACCCCACCGGCCGGCGGCGCCGAGCATGGTGTCGAGGTCCCACCGGAAGCGTGTGAAAGCCTCCGGTCGCTGCCAGCGCTGGACGTGGTCGTGCAGCGTCGCCGTGATCGCGCCCAACTCGCTGAAGCTGATGTCCGAGGCGTCGTCCTCGGCGATGGTGCCTTCCACGAACGTGAACAGGTCGACGAGACAGCTCTGGTCGCCGATGCGGGCCTCCACCACCCGGCGTCCGTCGGGGGCGGGAATCACCTGCGGTGTCGTGATCGCGGAGTCGCGGCGCAGGCTCTCCATCCAGTCGAGTTCGGATTCGATGGCGGCCAGCGAGTGGTAGCCGGGCCGGTGCACGCGCAGGACCTGGCGTTCGGTCCCCGATTCCACCAGGAAGGTGCCGTTCTCCGAGTAGCTCAGCAGCGTCACGGTTGCCGAATCGAGCCCATAGTGCGGGAGCGCAGCGCGCGCGAAGCGTTCGTAGTCGGTGGCGGCCATGTCGCTCATTGTGGCTCTCCTGAACTGGCGGTGTGGGCACGGTCACTATTTGGTCTGGTCAGTTGTAGCGCACTTTGGCTCGAAAGTGAACCAAAACCGAAAATTGGTAACGACGGCTTTACGGGCCGGAAATATGGCGCGATTTTGGCAGGGCGCACAGGAAGTGTGCAGGTAGTTCGGGTATTGACCACGTCGGGGCGGTCTGGTACCAATAGCCCTGTGCCGATGGCGTGGGGGTCCATTGGTCCATCGGATTAGCTGAAGTGCCGCTCGACAGAGCAGACCAAATAAACCCAAAACCGGCCAGCGTGGCCCGGACCCATCTCCCATCAGATCGGATCGGTCAGCACCCATGAGTGAAATCGACGACCACCCACGAACCGCCCCGCTGACACCGGCACCGCCCGACAGCGGCCCCGGCGTGCAGCGCCTCAAACCCAACGCCGTCGGCTTGATCGGCGTGCTGTTCATGGCGGTGGCCACCGCCGCCCCGATCACCGCGATGGTCGGCAACGTCCCGATCGCCGTCGGGTCCGGTAACGGCGCCGCCGCTCCTGCCGGGTACCTCATCGCCACCATCGTGCTGGGCCTCTTCGCTGTCGGATATGCGGCGATGTCGAAGCACATCACCGCCACCGGTGCGTTCTACGGCTACATCTCGCACGGACTCGGGCGGGTGCTCGGTCTGTCGGCCGGTTTCCTGACGGTCCTGGCGTACGTGGTTTTCGAGGCGTCCCTGGTCGGCATTTTCTCGTTCTTCTCACGGGATCTGTTCGCCTCACTGTTCAACGTGCATCTGCCGTGGCTGCTGTTCGCCGTGGTGATGATCGTCGCCAATGCGGTACTCACCTACTTCGATGTCAACTTGGCCGCGAAAGTGCTTGGCGGACTGCTGATCACCGAGATTGTGATGTTGACGCTGATGGCGGGTTCGGTGGTCGTCAGCGGCGGTGGCCCGGAAGGCTGGTCGCTGTCATCTCTCAACCCGATCAACGGGCTGAAGGGGCTCGACGCCGTCGTCCCAAACGTCAGCGGCGCGGGCACCATGGCCGTGGCAGGCTCCGCCGGGATCGGCTTGTTCTTCGCCTTCTGGTCCTGGGTGGGATTCGAGTCCAGCGCCATGTACGGCGAAGAGTCCAAGAACCCCAAGAAGATCATCCCCGTTGCGATCATGTCGTCGGTGCTCGGCATCGGGGCGTTCTACATCGTGGTGTCGTGGCTGGCGATCGTGGGCACCGGACCCAGCAAATCCATTGCGCTGGCGCAGGATACGAACACCGCCGGGGAGATCTTCTTCACCCCGGTGCGTGAGCACCTCGGTGGCTGGGCCGTGACCATGTTCCAGATCCTGCTCACCACCGGCTCGTACGCGTGCGGCATGGCCTTCCACAACTGCGCTGCCCGCTACATCTACGCGCTCGGCCGGGAAGACATCCTCCCCGGAACCGCGAAAACCATTGGCCGTACCCACCACATCCACGGATCCCCGCACTTCGCGGGCTTCGTGCAGACGGCCATCACCCTGGTGATCGTGCTGTGGTTCGCGGTCTCCGGTCGCGATCCCTACAGCGGGCTCTACGGCCTTGCCGCGCTGCTGGGCACATCCGCCATTCTCATCGTGCAGGCGATGGCGGCGTTCTCGGTGGTCTCGTACTTCCATGTGCGCAAGCAACATCCGGAGACCACGCACTGGTTCCGCACCTTGGTCGCCCCCGGGCTCGGCGGCATCGGCATGCTGTACGTCATCTACCTGCTGATCAAGAACGCCTCGTTCGCGGCGGGTACGGCCAAGGACGACATCGTCTTCGATTCGATTCCCTGGGTCGTCGGTGGCACCGCGATCGCCGGAATCGTTGTCGCCCTGGTACTTCGGGCCCGGTCCCCGCAGCGCTACGACCGATTGGGGCGCGTCGTGCTCGACGAAGAACGTTGACGCCGTAGGCGTCATCCAGCATCCGCCGTCACCTCGTCACACCGCGCCGATCGCTTTCTACCGCAAGGACAACGAACATGGCTTTCTCCACAATCATGGACTCCAACAGCTACACCGGAGGGGAAGATCTCGACCCCACCACCGATGCCATGGTCGAGAAGCGGCGATCGACGCTGGGTCCGTCCTATCGGCTCTTCTACAACCGGCCCGTCCACCTGGTCAAAGGCTCGGGCGCCCATCTCTATGACGCCGACGGCAACAAGTACCTCGACGCCTACAACAACGTGGCCAGCGTCGGGCACTGCAACCCGCGGGTCATCGAGGCCGTCACCCGGCAGATGTCGGAGCTCAACACCCACACCCGGTACCTGCACGGCGGCATCCTCGACTACTCCGAGAAGCTGCTGGCCACGTTCCCGGCGGAGATCTCGTCGATCATGTACACCTGCACGGGATCCGAGGCCAACGACCTGGCCGTCCGGGTCGCCGAACAGTACAGCGGCGGCACCGGGGTCATCGTCACCGAGGAGGCGTACCACGGCAACAGTGCGCTGATCTCGGCGATGTCGCCGTCGCTGGGCGTCGGTGTGCCACTGGGCGCCAACGTGCGCACGGTGCCGGCGCCGGACTCGTACCGCATCGACCCGGCGGTGCTGGGCCAGTGGTTCGCCGACCAGGTCAGCGCCGCGATCGCCGATCTGGAGCGGCACGGCCACAAGTTCAGCGCGCTGCTGCTGGATTCGATCTTCTCCTCCGACGGCATCTACGTCGATCCATCGGTGCTGGCGCCCGCTGTCGAGGTCGTCCACCGCGCCGGCGGCGTGTTCATCGCCGACGAGGTGCAGCCGGGCTTCTCGCGGACCGGCGAGGCGATGTGGGGTTTCCAGCGGCACGGCGTGGTGCCCGACCTGGTGACGATGGGCAAGCCCATGGGCAACGGCATTCCTGTCGCGGCGATGGCCGCCCGCCCGGAGATTCTCGACGCCTTCGCACAGGAGACGCCCTACTTCAACACCTTTGGCGGCAACCCCGTCTCGATGGCCGCGGCGCAGGCCGTCCTCGACGTCATCCAGGGCGACGGGCTGGCCGCGCACGCCGTCGAGGTCGGTGACCAACTGCGCGCCGAACTGCGCGCGCTGGCGAAGGACTACCCGTTCGTCGGCGACGTCCGCGGCGCGGGCCTGTACACCGGCGTCGAGATCGTCGCCGACCCCGACAGCAAGGAACACGACCGCGGGCAGGCGCAGCGCATCGTCGACATGATGCGCGATAACCGCGTTCTGATCTCTGTGTGCGGCGGACATGGCAACATCCTCAAAGTGCGCCCACCTCTTGTCTTCTCGATGTCGGACCTGGACTGGTTCATGACGGTGTTCTCGGCTGTCGCCAAGGAACTCGCGTGAGCGCCTATCGCGAGGCGTTCGAGGCCGCAGCGGAGCGGCCCGACGACTTCTGGCTGACGGCCGCGCAGGCCATCGACTGGACCGTCGCGCCGACCCGCGCACTCGACGATTCCGCGGCGCCGCATTACCGCTGGTTCCCCGACGGTCAGCTCAACACCTGCTACAACGCCCTCGACCGGCACGTCGCGGCCGGTAACGGCGGCCGCACCGCACTGATCTACGACTCCGCGATGGTCGGCGTGCAGCAGTCCTTCACGTACGCCGAACTGCTCGACCGGGTGGCGCGCTTCGCCGGAGTGCTTGCCGCACAAGGCGTCACCAAGGGCGCCCGCGTCGTGGTCTACATGCCGATGATCCCCGAAGCGGTTGTCGCCATGCTGGCCTGCGCCCGCATCGGCGCCGTCCACTCGGTGGTGTTCGGTGGGTTCGCGGCGAACGAACTCGCGGCCCGCATCGACGACGCACAGCCGGTGGCGCTGCTGACCGCCTCCGGTGGGCTGGAACCGGGTCGCACCGTCGAATACCTGCCCGTCGTCGCCAAGGCGCTGACGCTGACCAGCGCCGCGCCGGCCACGGTGATCGTCAAGAACCGCGGCGAGATCGCGGGGGAGGCCGCCGACTATCCGGGCTACCTCGATTGGGACACGTTGGCCGCAGGTGCCGAGCCCGCCGCTCCGGTGCCGGTGGCCGCCACCGACCCGCTCTACATCCTGTACACCTCCGGCACGACCGGGCGGCCCAAGGGCGTCGTCCGCGACAACGGGGGGCACGCCGTCGCGCTGGCCTGGTCGATGAAGAACGTCTACGACATCGGTGCCGGCCAGGTGATGTGGACGGCCTCGGACATCGGGTGGGTCGTCGGCAGCTCGTACATCGTGTACGGGCCGCTGATCGCCGGCGCCACCACCGTGCTCTACGAAGGCAAGCCCGTCGGCACTCCCGACGCGGGCGCGTTCTGGCGGGTCATCGAGCAACATCGCGTGGCGGCGCTGTTCACCGCGCCGACCGCGCTGCGTGCCATCCGCAAAGCCGACCCTGACGCGTCATTGCTTGCGGGCCATGATATTTCGACGCTGCACACGCTCTTCGTCGCCGGGGAGCGGCTGGACCCCGACACCTATGAATGGGCCTCGGAGAAGTTGCACTGCCCCGTCGTCGACCACTGGTGGCAGACCGAAACCGGCTGGGCGATCTGCGCGAACCTGCGCGGGCTCGAACCCATGCCCATCAAAGCCGGCTCCCCGACCGTGCCGGTACCCGGCTACCGCGTCAGCATCGTCGACGCGTCGGGCAATCCGGTCGCGCCCGGCGTCGAGGGCAACATCGTCATCAAGCTGCCACTGCCGCCCGGCACGCTGGCCGGGCTGTGGCAGAACGACAAGGGCTACGTGCAGTCGTACCTGTCGGCGTTCCCCGGCTACTACCTCACCGGTGACTTCGGCTACGTCGACGACGACGGTTACCTCACCGTGCTGGGCCGCACCGACGACGTGATCAACGTTGCGGGGCACCGGCTTTCGACCGGGAGCATCGAAGCCGTCATCGCCGGCCACCGGGCCGTCGCCGAGTGCGCCGTCATCGGCGTCCACGACGACCTCAAGGGGCAGCGGCCCAGCGGCTACGTCGTGCTCAAGGCCGGGGCGGACATCGACGGCGGGGTGCTGCAACAGGAACTCGCGGCGATGGTGCGGGACCAGATCGGCGCCGTCGCCACCTTCCGTGACGTCACCGTCGTGGGCGCGCTGCCCAAGACCCGCTCGGGCAAGATCCTGCGAAAGACCATGCGGCAGATCGCCGAAGGCACCGACTACGTCGTCCCGTCCACCATCGAGGACAGCTCGGTGATCGACGCGCTCATCCCGGTGCTGCGCCCCAGCTAGCACTCCGCCGCGCCCGGTAAGTTGGCGGCAATGTGGGGTTCTGTGGCGGTGCTGGCACTGCCGATCGCGTTCGATCCGGTGCGCCTCGGCGTCAACCTGTTGCTGATCTCCCGGCCGCGCCCGGCGCAGAACCTGCTGGTGTACTGGGTCGGCTGCGTGGCCGCGAGCGTCATGCTGCTGTTGCTTCCGCTGCTGGCGCTGCACTTCACCGACCTGGCGTGGGTGCACGACCTGGCCAACCCGCGCACCACCGCGAGCGCGACGATGCGGCACCTCCAGGTGGCCGTCGGCGTGCTGCTGCTCGTCATCGCGGCAGTGACGGCGGTGCGGATGGTGACGCGCCGGCGCACCCCGGACGACGACGTCTCACCCATCTCGAAGTTGCTGCACCGGGACCCCGACGCGCCGCCGCGCGGCGGCCTGCTGGGGCGCGCGCAACGCGCCTGGGAGAGCGGGGCGCTGTGGGTCGCGGCGGTGATCGGCTTCTGGGCCGGCCCGAACCCGTCGCTGGTGCTGTTCGCGCTGACGACGATCCTGGCGTCGGGCGCCGCCATCGGCACACAGATCGCCGTCGCGCTGGTGTTCATCGTCGTGAGCCTCGCCGTCGTCGAGGTGGTGCTGCTCTGCAATGTCATCGCACCGGCGAAAACCCAAGCGGCACTGCGGAAAGTGCACGACTGGGTCGGCGGCTACCGGCAACAGATCGTGGTGGCGATCGTGACGCTCGTCGGCCTGGCGTTCATCGCGCAGGGTGCGGGGTTGTTGGCGTAGGGTTAAAGCCGCTCCAACTGGGAAAAGAGTGGGGATGGCTGATCACGAGGTCCACCACGACGGATATCCGACCCACCGCCGAAAGGTCCGCTTCGACTGGTCGGACACGCCGCTGCACTGGGTTCCCGGCGATCCGTTTTCCACCCACATGCTGAACGTGCTGCACCTGATGCTGCCGGCCGGTGAGCGCTGGTTCATCCAGGTCGTCAACGAGGCCGAACCGCTCGTCGACGACCCGCAGATGAAAGCCGCGATCAAGCCGTTCGTGCAGCAGGAGGGCTGGCATGCCCAGGCGCACCAGATGGTGCTGCAACATCTGCTGGAACAGGGCATCGACACCACGCCGTTCACCGGCACGATGTCCACCGAACTGCCGGCGGTGGGTGACAAGGCCGCTGCCAAACAGTCACGACTGCCGCGGGTGGTGCAGCGGTGGGCGCTGTACCAGCGCCTGGCGGTGGCCGCGGCCCTCGAACCCTTCAACGCGGCGCTGGGCCAGTGGACGATCCAGAACCGCGGCCTCGACTACGCCGGCGCCGACCCGACCATGCTGGATCTGCTGCGCTGGCACGGGGCAGAGGAGATCGAACACCGCGCGCTGGTGTTCGACATCTACCAGCATCTGTGTGGCAACTACCTCATGCGGGCGGTGACGATGCTGCTCACCGCGCCCGGGTTCCTGCTCACGTGGTACCGGGGTATGCGGTACCTCATGAACGCCGACCCGACCATCTCCGCCAAGCCACGGTTCCGCGACTGGCTGCGCGCCTCGCGGGAGTACCGGGTGCCCGGTCCCTGGCTGCTCATGGTGACGGTGCCGTTCCGCTACATCCGGCCCGGCTATCACCCCAACGCGGAGGCGTCGACACAGATGGCGCTGGACTACCTGGAGTACTCGCCAGTGGCCCGTGCTGCCCGGGAACAGGCCGCGGCAGGCGGTCAGTAGTCGATCTGCGCACCCAGATCGAATTCGGCAAGGACTCGTGACACCGTGTCGCGCAACGCTTCCCGGGTATCGAGCCGGCCCGGGAGATAGGCGGAGATTCTGATCGACATCTTCCCGCCGGCGCGCCCCGACGACAGGAACATCTGGCCGCCCATCGCCTCGAGCAGGCCCTTCGTGATGTCGGGCTCGACCGATCGCATGGACAGGTAGTCAGCCTCGGTGCCGTCGGGCCGGCTCACCGCCGCCGGCACGTCACCGACGTTGGAGCACGTGACGGGCAGGACGGCGCCGCCTGCTGCCATCGCACCGAACTTCCGGACCGCCCACTTCGGCGTGACCGCCGCCAGGGCCGTCGGCGCCAGGGCCTCGTCGTCAGGGTTCTCGATGGTCTCGAGGGTGGCGCGCGTGATCTTGGCGCGGATGTCGGCGAGGTCCTTCGCCGCGTGTGTGGGGTCGACCACGACGTCGGCGCTCGTCAGCGCATTGGCGCGGGTATCACCCTCGGTGCGACGCGACAGCACGAAGCGCAGCGTGACCGTCCCGTCCTCCTGAACGCGTCCGGTCGCCACCGCGAGCCGGCACGCGATGCCGGCGACGAGCGAGTTGCTGCCGCCGCCAAGGCTTTTCGCGCGCGCATCCCATGCGCTCAGATCGATCTGCGCGGTGAGGCCGGGGACGTCGACCTTCTGGTCGCTGCCGGCTCTGCTCGGGGGTGCCGGCTTGGCCGGCGGCGCTGATTCGCTCCCTCCGGGCCACGGCGGCCACGCCGTGCGCCATGTCGGGCAGGTCCTTGACCGTCCTGCCGCAGATCCTCGCGCAGCGCGCGACCGCGAGGCCGTGACCGCGCCGACAGATAACCCAGGTCGTGCGTCCGGCCCTCGACGGCGTCGGCGACCGCCTGCCCGAAGGCGATGGCATCGACGATCAGATGCGACGCCACGAGGCTGATCGCGGTGGCGCCGCCCTCGAGCGGCAGCACCCCGAGGTGCCATCCGGGCCCCCGCTCGGGATCGAGCGGCAGCCTTGCGCGTTCGTCGGACCATGCGCTCACCTCGGCGCGCGGCCGTGGTGTGGCGGCGAAGTCGATGTCCGGCGCGGCCGGAGACCGGACCCAGCGATCGCGGGCGAACGGTACTGACGCCCGCTCGATCAGGCGGCCCAGCAGTCCATGACCGAGGTTGTGGTGAAACCGCCGCAACGCGGCGACGTCGACGGCCCGGTCATAGATCCAGGTCATCTGCAGGACCGTGCCATGGCTTGCGCGCAGCGCGAGGAACGCGGCCTGGTCCAGGTAGGCCAGCCGGTCGTCCACGGGCCGAGCGGAGGGCGCGTCGACATGCGTCACTGCCGCGGGGGCGTCGGTGGCGGTGAGCGAACCGGCGAGGTGGGCCGCCAGCGCACTGGCGCTGGGGTGGTCGAAGATCAGGGTCGGCGGCAGGGCCAGGCCCGTCACAGTCTTGAGGCGGTTGCGTAGTTCGACGGCGGTGAGGGAGTCGAAGCCCAGCTCCTCGAAAGCGGCCTCGCGGTCGAGATCGTCGGGCGTGGGGTGGCCGAGCACCGCCGCCGCCTGCGCGCACACCATGTCGGTCAGCAGCGTGCGCTGTTCGTCGCGCGTCAACCCGTCGAGGCGGTGGGCCAGCGCTGACTTCGAGGCGGTGGCATCGCCGGAATCGTGGGCCGGCCGCCGCCGCGGACTGCGGACCAGCCCGCTGAACAACACCGGCAGATTTCCGTTGCGGGCCTTGGTGTTCAGTGCGGCCCGGTCGAGGCGGGCGGCGACGGTCACGGGGTGATCGTGCGTCAGCGCGTCGTCGAACAGTTGCAGCGCCTGCGCGGGTGTCATCGGCGCCAGCCCACTGCTGCTGATCCGGGCCAGATCGCGGTCGCTCAGGTGGGCCGTCATCCCACCGGACTGTTCCCACATTCCCCACACGAGGGACGTCCCGGGCAATCCCAGGGCTCGCCGATGGGCGGCAAAGCCGTCCAGGAACGCGTTCGCCGCTGCGTAATTGCCCTGTCCCGGTGCGCCCACCGTGGCGGCGATCGACGAACACAACACGAACATCGCCAGATTCAGATCACGGGTGGCTTCGTGCAGGTTCCAGACCGCGTCCACCTTGGCCCGCAGCACCGGGCCCAGCCGGTCCGGCGTCAGGGAGGCGATCACGGCATCGTCGAGGACGCCCGCGGCATGGATCACTCCGCGCAGTGGCGGGGAGCACCGCGCGACCAGCGCTCGCACCGCGTCCGGATCGGTGACATCGCAGGCCACCAATTCCACGTGGGCGCCGGCACTTTCCAATTCGGCGGCCAGCGCGGTGGCGCCCTCGGCGCGGTCCCCACGCCGGCTGGCCAGCACCAGGTGCCGGACGCCGTAGGCACTGACCAGATGGCGGGCCAGATGCGCGCCGACCATTCCGGTGGCGCCGGTGATCAACACCGTGCCGTCGGCGAGCCGGCCGGCCAGCGCCGTCGGCATCGTCAGCACCACCTTGCCGACATGGCGCGCCTGACTGATGAACCGGTAGGCCTCCGGGGCGCAGCGGACATCCCAGGGCGTGACGGGCAGGGGCCGCAGCCGCTCCGTTTCGAAGAGCTTCGTCAACTCGCACAGCATCGCCTGCATCCGTTGCGGTTCGGCCTCGGAAAGATCGAATGCCTGGTACCGGACACCGGGATACTGCGCGGCGACCGCCTCGGCGTCGCGGATGTCGGTCTTGCCCATCTCGATGAAGCGCCCACCGCGGCCCAGCAACCGGAGCGACGCGTCCACGAATTCCCCGGCCAGCGAGTCGAGCACGATGTCGACGCCGCGGCCCCCGGTGACCGCCAGGAACTTGTCCTCGAAGTCGAGGGTGCGCGAATCGCCGATGTGGTCATCGGCAAAACCCATGGCGCGCAAGGTGTTCCACTTGCCTGGACTGGCGGTGACGAAGACGTCCGCACCGAGGTGGCGGGCCAGCTGCACCGCCGCCATGCCCACCCCGCCGGTGCCGGCGTGCACGAGTACCGATTCCCCGGCAGCGATGCCGGCCAGATCCACCAATCCGTACAGGGCCGTCAGGAACGCCACCGAGACCCCGGCGGCCTGCTCGAGCGACCAGCCCTCCGGCACCGTGGTGAGCAACTGCTCATCGACCACGGCCACCGGGCCGGTGCCGGCCATCAGGCCCATCACCGCATCACCGACCGCAATGCCCGAGACGCCCGGGCCGGTCTCCACCACCACGCCGGCGCCCTCGGCGCCCAGCACGGGGGCCTGCCCGGGATACATGCCCAACGCCGCCATGACGTCGCGGAAGTTGACCCCGACCGCCGCCACCGCCACCCGCACCTGGCCGGCCGGCAACGCTGCTTCCACCTCGGGGCAGGCCCGGATGGCGAGGTTCTCCAGTGTTCCGTCACCGCCGACGGCCAACCGCCACGCACCTTCCGGTGGCACCAAAAGCGCTGGGGCCGAGGCCAACCGGGCGGCGTGCACCTTGCCGGACCGCACCACGAGTTGCGGCTCGCCGGCGGCGACGAGCTTTGTCGGGTCGACCGTGCCGTCGGTGTCGAGAAGCATGATGCGGCCCGGGTTTTCGGCCTGCGCCGAGCGCACCAGACCCCACACCGCCGCGGCAGCCAGATCGCCGACGTCCTCGCCGGCCAGTCCCACCGCGCCGCGGGTCGACACCACCAAGGTGCCGGCTCGCTCGTCGGCCAGCCAATCCTGCAACACCTCGAGGGCGGCGCGCGTGCCGGCATGCACCGCGCCCACCACGTCGTCGTCGGCGGATGTGTACTCCCACACGACCACTCGGTCACGATCCGCCGGTTCGGGCTTGTGGCTCAACGATATCGGTGTCCAGAGCACTTCCAGTGGTCCGTCGGGGGCGGGCAGTTGCCCGGCGCCGATCGGGCGGGTGGTCAGGGCGCGCACCGTGAGCACCGGCGACCCGGCGTGGTCGGCCACGTCCACCGACAGTTCGTCGTCGCCCAGCACGGTGATGCGGGCCCGTACCCGCCCGGCGCCGCCGGCATGCAGCGTCACACCGCGCCAGCAGAACGGCAACATCGTCTGGGTGGTGTCGCTGGCCAGCCCGGCCGCGTGCAGCACCGCATCCAGCACCGCCGGATGGATACCCATCGTGTCGGTCGCACCCGCGTCTTCGGGTGCGGCAACCTCGGCGAAAAGCTCAGGGCCGCAGCGCCAGAGCGCGATCAGGCCCTGGAACGCCGGCCCGTACTCGTAGCCGCGCTCGCCGAGCCGCGCATAGCCACCGGACAGGTCGACGCTCGCCGCACCGGGCGGCGGCCACGCCGTCAGGTCTCCTGCGCGCTCCGAAGCGTGGGCCGTCAGCGTGCCCTCGGCGTGCAGCGACCACTCCGCGTCGGACTCATCGCGACGTGCGTACACCGAGACCGCCCGGCTGCCCGACTCCGCGGCAGCGCTCACCACGACCTGCAGTTGGGTCGCGGCGTCCTCGTCCAGGACCAGGGGCGCGGCCAGCACCAACTCTTCGACGGTTCCGCAGCCCACCTCGTCGCCGGCCCGCAGGGCCAGCTCCACAAACCCGGTCCCGGGGAAAAGCACCGCGCCGCCGATCAGGTGATCGGCCAACCATGGCTGATCCGCCAAGGACACGCGCCCGGTCAAGACCACCCCACCGGAATCAGGCCGCTCGACCACCGCGCTCAGCAACGGATGGTGGGCGGCATTCAGCCCCAGTGCCGCGGTGCCCGCGGATCCGGTGGAGGTCGGCATCGTCCAGAAGCGACGCCGCTGAAACGCATACGTGGGCAACTCGACCCGGTGTCCGTGCGCGGACACCGCCGGCCACGCCACGGGCAAGCCGGTGGTGAACAACCGGGCGGCGCCGTGCAGGAGTGCCGCCACCTCCGGCCGGCCCTTGCCGAGCAGCGACACCGTGACGGGTTCGGCCGGTGACACCGACCGTTCGACGGCGGCCGTCAACCCGCTGCCCGGACCGACCTCGATGAAATGCGTCGCGCCGCTTGTCTGCAGGTTCCGGATGCTGTCGGCGAAACGCACGGGCCGCCGGATGTGGTCCACCCAATATGGTGCCGAGCCGAAACCGGCTGCGGCATCAACTGATTGGGCCGTCACATTCGAGATCAGCGGAATCTGCGGCCGGCGCGGTTCGACTTCTGCTGCGAGCCGCACGAACTCGTCGAGCATCGGCTCCATCAACGGCGAGTGGAAGGCATGCGAGACCGCGAGCGGGTGCACCCGGTGGCCCAGCGCGGCCAGCCGCTCGGCGGTCTCGGTGACGGCGCCCTGCGGACCTGAGAGGACCACCGACTCAGGCGCATTGATCGCCGCGATCACCGCACCGTCGGCCAGCAGTGGCGTCACCACGTCTACTGCGGCGCTCACGGCCGTCATCGCGCCACCGGCTGGGAGGGCCTGCATCAGGCGTCCCCGGGCGGCGACCAACAATGCGGCGTCCGGCAGCGTGAGCACCCCCGCGACGTACGCCGCCGAGAACTCACCGACCGAATGTCCCAGCACGAAGTCGGGCGTGACGCCCCAGCTCCGCAGCACCGCGAACAACGACACTTCCACCGCGAACAGCGCCGGCTGCGCGAATTCGGTGCTGTCGAGCAGGCCGCTGTCGGAGCCCCAGAGCACTTCGCGCAGCGGCAGCCGCAGATGACGGTCCAGCTCGGCGGCCACTTCATCAAACACCGTGGCGTACAACGGCAATTGGTCATACAGCTGCCGGCCCATCCCGAGGCTCTGTGAGCCCTGCCCGGGAAACACGACCACCGACTTGCCGACCGCGCCGGCACGGCCTGCCACGACTGCCGCATGCGGTTTCCCGGCGGCCAACGCAGTCAGTCCCGAGGCGAGTGCCTCACGATCCGCGCCCAGCACCACCGCGCGGTGCTCGAACACCGAACGTCGGGCCAGCGAGTACCCCACGTCGACAGGCTGGAGTTCCGGATGGGCGCGCAGATGTGCCGACAAGCGCTCGGCTTGCGCGCTCAGCGCCTCGGCTGATTTGGCCGAGATGACCCACGGGAGTGCGCCGCTCGGGTTCTCCGCCCCGTGACTTTCCGGTTCAGGCTGCGGACCCTGCTCCAGGATCACGTGCGCGTTGGTGCCGCTGATGCCGAACGACGACACACCGGCCCGGCGCGGGCGGCCATCGAGTGGCCAGGGCCGGGCCTCGGTCAGCACGGACACCGCTCCGCGGTCCCAATCCACGCGCGGGGAGGGGACATCCACGTGCAGCGTCGCCGGCATCACGCCATGGCGCATGGCCTGCACCATCTTGATCACCCCGGCGACGCCGGCGGCGGCCTGGGTATGACCCATGTTCGATTTGATCGAGCCCACCCACAACGGCCGCTCCGCCGGGCGGTCCTGCCCGTAGGCGGCCAGAAGCGCCTGCGCCTCAATGGGATCCCCCAACGTGGTGCCGGTCCCGTGCCCCTCCACGACATCCACGTCGGCGGCGGTCAACCCCGCGCTGGCCAGGGCCGCCCGGATCACCCGCTGCTGCGACGGCCCGTTGGGTGCGGTCAGCCCATTGGAGGCGCCATCCTGGTTCACGGCACTGCCGCGCACCACCGCCAGCACGGGATGTCCCAACCGCTGGGCATCCGACAACCGCTCCAGCGCCAGCACGCCGGCGCCTTCGCCCCACGCCGTCCCGTCCGCGGCGCCGGCGAAAGCCTTGCACCGGCCATCCGGAGCGAGCCCGCGCTGTCTGCTGAACCCGATGAAGGTCTCCGGCGACGTCATCACCGTCACGCCACCGGCCAACGCCAGGTCGCATTCGCCCGACCGCAGGGACTGCGCGGCCCAGTGCAGCGACACCAACGACGAGGAGCACGCGGTGTCCACCGACACCGCGGGCCCCTGCAGCCCCAAGACGTACGACACCCGGCCCGAGGCCACACTGAGTGCCGAGCCGGTCAGCCCGTAGCCTTCCAGCCTGTCGGTTCCCGCGGCGCCGTAGCGTTGCGCGAAGACCCCGGTGAACACCCCGGTGGCGGAGCCGTGCAATGACGTCGGATCAATTCCGGCCTGCTCCAAGGCTTCCCACGAGCATTCGAGGAGCAGCCGCTGTTGCGGATCCATCGCCCGCGCCTCACTGGGGCCGATTCCGAAGAAGCCGGCGTCGAAGCCGGCCACGTCCGCGAGGAAGCCACCCCAGCGGGTGTAGGTCTTGCCCGCCGCATCGGGGTCGGGGTCGAACAAGCTTTTCACATCCCACCCCCGGTCGGTGGGGAACTCCGACACCACATCCCGCGCGTTCGCCACCAATTCCCACAGGCCCTGGGGCGTGTCCACCCCGCCGGGGAAGCGGCAGCCCATACCCACGATGGCGATCGGTTCGTCGGCCCCGGTTGCCGGGGCAGACGCGACGGGGCTTGCGCCGGCGGACAATTGAGCTTCCACATACCGGGCCAGTTGCCCGATCGAGCCGTAATCCCAGCCGACGGTGTCCGAAAGCTGAAGTCCGGTAACGGCTGCCAGCCGGTTGCGAAGTTCGACCGTCATCTTCGAATCGAAGCCGAGTTCGGAGAAGGCGAGATCCCGGTTCAGTGCTTGCGCGTCCGTCAGGCCCAGCATTTTCGCGACCTCGGCGCACACGGTATCGGCCACCAGCCGGTGCTGTTCCTGCCGCAGGGCGGCGACCCGGTCACTGAGCGTCACGTGATTCGGTGGGCGTTCGGGAGCGGGCGGCGGTGTATCCGAGGGTGTTTCGGCGGCCGGGTAATCCCAGATCGGCGGCGCCGGGCTCTCGGCGCGCAGCGCGGGGCGGACCAGCTTGCCGGTCGGCGTGCGGGGGAGCTGCTCGACCACGGCGAATCTGTGTGGTACCTGGACGGCAGACAGCTGAGAAACCAAGCGCTGGTGCAGGTCTCGGAAGACCGATTCGTCGACGACGGCATTTTCGGCGGGGACGAGGAACGCCTGCAGTGCCGAGACACCGGGTGACTCTTTCACCCCGACAACGGCCGCGTGCGCGATTCTGCCGTCCTGGGTGATGAGGCGCTCGATGTCCCGTGGATTGACGTTGACGCCACCGATGATCTCGGTGTCGTCCGCGCGGTAGCAGTACGTCACCCAGCCGTCGGCGTCGACCGACACCCGGTCCCGCGTATCGTGCCAGTCGCCATCCCGTACGAGAGTGCCGGCCGGACGATTCCAGTACCCCGGCGATATCGACGGCCCGCGGGCCCAGAGGTTCCCCACTGTGCCGGGAGGCGCCACCGCGCCCTCCGGCGTGACGACGCGGATCTCGTAGGGCGGGAGAACTTTTCCGATGGTGCCAGGACGCCAGTCCGCGATGGTGTTCGAGACGAACGTCTGCCCCACCTCGGTCGAGCCGATCCCGTCGAGTATCGGGATACCGCCGAAGAACTCCGTCATCCGCTCGGCGAGCCGCACGTCGAGAGCTTCGCCGGCTGATACCAGGCAGCGCAGCGAACGGAATGATGCGGGGGAGCAGGCTTCGACGATGCGCGCGAAAAACGTCGGCACGCCGTAGAGCACCGATGCGCCGAATGTGGTGCTCAGGTCGGCTGTCGCTTCGGGGGTGACCGGCCGTTTGACGATGACCGCGGAACTGCCTGTCGCAAGCGGGAACCAGACCGCGTTGCCGAGCCCGTACGCGAAGTACATTGGCGCACTGCACAACCCGACATCGGGTGCGGTGAGGCGCAGTGCTCGGTCACACATCGCCTCGACGTAGGCCCACACGTCGGAGTGCCGGTGGATGGCGGCCTTCGGTGCACCCGTCGTACCGGAGGTGTAGGTGGCGTAGGCGGGAGCGTCGCCGCTCAGCGGCTCGTAGCCGGCCGGGCCGGCATGGGCCGCTTCGGAAACCAGCTCCGCGGCGTCGGCGACGGCCGACTCACCAAACCGGTCGAGGAGCGCGCCGGATGTGATGACAAGGCCTGGCTCCGTGTCGTTTTCGGCGAAACGGTGGTCCCGGCGATTGAGCTCGGGGTTGGCGAGGAAGGCCACGATGCCGCGGCCGAGGCAGGCCAGCAGCAACTGTACGAGTTCGGGAGAATCCGGAAGGCACAACAGGACGCGGTCTCCGGCGGAGAGTCCACGGCGCTGTAGCACCGTCCCCAAACGTGCTGCGCCGTCGTGGATTTGCCCGTGGGTCACGACCTGCGGGCCATGGTAGGCGGGCCTGTCCCGCCATCCTGCCTGCGATGCACGTTCGGCCAGCAGCGCTGCCAGATTTCCGCTCGGCAGCGTCATGATGCGGTTGCCTCGAAATCGAGGAAGTACTCGGTGATGACGATGACGGGCCGGCCGTCGAGGATGATGCGGTACCGGCGGCTGACGGTCCTCGATTGCGCGTCCCGATCCGTCGCGGCGGCAAGCCAGTCGGGTGATTCCGCCACCCAGATGTCGGCCGGCTCCTTGAATGTTTCGAGGCGGCTGGCGGCCATGATCTCGCCGATGGGCGCAGTTGTGCTCGTCAGGTCTGCCGCGATGGTCGGGGGCAGCAGGTCGATGGCGATGAGGGATTCGGCGCCGACGAATCGCCGGCCCGAGGTCCGGCCGTTGAGCAGGACACGGCGTTGCAGAACCCGGCCCGACAGGTGGTCCCACTGGTCGAGTTCGTGCGGATGAATCTGCTGCTCGACGACCTGGACCACGATCTCCTCGCCGCTGACGACACCGAGAATCCGCGTGAGGGTGCCGTTTGTCGCGATGAGTATCCGTAGGTCCCGATTGAGCTGGTGGATTTCTTCGCCCGCCAGAAAGCACTCGGACATATGGCCGTTCCTAATCGAAGACGCCAATACTCAACGTGCTGCAGGCTCGCGAGACGCTGCGAACCGTGCGGTTCATGATCCCCCACGACCGAGTGCGGTGCATGGCGAACTGACGAGAAATGAACTGGGTACGCGGCTTTCCACGAGCCGGAAAGGTTTGCCTAACCAAATAGGCAACCCATGGCGCGAGTGTGGTGTATTGCGTGAAATATGCACTACAGCAATGTCTTTCACGCTACCTCGGCGTGCTCCTGTGCTGTCGAACTGTCGCAGTGGAGGCAGATGACCGTGTCGAAGGTGAAGTCGCCACACTGGGGGCAGAAGAAGTCGAACATGAGCACACCTCTCGAGCTGGGCAGTGGTGGCTCGTATCTACCCGGTTGTCGAATGGTGAAACCGCGCACGTGCGCGTTGACAGTCAGTTCACAGCAACGGGCTCAAGCGCTTTCGCCGGCGTCAAGCCCGGCGCGGTGCGGCGAGGCGCTCGCGGCGGAGCAGGTCGACCTCGGGCAGTTCCAGGGGTGGCAGCTCACCGACCACCTGAGCCAGCAGGTAGTCGGCCAGCTCCGGATTCCGGGCCAGGCACGGGCCGTGCAGGTAGGTGGCGACCACGCTGCCCTGTACGACACCGTCGTAGCCCGACCCCGCGCGGTTGCCGGCACCCTTCTCGACGCGCGCCAACGGCTTGGCCAGCGGGCCGAGATCGGTTCCGCCGCGGTGGTTTTCGAAGCCTGTGAGGTTCTGGGTGAGGCCGTCGAGCATCGGCACCGACGCCACCTCGCCGATGGTGCGTTCGGGCTGCGGCGAGGTCGTCACGTCCAGCAGGCCGACGCCGTCGACGCGCTCGCCTGACGACGTCTCGTACCAGTGTCCGAGCACCTGGATGGCGGCGCAGATCGCCAGCACCGGAGCGCCGCGCTCGACGGCACGCTGCAGGCCCGGGTATTGCAGCAGGTGGCGGGTAGCCAGGCGCTGTGCATAGTCCTCGGCGCCGCCGAGGGTGTAGAGGTCCATCGAATCCGGCACCGGGTCGTCGAGGGTGATCTCGACGATCTCGGCGTCAATTCCCCTGAGCCGCAAGCGCTGTCGCAGCACGACGGCATTACCGCTGTCACCGTAGGTGCCCATGACGTCGGGCAGGACCAGGCCGATGCGGACGGGCGTGTTCATGCCAGCTCCCGATTCAGCTGCAGGAACGCCGTGTAGTTCGCGATGACCTCGACGTGCCCGGGCGGGCAGGACTTGATGGCGGCCAACGTGTCGTGCACCAGCGTGTGGTCGACACCCGCGTAGCCGAGGCGCACCGCGAGATCGGTGCCGCGCTCGCCCGCCGATACGATGGGCGCCGGGAAGTCCACGAAGTGCTCGAAGTTCACGTCCCACAGCCACGACAGATCCTCGCCGTCGGGTACCTGGCCGTTCACTGAAATGACCGCTCCCGCAACATCGCTGGAGACCATAGACAGCGCCTCCTGCCAGCCGGCGGGGTTCTTGGCCAGCAGCATGCGCACGGTGTGCTCGCCGACGTGCAGGGTCCGGTAGCGTCCGGCGACCTCGTCGACCGTCGACACCGCGGCCACCGCCGCGGCGGGTGACGCGCCCAGCGCGACCGCGGCGGCCACGGCCTGCGTCGCGTTGCCGCGGTTCACCGTGCCGGGCAGGGCCAGCGTCATGGGGGCGGTAAAGCCGTCCGGCCCATAGATGTTCGTCTCGTCGTACCACCACTGGGGCGTCGGCCGGGAGAAATCGGTACCGGTCGAATGCCAGTGCCCGTTCTCGCGGACGATCACCTCACCGCTGCGCGGACAGCTCACCGAATCGCCGGACCAGCCGCCACCGGCGGCGACCCAGACGACATTGGGGCTGTCGTACGCCGCCGAGGTCACCAGAACGTCGTCACAGTTGGCCACGACAACGGCCTTGGGGTGACGGGCCAGTCCGGCACGCAACGTCCGTTCGATGTGGTTGATCTCGCCGACACGGTCCAGCTGGTCACGAGACAGGTTGAGCAACACGATCACCGACGGATCCACCGCGTCGGAGACATGCGGCACGTGCATCTCGTCGACCTCGAGCGCGGCCAGCGTCGCCTTGCGCGATCCGGCCAGCGCGGCAATCAGCCCGGCGTCCATGTTGGCGCCCTCGCTGTTGGACGCCACCGGCCCGAGGGTCGCCAGCGCCGCCGCCGTCATCCGCGTCGTCGTCGACTTGCCGTTGGTCCCGGTGACGACGACGGAGCGCCGCCCGGAGCCGAGCTGTCCGAGGATCGACGGGTCCAGCTTCATGGCGACGAGCCCGCCGATCATGGCGCCGGCACCGCGGCCCGTCACGCGCGACGCCCACCGGGCGGCGGCGCCCGCGCCCAGCGCGACGCGTCCTCGTGCGGTGATCATCCCCGGAAGTCTAGGAGGGGCGCCCCGAATGTGACGACACGTGTGAGGGTGCCCACTACGGCAGCCGGATGCTCGGCCGCTTGCGCACGATGCCGTCGTCGAGCATCTGCTGGAAGTGGTCGGTGACGGTCTGCTCGATGGGTCGATACACCAATCCGAGCTCGCTCTGGCTGCGACTGGCGTCGAAGACGAGCGGGTAGCCCACGTTGGTGTCGACGAACTCGCGCGTCAGCCCGATGACCGGCGCTACGGCCTTGACCGCCAGCTTGGGCACGTTGAGCCACGGGAACGGATACAGGACGCCGAACTTGGCGCGCAGGATCTGGCCGATCTCCAGCAGGCTCAGCGAGGCGGCGTTGACCAGGTAACGGTCGTGCGCCTCGGGTGTGTAGCCGGCGCGTACGTGGGCGTCGGCGACGTCGCGCACATCCACGATGCCCGAGGTCAGCTCCGGCGCACCGGTCAGCATGGTGCCGTCGGCGAACTGCTTCATGGTGGCCAGGCTGGCCGAGTCGCTGGCGCTCGTCAGAGACGGGCCGAGCACCAGGCCCGGATGGATGGTCACCAGATCCCAGCGGTCCTGCGCCTTCTGGTAGCGCCAGGCCTCCTGCTCGGCCACGGTCTTCGAATACGAATACGGCTGATGGTCGACGCTGCTGGTGGTGTTCCACTGGTCCTCGGTGAACACGCCGCCGGGGACGTCGCGCGATTCGCGGGCGTCGCCGTAGATCGCCACCACGCTGCTGGTCAGCACCACGCGCTTGACGCTCTCGGTGCGGTTCACCGCGTCCAGGACGTTGCGGGTGCCTTCCAGCGCGGGGCGCACCAGCGATTCCTGCGCGTCGGTGACGCCTTGGAGCAGGAACGGCGAGGCAGTGTGCATGACGAGCTCACAGCCGGCCATGGCCTCGTCGAAGCTGCCGACGTCGAGCAGGTCGGCCTTGAAGAGTTTGAGCTTGCCCGGGTGGTCGGCCGACAGTTTGTGGAGGTGCTCCAGGCCGGTCGGCTTCTGCGGATTGCGCACCGTCCCGTGCACGGTGTGCCCCGCTTCGAGCAGGTAACGGACGATCCAGCTGCCGATATACCCGCTGGCGCCCGTGACGAGGACGGGCGCGTCGGGGTCGATCGTGGTCATGCCCGTGACGATAGCGTCGAGCACCTCGTCGAGGGCGGTCATCGCCTGATTCGGACGGCGACACGCTGTGGTGCCCGCCGAATCTTGTCAGGGGTCCGTGCCATCCTTGCCACGTGGGCGAAACCAACCTCGGCTGGGGCCGACCGGCCACCGATGCCGGTGCGGGTTGGGCCGTCGTCGACGTCGAGACGTCAGGTTTCGATCCCGGCCATGCCCGCGTCATCAGCGTCGCGGCGCTGGCCCTCGGCGGCGACGGCAACGTCGAGCATTCGTTCAGCAGTCTGCTCAATCCGGGCGTCGATCCCGGCCCCACGCACGTGCACGGCCTGACCTCCGAGATGCTGGCGGGACAGCCGACGTTCGGTGAGGTCGTCGGTGACCTCGCTGCCGTGCTGTCCGGGCGCACGCTGGTCGCCCACAACGCCGGTTTCGACTACGCCTTCCTGGCCGCCGAGTGCGAGCGCGTCGGCGCGGTGCTGCCCGTCGACAGCGTCATGTGCACCGTCGAGCTGACCCGCCGGCTCAACCTGGGCACCGAAAACCTGCGCCTCGAGACGCTCGCGACGCACTACGGCGCGACGCAGATTCGCCCGCACGACGCCCTCGACGACGCCATGGTGCTGGCCCAAATCCTCAAACCGGCGCTGGCCGCGGCGCGTGAGCACCGGCGCTGGCTGCCCATTCGGAATGTGGGTCGCAAGCGCTGGCCCAGTGGCGCCATCACGCATGACGAACTCCGGCCGCTGAAGGTGCTGGCGTCCCGGCTGCCATGTGATTACGCCAACCCGGGCCGGTTCGTACCGGGACAGCCCTTGGTGCAGGGCATGCGGGTGGCGCTGTCGGCCGAGATGGTCCGCACGCACGAAGAGATCATCGAGCGCATCGTGCACGTCGGGCTGTCCTACTCCGACAGCGTCGACGCCCAGACCTCGCTCGTCATCTGCAACGAGCCGGCGCCCGTGCAGGGCAAGGGCTATCAGGCTCGCGAGCTCGGCGTGCCGCTCGTCTCCGACGCCGAATTCATGACGCTGCTCGGCCATGTGGTCGGCGGCTCGGATGTCGAGGAATTCGTCGACCGGACCCCGGCCGGCGACCAGTTCATGCTGTTCTAGCAGTCTCTGCTAAAAACTTTGGTCACTTTGATTGCGCTGGTCACGGTAGATAACTAGCGTCACATTTCCGGCGGCTTCTTGTCGGTGGTTCGAACTAGTGTTCGAGTATGGGATTGAGTGATCCAGCCGCTGTCGAGGAGGCGTACGCCGCCTACGAAGCTGCGCACGCGCGGCTCGCATCCCTGGATTACAGCGGTCTGGATGTGGCGACATTGTTGGCGTTGAAGTCCCGCCGCGAAACCCTCAAATGCGCGGCCGAAGCCGTCGATAACCGGATCCTGGCTGCCGCGCAGTCTCAGGTCGCGGCCCGGGAGTTGGGGGCGAAGAACTGGGCTGAGGTGCTGCGCATCCGGTTACGCGTGGATACCACCGAAGCCCATCGTCGCGTCCGCGACGCCGCGCATGTGGCGCCGCGCACCGGGTTGACCGGAGAGCCGCTGCCGCCGCTGTTCGAGTTCGTCGCCGCGGCCCAGGCCGAAGGCGTGATCAACTCCGAGCACGTGAAAGTGATCACGGGGTTCATCAACAAACTCCCCGGCTGGGTCGACCCCGCCACCATCAGGCAGTTCGAACAGTCCCTGGTTGCCGGGGCGCGGCACCAAACCCCCGAAGAACTGCGGGCCGCCGCCGACGCGCTGCTCTACCTGCTCGATCAGGACGGACCGCTCCCTGATGATGCCGAACGCGCCCGCAAGCGCGGTGTCACCGTGTCCAAACAACGGCCTGACGGGATGTCGGATCTGCAGGGCACCCTGACCCCGGAAGCGCGGGCCTACCTCGACGCCCTGCTGGACAAGTACGCCGCCCCCGGCATGTGCAATCCGGCTGACCCGCAGCCCTGTATCTCCGGAACCCCGTCAGCGGAGCAAATCGCCTCCGACACCCGCAGCCCGGCCCAGCGCCGCCACGACGCCTGCACAACGCTATTCCGGATGCTGCTGTCCTCCGGAACGCTCGGTGAGCACAACGGCGTCCCGGTCAGCATCGTGGCCACCTGCACCGTCACCGAACTGGAGCAGCGTACCGGGGTCGCACTCACCCACACCGGCAGCAAGCTGCCCATCAAGGATCTGCTGCAGATGGCCGCCACCAATGGTGCCGACCACTACCTGGCGGTGTTCGACCAGCACAGTGAACAGCTGCTGTACCTGGGCCGAGCACGTCGCACCGCCACCGTCGCTCAACGCTTCGCGCTGTTCGCCCGGGATCGCGGCTGCACCAAACCCAACTGCACCGCGCCGGCCTCGCGCTGCCAAGCCCACCATGTTGACGCCGACTGGTGCGTCGGCGGCCTGACCAACATCACCACCCTTGCCCTCGCGTGCGGCTGCGACAACCGCCTCGCCGACACCGGCGGCTGGCACACCACCATGGCCAACGGCCGCGCCCACTGGACCCCACCACCACTGCTCGACGTCGGCCAACCCCGCACCAACCACTACTGGCACCCCACCCTCTACCCGCCCGAGGGCGGAGGCGACGACGGCGGCGAAACAGACAGTCCGACAGAATGATTGGGCGCGCCGCGGACAGTGCGCGCCAGGTGTGCCGTCGCCCGGTGCCGAAAGCGGGTGTTCAGCCCGCGATACGCCGGCTGAATGTGCCGTGGAACCCGATCGGCAAGTGGTGCTCCAAATGCGCAGTGGCCAGCGGCCCGTCCTCGATGGTGCGGGCATCGAAGATCACGAGTTGCGAACGATGGCTCCGCAGATCGTGATTGAGCACCAGCAGCCAACCGTCGTCCTCGGCGGCCGTGCGGGAGCGGGGTACGAACAACGGTTCACCCGTCTGGGCCAGACCGAAATCGAACGTGGTCTGTACGCCGGTTCGGTGGTCGATGCGCGTCACCGCGTTGTAGTGGCCCACGTCCTCGGTGGCCTTGCAGGCGTAGGTGACGTTGTGCTGCAGCGTCGAACGGCGCCAGTCGTACTGCGGGAATTCCATTGGCGCCGTTGCTGATAGCACCGTCTCGCTGATTCGTCCCGACTTGCTGATGCGGAAGCGCGAGAGGTGTCCGCGGGGCCACTCATCGATGGTCAGGTGCGCACGGGGATCGGTCGGATCGGCCGGGTCCTGCCACGCCTTACCGAGCTTGCCGAAGATGTCCGAGTCCTCGAACCGGAAGAACTCCACGACGGTGTCGGAGCCGTCCTCGAAGGCGTTGGTGACGTGGATGTGCGTCAGTGCCTCGTGCTCGATGATGCGGGGCTTGGACCCGTCCCGCGGCACCAGGGCGAACCGCGTCGAGCCGTTGCGGGTCTGGTATTCGAGGGCCTTCGCGAGCGATCGGGTTCGCAGCAGCGTCGGAATGTTGGGGCGCAACGGATCCAGCACGAACACCATGTGGTTCTCGGTGAGGGCGAAGTCGTGGTTCCACACCATGTCCCACAACTTCAGTGAGCTGATCTGGTGGCTCCGGCCGGCGCGGTCCACCTTGAAGCACCGCAGTCGCGGCGTGGGCAGCAGGTCGAGGCCGAAGTTGTAGACGTCGCCGGTGTGCGGATCCCATTTCGGGTGGGCGGAGAAGGAGCCGAGATAGCCGAGGCGGTCACCGTCGAAGCGCTTGTAGCCCAACGTGTCCAGTGAGTCCGGATCGATCTGGTACGGCGGGCCGCCCTCCCACATGGCCAGGAGTTCGCCGCAGATCGTGGCCATGTTGGTGTTGCCGGTGTTGGCCGGCGGCAGCAGGTTGCCGCGCAGGGTCGGGGCGTTGGTGGTGATGCCGCGCTGGCTCATCACATCGCCGCTGCGGTACTGCTTGGTGCGCACATAGCGGTTGGTGAAACGCACGGACTTCCCGTCGAGGACGAAACGGGACACCATGCCGTCGGCGTCGAACATGGTCTTGAGCACGGTGTCGCCGACCTCGAACTTGCCGGGGCCGATGCGGAACAGCGTGCCGGTCAGCTCGGGTGGCAGGGTGCCGTCGATGCGTGCGACCTGGTAGTCCATTTCGTCGTACAGCGACGCGAAGGCGCGGCCGTGCAACTGCTTGAGCGTGGGTTCCGCGGGCACTGTGGCTGTCATGCCACCTCCATCTGATGACGTGTGTCCTCAGTTTTGTGCCGCGCCCCGGCGATGTCAAGGTTTCAGGCGTCAACCGCCGAAGAGCAGGTACAGCCCCGTGAACGTGTAGCCGACCATCACCAGCATCATCGCGAGCTGCCCGGTGAGCTGATGGCGCTTGGGCAGTACGCGCAGCGCGCAGTCGTGTGCGGCGACGACGCCCGCGATGTGCCCCGCCACCACGAACAACACCTTCGTCGTGGCCAGCACCGACGGGTGCATGGACAGCACGTAATACACCTGCGCATCGTGCAGGCCCAGGAGCTGGAAGACGGTCTGCTGACCCTTCTCGACGAGATAGGTCAGGTAATGCGCGAACACGTAGCCGATGACGATCGGGATGAGGGAGTGCGCCATCAAACCGGGCAGCTCCCGGCGCCGCGCGCGGTCCACGCCGCCGGTGGCGCGGGCAGCGAGGCTGAACGACAGCGCGACCGTCGTGACAAACACCGCCAGCCCAAGGGTTTTCATCGCGGTGACCTGCCAGCCGCCGTGCGCGTGCGCTTCGACGAACCCCCGCCATGTCGGCGTCGCCGAGAAACTGTCGAAGGCCGTCGAGCCCAGCAGCACCGCGAGCACCGTCACCGTGGCCGGCCGGACCGGCAGTGTGGGTAGGTGATTGAACGGATTGCCGATGGCGATCTGCCCATCGGCGTTGCGCCGCACCGGCGCACACCGTGACGCCACCACGCTGTACACCTCGAACGGGTCGGCATGCGAGCACCACCGGGTGCCGCACACGACCGCCCCGGTCAGCGTCACACAGAGATAGACCAGCAGCCAGATACGCACGGCGCCAACCGAACCCGGGTCAGGGCTGGCCAGCTCGAGCCAGACGAACGCGAAGAGCCCGGCCGCCGCCGGCCAATAGCCGAGCCGCGCGGGATACGCGTCCCGGCTCAGCCGCAGCAGTCGGGCGATGGTCCGCACCGGCGACAACACCCGCCACACTGGGCCCAAAAGCACTGACAGCGCGACGATTCCGACCCACAGCAGTACGTAGAACACGCCCGGCAGCGGGTTGCCGGATTCGGCAGGCGCGACGATGGACGCCACCGCGACCCACACCGCGAACGCCAGAGCCAGCAGCCCGACCGTCCAGCGCGTGGCGGGCGCGTCGACGGCCGTCGTCACCCAGCGCGGCAACGGGCGTCCCGGCGTCTGCGGATCGAACCGCGGCTTGCGCCACGCCAGTGCCACCACCGCGAAGGTGAAGGTCAACGCCCATGCCGCGCCGATCAGGGCGTACGTCACGGGGATGGGCAGATCAGTCGATCCGCCCAGCCCGTGCGCGAGGACCGAAGAGGTCACTGCACCGTGATCGTGGCGACCGTCTTGTCCAGGTGGTGCAGCTCGACATCGACCTTGCCCGGCACGCTCACCGTGAACTGGAACTGCTGATCCTTCGCCGGCTTGATGTCGAAGGTGTGCTCGGGACTCGAGTGCACATGCAGCTGGTCGGCGGCGTCACTGTTGACCCGCAGGATGATCGGCTCGCCGAGTTTGGCCTGCACCTGCTGGTTGAGTGGCGTGGCGGTGCCGCCGGCGATGGTCACGTCGACGTAGACGCGCGCCGGCGGGGCCTGCTGGTTGCTGAACTGCGGTGTGGCACTTGCGGTGGAACTCGGTGAGTTGCCGGTCGACTTGTCGTTGCCACCGCAGCCCGCGAGCGCCAGGGCAACAGCGCCGGCCACGGCGAAGGTCTTCACAAATGTCACGCGGAACCGTCCTCATCGGTTGAACCTGTTGTCTCCGAATCGGTTTCGTCACCGTCGGAGCCGGCGCGCCGGTCTTTCATGGCCACCCAGGCCACGACCCCGGCCACGACGAAAGCGGGAGCGAACGCCGGCAGTGCCAACAATAGCGAGTGATCGGCGAGATAGGTCACGGCTGTCCGACGGGTTCCCTGGTCTCGGTGGCGCTGAACTGTTCGCGCGAATTGATCCGTCCCGCACCCCAACTCAGCAGGGCGATCAGGATCAGCGAGCAGACCAGCACGATCAGCGACGCCGCGGGGTAGAGCCACGACGGCACGTCGAGGTTGCGTTCCCGCTGCAGGACCTTGATCTCCTCCATGAAGTCGCGGATCGTCGAGATCGCGGGCGTCTCCTCGGCACCGATACCGGGGTCGGCCGGCAGATACACCGGGACCGCGGCCATCGTCCGGCCATCCTGCACGCGCAGCACCGTCTTCCACGTGCCCCAGACCGGGATCGGCCGGGTGGACCGGTAGTGGCCCGGACCCACCTGCTGCAGGTGGTCGACGACCAGGCCGCGCTCATTGGCGAGCTTGCCCTGCCACGCCATCAGCGTCACCCACTCCGGGTCGTCGCTGACGAGGTTGGTCGGCGTGATCTGGATGTCGGCGTTCACGAGGCGCTCACCGGCCGGGCTCGGTGCATCGGTGAGGGTGATCTGTGCGCGGGCGTGCTCCGGCACGGTGACGTTGAGGCCGTTGGCCACGGCCACGCCGATGACCAGGACCGTCGCGGTCACGATGCCGATGCCGACGGGACGTGCGGGCAGGCGCTGGCCGGTGAGTACCAGAGCAAGCAACGCGCCGCACATGCCCATACCGATGGCGACGGGCGTCGACATCGTCAGCGCCTCACCCCACATGCTGCTCGGCCACGGGGTGCGGTACATGGCGTCGATCCAGAACGATTCCAGCCACATGCCGACAGTGCCCACGCCCAGGCCGGCCACCGCACCGAACAGGATCGGGCGGTTGGCGAGGGGCGTCAGCCCGATCAGTTCCACGACGACGGCCGAGCCGAGGTAGAGCGCGAACCAGCTGTACGGAGAGCCGAGAATCGGCCCGACCGCCAGGATGACGAGGCCCCGGATGAACCAGGAGAATGCGATGGCGCCGAAGGTGGCGAACCGTCCGAGCGTCAGCCGGGTTGCCACCAGCGACATGGCCGCGGCGGCGGCGATCAGCATGGGGTGCAGCACCAGCCGGAACTGTTCGACGCCGAAGTCGTATTCGACCGGGAACACCGACAGACCGATCACCAGACCGCCGAAGGCCAGGTACGGCAGCACCTTGCTGCGGGCGGCCGGGGCGTCGGCACCCATCGCGATGTCGCCTTCGCGCTCGAGGAGCAGCGTGGCGACCAGGGAGAGTCCGGCGCCGCCGATGAGCATCAAATGTGTTGGGCCCCAGAGCGTCACGTCCTGGCCGAAGATGCGGTGCCAGATGTCGTCGAGCGGGAAGCCGATGAGCGCGTACAGACCGCAACCGGCCATCAGCACGCCGCCGACGGGCGCGTACCAGGTTTTGGTGATCTTGATGGCCGCCGGACCGGGCTTGTCGTACGGCAGGATGATCGACAGCGAGCCCGCGATGAACAGCAGGAACAGGCCGACCAGGATGAAGTAGTGCGCCGGGTTGGCGAGGGGGCCGGCGTCGCGGCCCTTGCCGATGTGCAGGCTGACGTCCCAGATGAAGCCGAACATCGCGCAGATGATCGTCGAGATGAACAGCAGCGACGGCAAGGCGACCCAGCCGGGCCGGTTCATCTTGCGACCGGCCTTGTCGGCCAGGTTCTGCAACCAGGTGATGCGACGTTGCCGGTGCAGATAGCCGATCCACAACAGGCCGGCCGTGATGATGCCGGTTGCGATGGACATCCCGAGAACCTGGTCAAGGGCAGCGCCCCCGCCTTCGGTTCCGGCCGCGGCCACCACGGTGACCTGCTCGGCGAGCTGTGCTGCCATGTTCCACCCCACTATGTAGATGAACCCTGAACCTTACTCGTCGGTAATATTGCCAGAAGACCGAATTTGAAACCGGTGTCCGTCTTCCTTCCTCGGATTTTGACATCATGTGGCAGTCGGAGGGGGAGGTTGCGCCAGATGGCTGACGACGGATCGGGCACCGGTTCAGGCGCCGCGCCGCAGCGCAGGTACTCCGGCAGGTCAGCAGAGGAGCGACGGGCCGATCGGCGCCGGCTGCTGCTGGACGCGGCCGAGGCGTTGTGGCGCGAAGGCGGGCTGTCGGCGCTGAGTGTCCGTGCGGTCTCGGCGCGCGCCAAGCTCACGGACCGCTACTTCTACGAGCAGTTTGCCGGCCTCGGTGCGTTGATCGGCGCCGTCATCGACGACGTGTTGGAAGGGCCGTTCGCCGCGATGCTGGCCGGAGGGAGTGCGCCCGAGTCGGCGACGGTCCAGACGCGGCTGACGCTGGGTCTGGCCGGGTTCATCGAGCATGCCGAGAGCGACCCGCTGGCCGTTCGGATCTTCCTGACCGACGCCCGGCACATCGAATCGGTCTCCGAGCACATCCGGATGGCGCAACACCGGGTGGCTGCCGCCATCCTGGCGTTACTGCAGCCCGACCGCGACGCCGATCAGGAGAGCTTCGACGCGGCGCTCTTCTGTGTCGGCGGCGTCGCCACGCTGATCAACGAACGGCTGCTTGACGAGGCCAAAACCGTTACCGCACAAGACTTTGCGGAACAGGCGGTCGGCTGGTGTGCCCGGGTCCTCCGAGTGTCGGAGGAGCCGGGCGCGCCGAGCTGACAGTCGTCGACTAGCCGCGCGCGGCCCGGTTCACCGCCGAGACGACGGCCCGCAGCGACGCCGTGGTGATCGACGGCGCGATGCCGACGCCCCACACCGTCTTGCCGCCGATCGACGCCTCGACGTAGGCCGCGGCCTGCGCCTCTTCACCGGCCGACATGGCGTGCTCGGAGTAGTCCAGGACGTTGACGTGGAAGCCGACGGCACCCAGTGCGTCGGTGAAGGCCGCCAGCGGGCCGTTGCCGGCGCCGACGATCTCGCGCTCCTCGCCGTCGATCTTCACGATGGCGGTGATGGTGTCGGTACCGCCGTCCTCTTCTGATGCGTCGACGCGCTGCCGCATGCGCTCCAGCGGGGTGATGGGCGCCAGGTACTCCTCGTTGAAGACGTCCCACATCTCCTTCGGGGAGACCTCGCCGCCTTCACCGTCGGTGATCTTCTGGATGGCCTGGCTGAACTCCATCTGCAGCCGGCGCGGCAGCACCAGGCCGTGATCGGCCTTCATGATGTAGGCGACGCCGCCCTTGCCGGACTGCGAGTTCACGCGGATGACG
The DNA here is from genome assembly GCF_039668335.1 of Mycobacterium sp. SM3041. Classification (NCBI taxonomy): domain Bacteria; kingdom Bacillati; phylum Actinomycetota; class Actinomycetes; order Mycobacteriales; family Mycobacteriaceae; genus Mycobacterium; species Mycobacterium sp. SM3041. Next base: position 5,592 of record NZ_JAYXBQ010000047.1, on the reverse strand, counting down.
GCCTCGTACGTGCGGCCGACGTCCTTCGGGTCGATGGGCAGGTACGGCACCTGCCACAGGATGTCGTCGACGTCGGCGTCGGCGGCATCTGCGTCGACCTTCATCTGGTCCAGACCCTTGTTGATGGCGTCCTGGTGGCTGCCGGAGAACGCCGTGTAGACCAGGTCGCCGCCGTAGGGGTGGCGCTCGGCGACGGGCAGCTGGTTGCAGTACTCGACGGTGCGACGGATCTCGTCGATGTTGGAGAAGTCGATCTGCGGGTCGACACCGCGGCTGAACAGGTTCAGGCCCAGCGTCACCAGGCAGACGTTGCCGGTGCGCTCACCGTTGCCGAACAGGCAGCCCTCGATGCGGTCGGCGCCGGCCAGGTAACCCAGCTCGGCGGCCGCGACGCCCTCGCCGCGGTCGTTGTGCGGGTGCAGGCTCAGGATGATCGAGTCGCGCGGCGTCAGGTGCCGGTTCATCCACTCGATCGAGTCGGCGTAGACGTTCGGCGTCGCCATCTCGACGGTCGCCGGCAGGTTCACGATCAGCGGCCAATCCGGCGTGGGCTGCACGACCTCGGCGACCGCGTTGCACACCTCGACGGCGTACTCCAGCTCGGTGCCGGTGTAGGACTCGGGGGAGTACTCGAAGCGCCACAGCGTGCCGGGGTACTTCTTGGCCTCTTCGACGCACAGCTTCGCGCCGTCGGTGGCGATCTTCTTGACGGCCTCGCGGTCGGCGCGGAACACCACGCGGCGCTGCAGGATCGACGTCGAGTTGTAGAAGTGCACGATCACGCGCGGCGCGCCGTTGCAGGCCTCGAAGGTGCGCTCGATCAGCTCGGGCCGGCACTGCGTCAGCACCTGGATGGTGACGTCCTCGGGGATCGCGCCCTGCTCGATGATCTCGCGGACGAAGTCGAAGTCGGTCTGGCTGGCCGACGGGAAGCCGACCTCGATCTCCTTGTAGCCCATGCGGACCAGCAGGTCGAACATCCGGCGCTTGCGCTCGGGGCTCATCGGGTCGATCAGGGCCTGGTTGCCGTCGCGCAGGTCGACCGCACACCAGCCGGGCGCCACCGTGGCGACCTTGTCGGGCCACGTGCGGTCGGGCAGGGAGATCTTCTCGACCTCGTCGGCGAAGCTGCGGTACCGGTTGACCGGCATCGCGGAATTTCGCTGGGTGTTCCAGGACGGCTGGCCCTCACGGCGTGGGCCGGACGGGGTGGTGATGGCGCGTACCGACGAGAAGGAGTCGGCAGAAGAATCGGGAGAGTAGGTGGTCACGGTTTTTTGCTCCGGTCTGTCTTGATGGGACCTAGAAGAAGGTCAGGACCGGCGCATCTCAAACCCCCGCGACGGGAGGCCGGTCGGATCAGACCCCGTCGCGGCGTCCGAGGAGGAGCACCCGCGCGCTATACATCACTGGCGAGTTTACTCCGGTCCGGTAGATCGCCAAAACGAGGTCGGGCTGTCGGGTGACAACGTCCTGGCCAGGTGTAATGGGCGTGGTGCCAGCTGTGCCGATACAGTTCGACCGTGTTGACGAGATGGTTGTTGAGCCTGGACCGCAGCTGGAAGATCGGCATCGCGGTCGCGCTCGCCGTCGTCATCGGCCTCGTGGTGTGGCAGACCGAGTTCCGCGGGCCGACGCCGGAGTGCAAACCGGTGCGCGACATGCTCGACTACAACAAGGCGCAGGCCGTGCAGATCGAGTCGAAGATCGACAAGAACAACAATGGCGTCCCGACCATCGCCGAGGAGACGGCCTACCGGGCGTGGGCCGACGGTATGGCCGAGCGGGCGCAGAAGGTCACCGGCGACAAGGTTGCCGCCAACGCCGTGCAACTGGCGACGCTGGCCTCGCAGTTCGCCTCGGCGCTGGACGCCTACCGGATCGCCGCCCAGGGCCGGGCGCCCGGCGCCCCCGCGCCGACCGAGGCCTACCAGCTGTCGGCGATCAACGCGCAGATCACCGAACAGATGAAGGCGCTGACCGACGCCTGCCCGGCACAGCGGAAGCTCACCGACATCTTCTGATCCGGGCGGGAGTGACGAACGTCTCCCGCCCTGCAGGTCCGGCAGGTGACCGGGCAACAAAATCGGGTTCACCCCTCCCTTATCCTTGGAGCAGCATTGATGCGAATGCTTGCTGCCAATTCAGAGAAGGAAACGCGAACAGTGGCGCTCGTCGTCCAGAAGTACGGCGGATCCTCGGTGTCGGACGCCGAGCGAATCCGTCGAGTCGCCGAGCGAATCGTCGAAACCAAGAAGGCCGGCAATGACGTCGTCGTCGTGGTCTCTGCCATGGGCGACACCACCGATGATCTGCTGGATCTGGCCCGCCAGGTCTCCCCGGCGCCACCGGCCCGGGAGATGGACATGCTGCTCACCGCGGGTGAGCGCATCTCGAACGCGCTGGTCGCCATGGCCATCGAGTCCCTCGGCGCGCAGGCCCGGTCGTTCACCGGCTCGCAGGCCGGCGTGATCACCACCGGCACGCACGGCAACGCCAAGATCATCGACGTCACCCCGGGCCGTCTGCGCGACGCCCTCGACGAGGGCCTGATCGTGCTGGTCGCCGGCTTCCAGGGGGTCAGCCAGGACAGCAAGGACGTCACCACGCTGGGCCGTGGTGGTTCGGACACCACCGCCGTGGCGCTGGCCGCCGCGCTGAACGCCGATGTCTGCGAGATTTACACCGACGTGGACGGCATCTTCACCGCTGATCCGCGCATCGTCCCCAATGCCCGTCATCTGGACACCGTCTCCTTCGAGGAGATGCTGGAGATGGCCGCCTGCGGAGCCAAAGTGTTGATGCTGCGCTGCGTGGAATACGCCCGTCGCTACAACGTTCCGATTCACGTCCGGTCCTCGTACTCCAACAAGACCGGCACCATCGTCAAAGGATCGATCGAGGACATCCCCATGGAAGACGCCATCCTCACCGGAGTCGCGCACGACCGCAGCGAGGCGAAGGTCACCGTCGTCGGCGTGCCCGACGTACCGGGCTACGCCGCCAAGGTGTTCCGCGCGGTCGCCGACGCCGATGTCAACATCGACATGGTGCTGCAGAACATCTCGAAGGTGGAGGACGGCAAGACCGACATCACCTTCACCTGTTCGCGCGAGAACGGCCCGGGCGCCGTCGAGAAGCTGACGTCACTCAAGGACGAGATCGGTTTCTCGCAGGTCCTGTACGACGATCACATCGGCAAGGTGTCGCTGGTCGGCGCCGGTATGCGCAGCCACCCCGGCGTCACCGCCAAGTTCTGCGAGACGCTGGCCGAGGTCGGCGTCAACATCGACCTGATCTCGACCTCCGAGATTCGAATCTCGGTGCTGGTCAAGGACACCGAGCTGGACACCGCCGTCTCGGCGCTGCACGAGGCCTTCGGCTTCGCCAGCGAAGAGGCCGCCGTGGTGTACGGCGGAACGGGGCGCTAGTCATGGTGAACATCGGTGTGGTGGGTGCGACCGGTCAGGTCGGCCAGGTCATGCGCAAGCTTCTCGAAGAGCGCGACTTTCCGGCGACCTCGGTGCGGTTCTTCGCCTCGGCGCGGTCCGAGGGCAAGAAGCTGACGTTCCGCGGCCAGGAGATCGAGGTCGAGAACAGCGAGACCGCCGACCCGTCGGGTCTGGACATCGCCCTGTTCTCCGCCGGCGCGACCATGTCGCGCGTGCAGGCCCCGCGCTTTGCCGCCGCCGGCGTGACGGTGATCGACAACTCGTCGGCGTGGCGCAAGGATCCCGATGTGCCGCTGGTGGTTTCGGAGGTCAACTTCGAACGCGACGTCCGCGGCAAGCAGCTCGCCAAGGGCATCATCGCCAACCCGAACTGCACCACGATGGCCGCCATGCCGGTGCTCAAGCCTCTGCACGACGAGGCCGGCCTGACCCGCCTCATCGTGTCGAGCTACCAGGCCGTATCCGGATCCGGGCTCGCCGGCGTCGACGAACTGGCATCCCAGGCCCGCGCCGTCATCGGCGGTGCCGAGCAGCTGGTGCACGACGGCTCGGCGCTGGAATACCCGGCACCGGTGAAATACGTTGCGCCCATTGCCTTCAATGTCATCCCGCTGGCCGGCTCGCTCGTCGACGACGGCTCGGGCGAGACCGACGAGGACCAGAAGCTGCGCAACGAGAGCCGCAAGATTCTCGGTATCCCGGAGCTGGCTGTGAGTGGCACCTGCGTGCGCGTGCCGGTCTTCACCGGACACTCGCTGTCGATCAATGCCGAATTCGCGCAGCCGCTCTCGGTTGAGCGGGCCCGTGAGCTGCTGGCCGACGCGGCCGGCGTCTCGCTGGTCGACGTGCCGACGCCGCTGGCCGCCGCCGGCGCCGACGACTCGCTGGTCGGCCGCATCCGCCAGGACCCGGGCGTGCCCGACGGTCGTGGCCTCGCATTGTTCGTCTCGGGCGACAACCTGCGAAAGGGCGCGGCGCTCAACACTGTTCAGATCGCCGAGCTGCTCGCCACGCGCTGATCTTGCGGGCGGGGGCAGCGTCGGTCGCGGCGCTGGTGCTCGGGTTCGGCATGGGGGTGCCGGCGGCGCAGGCGGATCCGCCTGCGCCGGTACCGACTCCGGTGCTCAAACCGTTGGCCGTCGGGCAGGTGACACGCATCGGTCCGGTGGCCGGAACCGGCACGCCGACAGCCGATTACGGCATCGGTGCGACGGATCTCTGTGAATTCATGGAGTTCCCGAGCGGCATCCTGCAGATCTGTGGCGACAGCTTCGCGGGGCAGGGCGTCGGATTCGGCGGCTGGTATGCGCCCGTCGCACTGCATGTCGAGACCGACTCCATCAACTCACCGGACGGCCTGCGGTACCGCGGCGTCATGGGCATCGACAAGCCGCTGCTCGCCGACGCCAAAGTTCCTGGCACATCGCAACTTCCGGCTGGCGTGGTGAGCATCAACCGGGAGAACTACCTGTTGATCACCACCACGCGCGACCTGAGACCGGCGAGTTCGCGACTGGTCAAGGCCGACCCGACGCGCGGCGCATGGCCGACCGTGCCGGGTTCGGTGCGACCGGCCGGTTATGCCGGGGGAGCGCAGAGTCAGATCACGGGCTACTACGACCCGGTGCCCACCGCGGACTCACCGCGCGGCTGGGTTTACCTGGTCGCCAACAACTTCGACCGCAGCAGCCCGGCCTACCTCTACCGGGCCACGCCGCAGGCGTTCACGGACCGATCCAGCTGGCAGGGCTGGTCCGCCACGGCGGGCTGGGGCAAACCGCCAACTCCGTTGTGGCGCGACCTGATCGGCGAGATGAGCATGAAGCAGGTCGACGGCAAGACCGTGCTGTCGTACTTCAACAGCAGCACCGGCAACATGGAGGTCCGCGTCGCGAACTCGCCGACGGAACTCGGCACCGCGCCGGTGACGACGGTCGTCGTGGCCGGCGGCTGGCCCGAGCAGGCCGACGAACTGCCTGAGCCGCAAGACAATCAGCTGGCACAGCCGTACGGCGGCTACATCTCGCCGGGCTCGACGCTCGATGAACTGCGCATCCTGGTCAGCCAGTGGAACACCACGCCGCGCGATACCGCGCCCTACCGCGTCATCCAGTTCGCCGTGAATCCGGTCAAGCCCTAG